>NZ_PNDS01000050.1 GCF_005886535.1 Pseudoalteromonas sp. S2755
CCAAACCTCAGGTTAAATAAAAATGGCGAGCACAATGCTCGCCATTTCATTACTTAATTACAAAAAAGTAGGGTGTTATTTTCTTCTACGTAGCAGCGCCAGTGGTGCAGCTAGTAGTAACCAAAATAGTGAACCACTTGAAGATTTTGATGGTGTCGGTGTTGGTGTTGGATCTGGAGTCGGCTGTTCTGACTCTTCATCCATTAAGTTTGTTACCTCGACCATAATTTTCGTAGGTTCAGATACATTGCCACCGATATCAGTCGCCACGACTTCAAGCTCAACGCTTTCTAGTCCAGAGTCGAAGTCCAGTTGCTCGCTGTTGGCGACAATGACCTGTCCTGATGAATTAACCGTGATAGCTGAAGAAGTTGAAGCAATAACAATAAACTCAGAAACTGGGTTCGCAAAGTCAGATGCGTATTCAACCTCTAGCTGGCCAATAACGGTATCTACCGCTGTATTTTCCTCGACTGAGAATGACTGATCAGCAGTAATGATTGGCGCTTTCGCAGATTCTTCTGACGGAGAAACAACAACTGGCACCGCCCCGTTACTTGATAGAATCATGAAATCATTGTCGGAGAAAGTTAGGTTTGCTGACTCACCAGGTGCAAGCTCTGTTACTTCATTACCAGCATCATCAACGAGCATAGCTAAACCTTCCGCTTCAGCTGTAGCTACTTCCATTGCTGGTGCTTTTATCATAAAGCTATTCGCGAAAGCTTCATCTAATGAGTTAGAAGGGATAGGCATCCAAGTCTCTTCTTCCGTGCGGAAGCGAATGTTGGCTTCCACTCCAGCTGCGACCTGCTCGGCTGTAAGTCCAAATGCGTCAGCACAACTGGTCATGGTGACGAAGTTATTACCTGATGCAAATTGAATATTGGAAGGAAAGCCGGTTCCTGAGCCATAACCATGAGTAAATGAGATAGCGCTTCCTGACAGATAATTACCAAACCATTCTTGCTTGCCGTTTTGAACAGTTACATCATAAGTGCCATCTGGCGATGTCCCACCTTCAGCTGGCAAATCGAAATCAGCCATAAAGCCACCTTGATAAGTGTGGATAATAGGTTGATTAGTAACCATGGTCGTCAATAGCATGTAACCCGTATCACAAACGTCAGTTGAGACGGATGTTGTTTCTACAGCAGCACCAACTATATCCAAACGTTCGCTGTCACCCGCTTCATCTTTTGCAACCGTTGAAGCAAAAAATGGCTTTAAAGTCGCAGCGCCAGTATTGGTTAATACGTGTCTAGCACCTTGGTCATCAACGACAGGCATAACTTTCGCGTTAGCAGCAGCTTTTGGTAGCACATGATAAACCAAGTGCAGCGCTTTTTCGTCGCCAGACATAAAGTTCAATGCACCATCAAGCTCTAAGGTTGTAAGGTCGTGTGTTGCATCCAAGAATGCCATGTTGGCAGAAGTTAATGTCCATTCAGGCAGTTTAGTTGGATCTATCGTTGCTGTTACGTCAAACGAAATGGTTTGTCCTGCAGGAACGGTGATCGACTCAGGAAAGGCCATACTAAGTGCGCCACGCTCAGCGTCGTCAGCAAATCGCTGCTCATATGCCAATGTATAGGTCTGTTCTTGATTCGAGAAGTTTTTAACGACTACCTTTTTGGTGATAGATGAAGTTTCAGATAGTGAAACCAAGCCAAATGATAGCGCCGCTTGCATCGTATCTTCAGCCCATGCCGCAACCGGAAGGTTTGCCGCTTTTTCAACATCTACAAGACCTGAACCAATAAAGCTGATTGGTGCAAGCGCTGCATTTGGGTTTTGCGAGCGAGGTTCCATGGTAACATCTAAGTTAGCCGCGTTCATTAATGTTGCTTTTAGCTCAAAACCATTGCGATTTGGTAGTGCTTCTTTAAGCATACTCATGGCACCAGCTGTGATAGGGCCAGAGAATGAAGTTCCACTTGCTGGAGTAAGTCCATCACCAAGGCCTGGATGTGCAGTCATAATGCTAACACCTGGCGCTGTGATTTCAGGTTTTAATCTTCCGCTGATAGAAGGTCCGCGAGAGGTGAATGACGCGATCATGCCTTCTTTTAGAATGATTGTGGCATTCACATTATAGGCAACATTGTTTCCAGCTAGTAACTGTTGTTTAAGTGCTTTACCTTGGCTGTAGCTCAAACCAATTGTCGGGATCTCAATACCTGGAGCACTGCCACCTGGTTCAGTTGGACCACCACCTTTAACATTATTGGCGATCATCACCAACTTAGCGCCTTTCGCTTGGGCGTTTAGCACTTTTTGAGTGAAGTTACAGCCGCCTCGGTCAACAAGGACCGCTTTGCCCGTAAAGTCGACGTCGTCTGCAAAAGGTTCGCAAGCAATAGATGTGGCATCTCCGCGATCGTTCTTTTCAGTCTCAACAAATGCTAGTGGGGTTGTGTCACTACTAAACTCAAATTCTTCAAAGCCCTCAGGGTTAAAACTAGCCGCACCTGCTACAGTCGTTTCCCCCATCAAGGTTGCTAAAATGTGCTGGCCTTTAATGACTGAGTGCTCCATTGCACCGACAGAAAGTGCATTATCTGTTGTACTTGGGCCACCAACTATAAATGGGGTAGGGCCATCATTACCTGCTGAGATAACAACGTTAGTACCTAGCATCACTGCTTTATCGATAAGCTCTTGAACCGCCCCTGCACGATTATCGCCGAAATCTCCACCTAGTGACATGTTAACAACATCTACTCTGTCAGAAATATCACCGTCCCCATTGGGATCCATTGCAGACTCCAACGCTAAAAGCTGGGCTAAACCAGGACAGCTATCATTATCACAGACTGAATACACAAATAACTCAACATTCGGTGCGATACCGGTTACTGAATGAGATACGTGAGTACCGTGGTTAGTACCTACGTCAATTGGATCTGGATCGTTATTAATAAAATCATAACCGCCTAGCACTTTGCCTTGTGGCCAAGCTGGAGTATCTGAAGGGTTACTTGCTGCAGCTTCATACGCTTCGGCTGTACCAGCGCCGCCAAATGCTTGGTGAGTGTAATCGATACCCGTGTCAAGCACTGCAACACGAACTCCTGCACCTGTAACTTCACCTGTTGAAACTAAAGGCGTTGCTTTGATGTAATCGGCACTATCAGCCACATTCAATTTATAATCAAATACAGGTAGCACCGAGTGTACTAATGGATTGTTCAGCAGCTTGTTAACCTCTGCTTCTTCGCCATTGACGATAATTGCGTTGGTTAGCTTAGATGTCTTCGCCACAACTTGAAGTGTTGGACTAGTGTTAGCAATTGTAGCCTCTACACTTTGTTGAGTTTGCAGAATACTTGATGTTGCATTTTTGGAACTAATGCCAGCGAGACTTTGTTCAGCCACTGAGGGAGTTGTTAATTTAACTAACCATGTTACAACGTTCTGTGTAGATTTCCTTGTCTGCTTATTCTTTAATTCTGGATATTGACTTTTTAGAGATGGTTTATTTTCAAAGTTATATTGATTGTACGTCGCAGCAGCAACTGTAGAAGACGACAAAGCAGTCACTACAGCAATGGTGAGTGCTGACTTATTTAGAGTTGACATCGGATTTCCCCATCATACTTGTTATGGTTTTTAATTTTTTTATTTACATCCTGTTTTAGGATTTGAACAAATATAGTTCCTTTTTGGGTGGCATTTCAACTTTTTGTTACGGAAAACGGAATTTAATTTGTGGTTGTTTTTACGCAATGGTTAACTATTGTTGCATTTTTTAATGGGTTTCAGTGATATAGCTGTTTATTCTTGCTGAGAATGAAATGTTGATTAAAGCAAACTGTTTTGGTTGGTTTGGATATGTTTTGTTCACATTAACCTTTTTATGCCGTCAAAGTATCGTGCAAACAAATACTGTTTCATAGTCGACACTAGTCCTTAAAGAGCCACATTTCATATCTTCGGTATAGGTTATATAGGTTCGTTAGTGCGCATCGAAACCAATCGGCTATTATTTTACTTCTCGACTTAATTGCAGTAAGTACAACGTTCGCCTCGAATCTTTGTTGTTGCAAATAGCAAATTAATCACTCTACATACCGCTTTGTGATTTGAGAATCAAATTAATTGGCCTAAGATAGGGAGCGTCAAATGTTAAATGTAAGGAACTATATGCTTAGACTCACACCAAGTGAAGTCGCACACCTTAGCAAGTTTGTTACTATGGAAAGTGTCGCAGATAATAGCCAATTTATAATAAGTAGCTCACTTTCGACACACCAATCTCAGTTCGCTGATACCAATGTACGCTACTTAACTATCTATTTAGGCAATGAAATCGCTGGCTTTATGATTTTAGCCGTTGAACCAGAACTGAAAAGTGTTGAATTTCGCCGTATTGTGGTTGCTAAAAAGGGATTGGGAATAGGGCAAGAAGCGATAAATCAGATGGAAAAATACGTGTTAGAGGAGTTGCGTATATCGCGAGTTTGGCTAGATGTTTTTGAAGATAATTTGCGAGCGCAGCACATATACCAAAAGCTTGGATATCAGCAGTTCGATACGATGCCTTACGACAATAAAATCTTGTTACTATTCGAAAAGCACTTACATTAATGTCTAAATCAAGTAATGAAAATTATCAAAGATGGTTAGCTGTATATGGACGGTTAGTGGGCTTCTCACTCGAGGATTGGCTAGTGATGGCTCCGCATATAAAAATCGGCCATATCAAAGCCGATACGATGCTATTCGAACAAGGTGAAAAAATCTCGAGTGTTTATTTCTTATTAGATGGATATGGACGTTATTTCTACTTAGATGAAAAGGGTAATGAACGGAATAAATCTCTGCTACAAAAGGGTGGGGCATTCTCTTGTTTATCTTGTTATCTAGAAGAGCAGCCGAGTCCATTTTCAACGCAAGCGCTAACAGACTGTGTTATTGCCGAAATTTGCTATGCTGACTTAGTCACTGTATCTGAGCAAAACCTCAACTGGGGACGGTTTGTACGCAAGATTTATGAGCAGTTGGTACTTAAAAAAGAGAAGCGCGAAGCGGCGTTACTTCAGTTAAGTGCAAAGGAAAGGTACTTACGCTTTATCACAGAAAATCAAGCATTAAGCCACTCGGTTGCATTGCGCCATATCGCGATGTACCTTGGGATCACGGATGTATCGCTGTCGAGAATTAGAAAAGAGCTTGGCTTAACATAGGTTAAGGCACAGCAACAACATTCGCATTACCTTATCTTTGACTTTTGTCCTACAGATAAGGAATAACATGATGAAAAAGCTACTACCTCCTATTTTACTGTTTTTATTTGTCATATTGATGCCTTTGGTGTGTTGGTTGACTGCTGCACCACATTTTATTAATTACCCTTTCAACCTGTTAGGGTTAGTAGCAGTTGTTTTGGGGTTTGCGCTGGCCAAGTCGGGCAGCACGATATTCGCGCAGGAAGAAACCAATATTATGACTTTCAATAAGCCTGATAAATTGGTGGAGATTGGGGTATTTCAATATACCCGTAACCCCATGTACCTAGGCTTTGTCATTGCATTATTAGGCTATGCTGTATTAATCGGCGGTGCACCTGTGTCATTTTTGTTTGTGATTGCTTTTTTACTTATTGCTGACAGATGGTACATTCGGTTTGAAGAAAAGATGATGGAACAAACTTTTGGAAATGCCTATTTACGCTATCGAGGTAGAGTGCGTCGTTGGCTTTAAACTCCAAGCATAGTTGAGGATAAAATGGTGCAAGATATTGATTATTCGAAACCTCTACAAACAATTGTTGGGAAAGTGGTCAGGGTGTATCAATCTGGAGATATGCTGACCCAAGACCACCAACCTCAGCGACTCAATATTGAATTAAACGAGGCGCAACAGGTCGTGCGTATGTGGTGGGGATAGCCTCCAAACTTATACATTGATGGACGAGGTAGGTGTATTTCGTCCAATCAAATCACTAAGGGTATTCTAGATGTATGTTGGCCTAGTTAAGGTGTTTTTTGTTTTAGCCATGTTCACGAGCTTAGCTGTCTATGCCGTTAGCTACGATGAAATAGCAGATATTGATGCGCTAGCGGTGTATTTTGATGAGCCTACTTTTGAACAACACTTTTTAGAGGAAGGTATGGAATTTATTTGGTTTTATTTTAAGGATATTGACCATTCCTTTTTGATTAATACAGAGACAGGAGAGGTCTGCCATCACTTTAAAGGCAATAAGAGAGAGTCTTGTTTTCCGGCAAGCTATTTTGAGTAAATCTGTATAAAGGAGCAGCGATGTCACACTCTAGTTGTAATTTAGTCCAGTCCCCTTGCATCAGAAAGTGTTGTTTGGATGATAAAGATGTGTGCCTAGGCTGCTTTAGAACGTTGGACGAAATCACCGGCTGGACAAGTTACAGCGAAAATGAAAAGCTCAAAGTCTTAGCGCATTGCACGAGGCGCAAACAGCAACATGCTCAGAAATATAAAGGAAATTAAATGAAATTGGTGATTGGGACCGAATCAACTTGGTCATTAAGAGCGTTGTTATGTGCGTCTATCTTAGATATTAAGTTAGACATTGAACTCATCGATTTGACCTCTTGTGATGACAAAGCAAAGTTGGCCAAAATATCGCCGACTAAACAAGTACCAGTTTTGCTCGTGGAAGGTCATGTCATTGCTGACTCACTCGCGATTGCAGAGTTCTTCAACGACCTTAGTGAAGGCGGTTTGCTACCGCGAGACCCTTATGAGCGTGCACAGGCACGTAGTCTTGTCGCTGAGATGCACGCTGGCTTCACAGCGCTGCGCTGTGAATTACCTTTTTCTTTCACGCCAAATACGTCAATAAACTTGTCAGATGCGGCAAAGTACGAGCTAAAAAGGGTAGAGACTATTTTTGCTGCGGCTCACTCCCCATTTATGTTTGCAAAGCCAACTATGGTCGATGCATTTTATGCTGTGCTTGCTTATCGTTTATTTAGCTACGGTATTCAATTGGCGCAGCCCGCAACGGAATATCAGAATGGATTGGTTGCATGGCTTGAAGCTCATAGCGTATTGCACTTAGTGCATCCGTAGTTTTATAGTGAGTGCGAAAGTACAGTATGAGTCTTAAATTTAAAGAACTAAGTAAAAGTCGAAGTGCCAAGTTACGCAAAGTATTACTGCTTAATAGTGTGTTATTACTAGCCACTGCACTTGGCTTTGTCTACCTGCCATACTTACTCCAAGCAAATACAAATGTATCGCTTTCGACACAGTTATTAAGTTGTTAGTGTCTCGATTTCGACACATGTTTTATCGACCACGAACTCAACTATATTTTATTGTATTGATTTTAATATAAAAAATATTTGGCCTGAAATTTGATTCATCATCTGTATTCTCAAAGTGGAGTACAGGGTATGGATATAAAACTGGTGAAAACAAAGCGCATGCCGCTTAAAAAGCTTGCATTGCTTGTTATTGTGCTATTCGTGGTCGGTTTGGTGTTTTTTGCCAAAGCATATACCCAAAGTGCATCAAACGTGGTTTTTCAAGAAGAGTTAATCGTTGCTAAAGTCCAACAGGGCGAGTTTGAACTCAGTGTTAAGGGACTTGGCAGTCTTGCATTGGAAAAACGCCATTTGGTTACCAGTAGTAGTGGTGGAAAAGTAGTTGAAGTGTTGGTTAAACCGGGTGAAATGGTCACCCAAGGTACGCTACTTGCTCGGCTTGAAAACCCATCACTGCGCGAAGCGCTCATTCAAAAGCATAGCCAACTAACCAAAATTTCAGCACAACATGAGGCCGAGCTTGCAGAATTAAAGGCCAAAGAGCAAGAGGCCCACACTGCACATCATGATGCTTTGTTGGCTTATAAAGCCGACAAAATTCAGTGGCAGGCGCAAAAAACCTTAATAGAAAAGGGCAATAGCACTATCTCTATGCTTGATCATCAACGCAGCGAGTTTGCAATGCAGCGTAGTCAAAAGCAAGTGGAGTTACAGCAAGCAAGGGTTGCCACTCAGCAACAAGTGCAACAAGCTAAAGCCAAAGCGCAGCTGGCTGAGCAAGCAAGTCTACGTTCCGAAATAAAGCTACTTGAAGAGAATATCGCAGCGCTTGATGTGCGCTCGCCAATCACTGGACAAATTCAGGATGTGCTGATTGAAGTAGGCATGCAATTGTCTAATACCAGCTCGGTTGCAGAGGTGGCAGATCCGCGTTTGCTGGTTGCTAAGATAAACATCGCAGAACTAGATGCGCCACATGTACAAGTTGGGCAGTCAGCGACAATCGATACCTACACTTCGCGTTTTAACGCCATCGTTAAACGCGTTTCCCCAAAAGTCACCAATAGCCAAGTCGAAGTGGAGCTGAGCATTGAAGGCACTTTGCCAAGAGAAGCCAGAGATAAACTCAACATTGAAGGGGTGATTGTAACGAGCCATAAGGCCGAGGCGATATTCGTCGCAATGCCAGCCAATGCTGTTGCAAATAATCAAGCGAGCGTGTTTGTTGTTGATGAACATCTCGCCACGAAAAAAACGGTTAAATTTGGTCAGCGTTCGGTAAACTACATCGAAGTGCTTGAAGGACTTAATAAAAATCAAACTATCATTATTTCCGATATGGAAAAGTATACTCAAGATAGCCAGGTGCTAGTGCGTTAACAGGACATCATTATGAACTCAGTTATTCAACTTAATAATATCGAAAAGCGGTTTCAGACGGACGAAATTGCAACTCAAGCGTTAGACGGCATTAATCTTGTCGTAGAGCCCGGCGAGTTTGTGGCTATCACGGGACCTTCAGGGTGCGGCAAGTCAACGTTACTGTCAATTTTGGGCTTGATTGATGAGCCAAGCAACGGCGAGTACTTTATTAGTGGTAATCAAGCGTTTAATTTAAGCTCGGACGAGCGTGCTCATATTCGTGCTAATCATATTGGTTTTATTTTTCAGGCCTTTAATCTTATCAGTGATTTAAACGTGCTTGAAAATGTCATGTTACCACTGACTTATATTGGCGGTATTAGCCAAAAAGAAATGGAGCAAAAAGCCAAAGACGCGCTGGCAATGGTGGGATTAGAAAACCGCATCAATCATTTTCCTTCTCAGCTTTCAGGCGGTCAACAGCAGCGCGCTGCAGTTGCAAGAGCCTTGATAAACTCTCCAGACCTCATCCTCGCCGACGAGCCGACCGGTAACTTGGACTCAAATAATGCCCAGCAAGTGTTAGGGCTGTTAAGTGAGCTTCATGCTGCTGGCAAAACGATTTGTATGGTAACACATGATATCGAATCTACAACTTACGCTAGCCGTGTTATCTCTATGCTAGATGGCACAATTTTAAGAGACAAAAAGCAACTTGAGCGCGCAAGCAAAGTCGTAGGAGCTTAGTATGGGATTACTTCTAGACTTTCGTTACGCACTAAGAAACATAGCAAAATCAATGCGGTTTACGTTATTGATGATGTTTATCATGGTTGGCAGTTTGACCATATCTTTGATTGGTTTTAACTATATTTATACGGTGGCATTTTCACATAGCCAAGTAGGTAGTGGCAGCCCAGAAATCAGGATCTTTAAGGTTCGTAACCCTATCAGCATGCAAAATCGCTTTGAATACAGCATGCTGCCACAACTACGAGAACTTGATGAAGTTAAACAACTTGAGGAGTGGCTTTATATTGCGCCAGCGAGTGTTTGGGTAAGTGACGCTGAACGAGGCAATCATTATCGAGGCTCCTATGTTGATGAACGCTTTTTTCAGTTTCTTGACATTAAACCTGCACTTGGGCGATTTTATACTGCTGAGGACTTTGTGGGGGCGGCCCAAAATGTGGTCGTGATTTCAGACTATCTCTGGTTGCATCTGTTTCAAGGTAGCAAAGACGTCATAGGGCGTACAATGGTTGTTGACCAAAAGCCTTACGAGATAATCGGTGTGATGCCCAAACACAATAACTTCCCGATATTTTCTAAACTTTGGCTGCCACTTAAAGGCAATAACACAGCACCTACTGATGCCATCGATATTATTTATAAGATGCCAAATGAGATAGTAGAAGCAAGGCTTGAGCAGCGTTTAAGTTTATTCTTCACTGATTATGCAAAGCAACGTGTTAGCCAGTCAGCGCTTGAGGTAGATAAAGTCGCCCGTGTTGAATCTATGACCTTGGTGGAATATAACACCGACGGTGAAGCGGTATTTATATTTACCCTGTTTATGGCTGGTATCGTACTTATTTTGCTTATTTCCTCAATCAATATCGGTAACTTACTTTTTGCCAAAATCATCGAGAGACAAAAAGAGTCGGCTATTCGCGCCGCGATTGGTGCGAAAAAATTAAGGGTGGTTCAGCAGCATGCTTGTGAGGGCTTGGTCTACTGCGTTAGCAGTTGGGTGGTGGCGCTATTGTTAACGGATCTTGGTTTGCGAGCGCTGAACTTTTTTATGAATATGATGTTTGGTGGCAAAATGCCATATTGGTGGCATTGGCAGCTAAATACAGTCACCATCTTGGTGTCATTATTATTGATAAGCTTGGTATTTGCTATTGCAGTGCTATTACCTGCGGTGAAAACAGCTAACTTTAATATCAATGATGTACTGCGAGATGGCACACGTGGTGCAACCGGAAAGCAAGTGGGGTTGATGTCAAAACGCCTACTGTCTTTGCAGGTGACCTTAGTGAGCTTTATGCTGATGGCGTCGAGCACCATAGGCTATGTGATGTATTCTATGGCGGGAAATATTGACGGCGAGACCCTCAAAGGGGTGTACTCAACTGAGCTGCAATTTCAAACTGAAAGCGAGTTTTCGAGCGATAAAACGGTCGAAATGGCAAGCGCATTGGTCGTGGGAATGACACTGGATCCTGCCTTTAAAGAAGGGCGCGTGTATCAACGTGAGATGGAGCTTGATGTGCTAACAAGCGAGGGCGAAGTTTATACCGATAAAATCATAAATATTGAAGCGGTATCTCATCTTTTTAAGCGCGAACTGCAAAGCGGTAGGAACTTCACTGAACAAGACAACGCAGAGGCGGCGCCCGTAGTGATCATTAGCCAGTCTCTCGCACTCGCGCTGTTTGGCAGTGAGGATGTATTGGGGCGCTCACTGATGTTACGTGATGCAAAATGGCCAAGCGCTAAAATAGTGGGTATTGCAGTGGATGAGATGAGCGTTGTTGCCAGCGATCGTCGTCATGAAGTCTATTTTAGTTTTCGTCAATATGCGCCAAAAGAAAACACAATGGCGGTTAAATTTATTACTGATCTGCCGCCAAGCCAAAGTTACGAAGCCTTCTATCGCGTGCTGGGTAGACTTTCAAGCAAGCTCGAAACCAGCTATGTGTTTGATCACTACGACAACCATCGCTCTATGATGGGAGCGTTCACCAGTATCATATATGTGTTTTTGATTGTGGGTGGATTTGCTTTGACACTTTCTTTAATTGGTATTTATGCCATGGGCCTGAGTAATATTAACAAATCTAGCTATGAAATAGGCATTCGCCGTGCGCTTGGCTCCAAAGATCGTCAGATCATGTTGTTATTTATCAAAAAAAATCTAACCCATACCGTTACAGGACTGACTATTTCTGCATTAATTTTCTATATCTTGTGTTATCTTGCTGTAGACTTTTTCCGCGGTATTGTGCCGTTTAGTGTTATGTTTGGTGCAGGTAGTATCACTTTACTACTGGTATTTGCTGCGGTATGCCTTGCGCTTTATATCCCGGTGATACGCAGCATAAAAGTCCAACCTGCGGTTAGCTTAAGAATGGAATAATAATTTGAAAAAGGTGCTAATAGTAGACGACTCGCTTGATATTCAAGCGAGTCTGAAGTTTTTACTTGAAGATGAAGGCTACGCTTGTCACGGTGTGGTGACACCAGAAGCTGCTTTTGATTATGTCAGCACACAGGAAGTGGACTTGGTGCTATTGGATATGAACTTTACCCAAGACACTACCAGTGGCAAAGAAGGGCTGGCGGCGATTGCTAAGCTCATTCAAATCGATCCGCTTTTACCCATTGTGGTGATGACTGGTTGGGCGACATTAGATCTTGCCGTTACTGCCCTAAAGCAAGGAGCGGCCGATTTCATTGAAAAGCCATGGGATGATGAGCGTCTTGCTCATAGCATCAAAGTACAAATCGAAAAGCGAGCTGACAGACAACATTTAGCGCGGCTATCTGCTGAAAACGAACGCCTTAAAAAGCCCCAACAAACGGTAGATTTTGTTACGCAAAGTGAGAAGAAGCAGCGTGTGCTGACACAGCTCACCCAGTTGGCACAAAGCGATATGAACATCTTGCTGACCGGTGAAAATGGCACAGGAAAGAGCTATTACGCGCAGTATGTACACGATCATTCAAGTCGTGCTGGTGGCAGTTTTATCTCGATTAATATGGGAGCGGTGAGCGAAGATCTATTTAACTCTGAGTTATTTGGCCATAAAAAGGGGGCATTTACTGATGCGAAAGCAGATCGAGTGGGTGCATTTACACTCGCCAGTAATGGCTCGTTGTTTTTAGATGAAATTGCCAATTTATCTTTGCAGTCTCAAGCAAAATTGCTTCAAGTGCTAGAAGAGAGAAAGTACGCGGCGGTTGGCAGTCACAAAGTCTTGGACAATACTGCGAGGATTATTTCTGCTACTAACTGCCAACTAAGTGAAGCGATTGCCAATAGCCAGTTTCGCCAAGACTTATATTATCGATTAAATACGGTAGAAGTAGAAATACCGCCATTAAGAGCGTGTCCAGAGGATATCTTGCCATTAGCAGAGCGCTTTTTAATGCGCTTTAGTCATGATTATAAAAAACCACCACCGAGCATTATGCCTTGTGCTGCTAAAGCACTGAGTGATTATAATTTTCCTGGTAATGTAAGAGAGCTTAAACATATGATGGAACGCGCGGTGTTTACTTGTTCAAATGCTCAGGTATTTGCCAGTGATTTGGCGCTCCATCCTACATTGCACTCTGCGTTGCAACCGACGAATACTGTTACTGCGAGCGCATCAGAAAATCATGATTTAACGCTGGATGAAATCATTGAGCAAGCACTCTTTAAAAGACTGGAATTTCACGGTGGTAACGTATCAAAAGCGGCGAAGAGTTTGGGACTATCTCGCAGTGCGTGGTATCGCAAAATGGATAAATATGAGTAGGAGATAAGCAAACTTGTTTTATCGATTTGGACACTGGCTGCTAAGTGCATTACTACTTGTAATTACTAATGTTTTACTCCTTGTGCACGACTACCCAGCAACACTTATTATGTTGATAGACTTAATATTTGCACTATGTTTTGTTTTGCTCGCTTATAAATATGGTTCGACTAAACAAAACACCATTAATCTCATTGATACCTTGTTAATATCACTTCGCCAAGGCGATTATGCGGTACGAGCGGTACACGGAAAAGACGTACAATTACGTTCAACGGTGGAGCACTTAAATGCGCTTGCGCAAACCATGCAAGCCGATCAGCGTGCGCTGGCCGAGCAAAGCGATCTGCTAAAGCAAATCATTGAAAAGCTTGATTGTGCACTTATCGTGTTTGACAGCCAAAGCGTTGCATTTGCTAACAGCTACGCTGAACGCACCTTTTTTGACTGTTACAAAGACGATGCTTGGCGCTGGTTTCAGTCCTTACAAGCTCAGCAAAAACAAGGAAAGGTTTCGGTGATGCTTGATGGCACTGAGCATGCGTTTTTGCTTGAACACGACAGCTGCTACATTGCCAATAAACCTCACACTTTGCTGGTTTTAAAACAGCTCGATAGTATTTTATATCAACAAGAAAAAGACGCCTTACAGCGTTTTGTTCGTATTTTAAGTCACGAGATCAATAACACTTTAGCGCCGATCGGCACGGTAGCGCGCAGCCTTACCAAGCGCCTAAACGGTGAATTAGATATAGAAAGGTTTAACAGTGGACTGTCACTCATCAACGAGCGCGCCAATTACCTTAAATCTTTTATGGGCAACTATGCCTCCCTTGCCAAACTGCCTCCTGCGCACAAGCAAATTGTCGCGCTCAATGAGTTTTGCGCTCAGCTACAAAGTATCTACCCGCAACTAAAGGTAGAAAGCACAGCCGACCTGCTCGGTTTTTTTGATACGAGCCAAATCAAACAGGTGCTTTGCCACCTCATTAATAATGCTCAAGAAGCGTGCACACCTTCGCCAGAAGTTACACTCAACATCACCCCAGATGCTGACAAATTAGTGTTTTCGGTCACAGACACTGGCCCCGGTTTCTCTAACCTAAACGAAGCCGCTGAAGCATTTTACACCACCAAAGCTGATGGCAACGGCATAGGCCTAATGCTCTCTCGTATCATTATTGAAAACCACGGTGGACAACTCAAACTAGGCAATAACCCAGACAGTGGCGCAAAAGTCAGTTTTAGCTTAGAGCGGGGTGGGAGTTGAGTGCTGAAAGCAGCAAAAATAACAAAGAGAACCCGAGCAAAAGCAACGAAAAGTAACGAAGACACCCAGCGTAATGCATTCAAAGCCATCAATGAAAGAGCCCAAGTATGAAGTGGGTTATAGGGCGAGAAATTTGAAAGATTTGAATTAAAAAAACAACATTAATAAGGATTGTTTATGATATCACGATGCATTTTATTGGCACTTGCACTGGTTAGTACAATTGTGTTTGCAACTCCACATAATGGCTCGCTTGACCCAACTAAGGGAACTTGGCAAAACAAAGATGAAGATGGTGATGGTGTGTTAGATGAGCAAGATGAGTTTCCATTTGACGGTCAACGTGTTCGTTATCCCGAAATTGTCGAGGTTGAACCTAATGATAACCCGAGCAATGCGGTAAAAGTTGCGCATCAACTTCCGTTTAAAGTAAAGGGGGTGATTTCAAATGCGGGTGATAATGGTGATTTGTACCAGTTTAGTGCAAAAAAGGGCGACTATATCTCAGCTCGCATTATCTATAGCTCAGATAATTTTAAGCCCAAAGTGTATTTTTCTGAGCAAGGTGGTTTGGTGATCAACTCATCGCAGAACCATACCCATAGCGCACTCAGAATGGCGCATATCCTGACTAAAATACCCCATGATGGAAAATTCAATTTGAGCGTCATTGATGATTTGTCGGGTGGCGCGCTGGACTATTCCTATGAAATTTACGTATTTAAAGATAATGACACCGATGGTATTGATGATCATGCCGAATATGCAATTGGTGTTGAACCATCTCGTATTGATACCGATAGGGACTCTGTTCATGACTTCTATGAGTATTATGTAAAGCAAGGTACTACACTCGATGAGGACAACAACGGGGTAATTAATCTATTGGACTTAGATAGTGATGGCGACGGCATTAGTGATAAGCACGAAGGTTCAGGAAATGCAGATCAAGATGATAAATTAAACTTTTTGGATCTTGATTCTGATAATGACGGTATAGCGGATACCGACGAAAAACTCAATACGAAAGGATGGCCTGAAGACTCTGATAAAGACGGGGTTGAGGATTTTATCGATCTAGATAATGATGGCGACAAAGTTTTAGATATTTATGACGCCGAGCCGTATGAGCGAGTGCGAGGCTTTAGATTAAGCGATTCACCAAGTGTACAAATATCCTCTCAAGCCGGCTATTACAATGGCTACTCATTGCCTCGAATTTATCGTATCGGCGATAGTGTTGTGTTTTCTGGAGATGACTTTGCAGGGCTGGAGAACCCAAAAGTGGTTATCTATAACGGTGAAGAAATTTATAATATCGCGCCAACATCGCATACTAATTCAGCGCTAATCTTTGAACTCAATCTACCATTTCGTAAATATAAGGCATTTATTTACACTCGAAATAAGCGCTCTAATGAAGTGCGATTAAGCCCATACAAAGCGGGTTCACCGTTAATATTTGGATATGCCTCAATCAAAGTTCAAGAAGGCGAGCAATATGAGATTAAGGGAGTGGGGTTTGATGATAAAACCCGTATCGTAATGGGAAATAAAACACTTGTTCCTTCAACTCATACACCATCTAGTCTTACATTTACGATACCAACCGATATAACAAAAGGCATATTACAATTAACGAATAATGTTGGAACGAGCAATAAGGTTCGATATCGGGTGCAAGCACGCTAAAAAATAACAATAGTAGACTAAAGAAGATTCAAAGAAGATTCAGACACCCACCTCAAAGATACAGCTAAAAACGGTTGAAGTTTGTTGTGGGTGTCAGCCATTATCCTCACCAACTACTCATTTTTTATTTCACTATCCAAGGCACTATGACATGGTCATAGCCAATGCTTACAGACACGTAGACTAGTAACGCAGACATTACTAAGTTAAAAGCTTTAAAATACTTGGGATCGGAAATCTGTTTACCCATCATTGAACCCACTATCGAATAGCTAGTGGGGGCTCCAAATGCAAGTACAGCAAGGAGCATTGACCATATGACAACGGCGCTGCCGGTAATGCCAAGGCTTGGAAACTGAATGGTAGAAACCGGCAACGTTGCGATTAGCGCTTTGGGGTTGAGTAGCTGCATGAAAAGTCCGTCTCGAAAGCTCAACGATTTGGCCGCACTTCGCATATCAGAGAGCTCAACGTTAGCATGTGCCACTTTCCAAGCAATATATAGAATATAAAGGCACCCTGCCAAGCTGATAAAAGGCAGTAGCTGTGGATTAATAAACTTGAGCCCGACAATCCCTAAGATAACGAACAAGATGAACATTGCCATTCCAACGCCGGCGAAAAAACCGAGATGAACACGCGCCTGTTTGTTTAGACCACTATGTAGACCAAGCAAGTTGATAGGCCCAGGGGTATACATTACCCCGATAGCATAGGCGAAAATTTCTGACATGATTTGCTACTCCGATATAAGCAGTCGACGAGCTAATCTAGCGGCCCAACTGCAACTGAAATTGTTTTGGTGTCATGCCAAATACGCGTTTAAAGTTACGATTTAAGTGACTGGCATCAGCAAAGCCGGACTCTACCGCTGCGGTGGTGGCACTGCGGCCTACAAGTAGCTGTTTGCGAGCATAGTTGATACGACAATTCAAAACATACTGGTGTGGAGTAATGCAAAAGTGTTCCCGAAAAGCTCGAATAAAGTGATATTTAGACATATTGGCAACATCAGCGATGTCATCAACCGAAATATCGTTGGCAAGATTAGCCAATATATAGTCTTTAGCTCTGAGTACTAAAATTTCGGCCCTTGTGTTACGAAGTGGTAATTCTAAACAGCCATGCAAACGAACCAATGATTGAGCCAACTGAAACAAAGCGGCTTCGTGCTCAATTTTGGAGTAGGATCGCCCCAAAAGTTGCTGAGATATGGTAAGAACTTGATAGCGCAACAGTGGGTCATTGAACAAAGTGTCGTGAAGTCTTAGTACTGTTTCTTGTTTATAACCAAGAGAGCGAAACAGTGGTTGCAACTCTTTTGGGTGCACGTAAAGCATCACATATTCTAAGCTGTGTTCGCCCCCAGAATGACCGTCATGGATATCTTCGGGATTGAAAAGCATTACGCAGCCAGGCTGACTTTTATAAAAAGCACTGCGACAGAAAAAGTCTTGTCTGCCTTTTAAAGTGAGACCTATAGAGTACTCTTCATGAGCATGTTTGGTGTAGGTGAAATCACTCATAGTTGCGCTCAGCATGGACACATCATCCTGCTGAGCACTATGGGTATATATAAAGTGATTATTTTTACTCACACTCCCTCCTTCTGTTTGAGCACTTTTGCAAAACCACCAAGTCAATATATTCAAGCTAGCAATAAAAAACTTGAACGAAATTGCTGATGTATCCACTACAGAGTTTGCCTAATGCTCTTCACAAGGAAACTTAGTTAACCCAAGCTTTAGTCATTAAATCTATCAAATAAATCACAATCGATGCGAAGCCAAAGAACAGAGATGACTCAACTGCTTACCCATTACGGGAAAATTTTTGATACCATAGCTGCCAATGAAGGTTAGCATGTCGTTAACCGAATATATTGAAAGTCGGAAATTTACCCCTAATGAAACATTTTAAAATATTTGCCGTAATAATCTCAGTGCTTATTTTCAGTGGCTGCGCCGCCCACATTCAAGAGACAAGTAAAACAGCTATTAGAGCTGTAGGGAACACGCCACAAAGTGTATTTTTGGATATTACTTCATCGCACTCAATTTCAAAAAGTAAGTCACTTTCTAACAGCATTAATGAGCTAAAAGCGCTAATAGCCAAAGACTTTAATGGCAGTATTGTTGAGTCTGGGAGTGCAGCTCAAGCACCTTTATCAGTCGAGATCACCATTGAGCACTTTCGTTATGTGTCTGGGTTTGGCCGCTTTATGGTAGGTGCAATGGCGGGTGATGCCGAGCTGAAGCTCAATGTAAAGCTAATAAACACCGACACTAACGAGGTGGTTGGTGAGTCGATACTAGATACTAGATCTGAGTTTATCGAAGGCATTTTTGGTGCAACTACTTCTAGGCAGCTTGAAGCAGTATCTAAGAAAGTGGTGAGTATGATTGGCACGGTGGAGCGCGAAGGTAAAACTGATAATACCGCTAACTCATAGTCAATATTGAAGTTCCAAATACTCAAAGAAACCTAGTTTTTGACGATGGGGTTCCTGTATACCTTTTTGAGCCCCACTGATGCGGACGGATTACAAACAAAGGGACGTGAAGCTAATATGAAAACGAAGTTTGTTGATACTACACTTGTTCTAAAAGCCTTGATGCTAACTGTCGCGGGCGGCATATTTTTTAACGCGAAAGCGTGGGGTGATAACAGCCCACAGCTGTTGCGTGATAGCGCAGTTAGCGATGTACAAGTGCTCTTGGAAAATCCGGATTATGACAAGACATCTACCTCAAGATACAGCAAAAAACGGTTCAAGTTTATCGTGGGTGTCAGCCGTTATCTGGGAGCGATCATGCAACTGGTATCAACAACGAAAAAGCCCTAACAGATGCGTAAGGGCTATACATTCGATGTGTTTGCAAGCAATATCTATTCTGCTTTAAAGACGTTTTATTTGAAGGTGAAACCTGGCCTCAACCACTTTAAAAACCTATTTAGAATAAATAAGATTTCGCCTTGCCTTTACGTATAGTGCAGGCAAGAGGCGTAGCAGTTTTATAGCCAGATTTGCTTACCTCGAAATAGTCTTGCTAATTAAGCCGATTAATAAATATGTCTCGCTGTAACATCACTGGGTATTAAATTCCCAAGACTTAGTTTCTTCTTCCGCACAGCTAATCACCATAGCGCTGTTGGTATACTGATTAAGGTATTTAGAGCTGAGGCACTTATCTGTAACGCGGTTGCGGATCTGATATTTATCGTTGTCATAGGGACCAATAAAATCCCAGATTGAATTATTACTTGGCTTTTTCGGTGCAGTTAGGCCAAAATGGTCGTACTCTGCGGCGCCCGGATCTGTCAGATAATGCCCATCTAGTGGATCATGGATCAAGTAACCACCTTGCATACCTTCAAGCGTGACGCGTTTCATGCTCTGCTCGCAGCCAGCCGATAAACCGTATGACATTTTAGAGCCTATGTAGCCAACCGACCACAGGCACATACCATGTTGACCCAGCTTGAGGTGGCGACCTAGCGGTGGTGCTTTGCGGTCAAATGCCCAAGTCTCGCTGATATCACTACAGTTGATATTGATTAGGCTGCCATTGTGTGTTGCCAAACACTGATCGGTATCTTTATTACGTAGCGCAAATTTGTTGTCTCCGTTGGTATCATAGATATACCACACTGCAGCAGGTTCGGTGATGATTTCACCCGGTCCAAAAGGAGATGGTGGCGTGATCACGCGATACAGCTTGGCATTAGAAAAGCTGATGTTACTCTGGCCTCTCAAGTGTTTGTCGTCGGTATAACGGGCAATTTTATAGCCATCATCTAAATGAGTAAGTCTCAGCTCGTAGCTGTTTGCATTACAGTTTTTGCTAGCGCAGGTATTGTTACTGGTGTCACGTAGACGAACCAGCGCGTCGTTTGTCGGTACGTGGCTGCCGTTGATCTCCCACTGAGGTCCATTACAGCCACCGACGGACAGCGACTCCCCAGAGACAGTCAAGCATCGGCCAGTGGACTTATTTTTTAGCTCATAACGGCCTTGTCTATTGACTGAGCTGAGGTGCCAAGTTGCGTCATTACCCCGACCCGAATATGTCTGAAAGCCAGAATCGCCGCCC
This sequence comes from Pseudoalteromonas sp. S2755, assembly GCF_005886535.1. Classification (GTDB taxonomy): domain Bacteria; phylum Pseudomonadota; class Gammaproteobacteria; order Enterobacterales; family Alteromonadaceae; genus Pseudoalteromonas. The sequence continues at coordinate 20,204 of NZ_PNDS01000050.1, forward strand.
TTGTCTTTAAGGTAACGGTTATCTTCAGCACGTTGGATTGAATAACCGCCATTAAAAGGTTCAAACACGAAGTGGCTGGCACCATAGGTACAAACGCTACGCACTTTAGATTGCTGGTCTACACAAAGGTTGGATGCACCATGTTTTAGACGAAGGGCATTGTGAAAATCAATAGCTCCCGCGTTGCTCGTCAACTCACTGCGAGTCATGATCAGGTTATTGAGGTCCCATGAGTCTATTACATGCGCAAGGTTGTACATCACTTCCTTCACATCCACATGTCGGGATGTTTGATCTAAAAAGGAAGGGTTGCGGATCTGACTGATACGAGAGTTGTAGTTACTATCACAATGAGAGCCATTCATTGAATAGTTGTCGTAGTCATCAGTGTAAGAGTTGTGACGACATGGTGAGATAAAAGCTTCCCGGTACTGGATCAGTTTAGAGTCTTCAAAATTTAGGCTCACAGAAATCAGGCTTGGATTTCTACTATTGGGCACGACTTCAAGGCCAATCTGACGTAAAGCTTCACCCCAGTTGCCGTCTTTTAAACTCATGAAGTCGAAGAAGGTTGCATAACCTAAAGTACAAGAAGCATTGTTTGCACTGCTCTCTTCCGGTCGGGTAAACAGGTCGGTAAGATACTGATCACCAGAGCGAATATCATATAAAGTAGTATAAGGAACGAGTCCATCGTCACTGAGATTATGCCAATAAGGCGGTGTATCCAAGTTCGCACACATATTGTCGAATTCTGCCCGGTGTAAAAAGGTCATTTGCATCGCACTAACAAAGCCTGGGATAACACTTCTAGTGAGGGTATCAAATGTGGTTTTGGAGACAGAACCTGTGTCTATCTGTTTGAACTGGTTCTGGATCACAGTCGCAAGGTCATCTGCCATCTTGCTATATTTCTCGGCAAGACTATAATGTAACCCTTTTAGGTCCGAAGTGGCATCTCTATGTGCTGATTTCATAAGATGCTGAATATCATTTAATGGTCCTGTTAGCTGACTGACTTCCAGATTCGATATACGCGCTTCGAAGTGGGATAAGCAGCCAGCCAATGTTGGGTCCGCACCGTTAATAGACTCTTCGTTCATAGAGTCCATTATCGTGTCGTGAAGTAACGGATAGACTACGCTTAAAGCAGGGCTGCTTTCAAAAGCTAATCCTGCAAAGTTGTTTGCCAGAGACAGTGCGCCACTTTGATAATCGACGGTGGTGGAGGTACTGCTGGTACGCGACGCGTAATCAAAACAGGGGCCTTGTAAATTATTTGCTAATGATTTTTGTGAGATCAGAAGCGAACTTAGTCCTAATGACACACTGAGTGCCAAGGTGAGTTTTTTCATTGTTTTTCTCTAATTTGAATTTTTTTTGTTTTTGATGCTGTTACCGTCCCTTTTGGTGATTAAATTTACCTTTTTTGGCATTTTCAGCTTCAACATGATTGACCCTTATTGAAAAAGTTACCTCCTAACAAGTTACAAAATGGTTTGGAAAAGTAACATCTGAAAATGGAAGGTCAATTAAAAGGTTTGAAAATGAGCTTGTGTTACTATGTTATGTATTTTTAATGTAACTAAAATGATGCTTAAGCGTGAGTTATTACTTATTTACTTAGTTGCAGTTATATTTTTATAACTACTTTTATCAATCGAGCTGTTTTGGGCTAACATTCTTGCTGTTAACATCGTAAGGATGTCACTATTTAGTTTTTCTTAATGATTAGCTCTTAACGCAGAATTGAAACCTAATAATGGCGTATTGAATTGGTACCTTGGTGGCCTCCTACTAGGAATTCTTGAAAAAGATAGATACGGCGATTTACGGAGCAAACCAATTGAAATTAAAGGGCTAGGCGGGAAGCTGGTTGAATTTATATTAGAGCAGTACGAAGAAGATAAAAAAAGGGATGAGTTTCATGAAGCGATCAAAAGCTTTTTGGTAATTGATGAATCCGTCTTAAGAGCCTCGCAAGATTACATCTATCAGTATTACAAAGACCTCTTTGTGCATTTGGTATCAGAGGATGATTGGTATGTCGAAATCCTCAATGCAGATGATGTTTGGCAACATATTCAGTTTGGTAATGCGCCATTGGTGTTGCGTCGTTCTGGTGGAGACGAGCTAATCTATATTTTATCAACGTGTTCATGTGATTGGGAACAGGAGCATGAGTTGCAAATAGTGTTTAAACAAGGCTGGGATATGAATCTAGTTGGACCATTTAATGGACACCTTACACACTCAGAAGCATATGACGATGATAGGTTAGAAAATGTCATCTACCCTCAGGTGTATAAATAACTCGGGATAATAGACAAAACAATTAGCCTTTACTGAGAAAGTATATGGTTAGATTTTAAAGCTCTCTTTTTGAAATAAACTAACTAGCCGCTTGCTCTCAGCCTAATGCGAAAGTAGGCAAGCTCCAACTATAAAGGCGGTTGGAATATTAATTAGTTAATCCTTTAAGTTTATCTGTAATCAAATTCACAAGCTCGGGTGTCATTTGCTTATTTGCTGCAAGGTAGAAGTCATTACTGAGACCATCTAATTCTAGCAAGAATTGAAAGTCACTACTTTTGCAGCCTATTTTAGAGCACATATAGTCTAAATGAAGCGGTGAGACAGCAATGATGTCAACTCGATCTCTAAGTAGCATTTTAACCGTAGTAATAGTATCGGGTAAGAATGCTGTCTTACCTAGCGCCTTTTTCTTCGATAAATAGTGAAATACCACATCATCGCGCTTTATACCTGCTTTATAATTGACTAGCTCTTCAAGCTTCTCAAGCTTTATGTTGTCTCTTCTTTTCAAGGTAACGAGGTAAGTTTTAGTGCTGACGAGTACACCGAGCCAGTGAAACAATTCCTCTCTGGCAGGTGTACGCACCATAGAAAAAATAAGAGTTCCTGGTTCGGTTAAAGCTGTTTTGTATGCTCTAGCCCAAGGCATTACGTGTATTTGGGAGTCGCTTCCTAGTTCATGCAGAAGCTTCCTGACCTTTTCTACTACCACGCCCCTCACCTCTCCATCTTTTACAATCTGATAAGGGGGGAGTGGCTCTGTCACCACTTGAATTTGGTGAACATTACTAACAGGAGTAGCACTGCAAAAAAATGCTGACCCGAAAAACAGCAAAAATAATATGAAGACGTTGTACTGTGCTTTTCTATTATTCATTTGTTCAACTTACTATAACTTGTACAAAATATGCTAAGGTCAGGTGAGTGTTTTGCCTCAATGCTCACAAGTCCACTGCCCAAAAGTCACGCCGTTAGAGCCGCGTCGAATGCTTAGTTTCTGAGTCTTGGAAAGCATAAATTAAATCGCTTGAATATTGCGCTTCACAAACAGAATCTAGATGTAAGATATTGGCACACATGAGGCATTACCTGTCTCCAATATTTTGATGTTAGAACCGAGCCACTATCTTTAAATCGTTGCTCTTTGGGGGCCACATTTCATCTAAAAATACTATTAGTAGTTAATTTTGCTAACGTACTTATGTCGAGTTACCAAGCGGCTTTTTCTCAATCAAAGTGCAACTAATAGTTCAAATATATACTGTTGTGGCGCTAATGCCAGTCCAACTTTCGGATCAATTTCGGTTTGATACTTTATCTTGCTGCGTTGGGCATCTCACACTAAGAGGTGGGAACAAGATCAGACATGTACCTTAATGATTTTTGTTAATTTTAATCGTGTAGAATCTTATGAATAAGTAGAGAAAAATAACACAAACACCCACCACGTTAGTTTTATTCGAAGCAAGCAGACAATATGAGACTAAGGGCCTTTATGTCTCTCTAAAATAGTGTCATTTTCAGAGTATGAGGCCTATAGGATACATGAGTAATGTGGCCTATAGACCTCAAGCTAGATTATCGAAATAAGTGAATCACGTTTACTTCTTGTACTTCTCAAACCAAGCGAGCGTATGCTCGATTTTGCTGATCATCCGAGAAGGGCGACCTGCAATTCCATGTGGCGCACCTGGAATTTTGACCAGTACAGAGTCAATTTTCCGTAGCTTAAGTGCTTGGTAGAACTGTTCGGTTTCGGCCATTGGCGTGCGCAAGTCTTCTTCACCCGTCATTAGCATGGTTGGTGTGGTTACGTTGCCAACGAGCGAAAGCGGTGAGCGCTGCCAATAGTGTTCCATATGCTCCCATGGCATACCCGGGAATTGCGTTGGAATTTGACCAAGGCCACTGTCAGCGGTAAGCACTTTGCTCAGCCAGTTGATCACAGGTTTTACGACAACAGCGGCGTTAAAACGGTTCGTTAAGCCAATCGCGTAGGCTGTTGCTATACCACCTGCAGAGCCGCCAGCAATAAACAGATTATCTTTGTCGATAAAGCCTTTCTCAAGCATAGCGTCTACCCCTGAGTTATGATCGGCAAAGTCTTCTTTCGAGCTGTATTTGTACTTGAGCAACATCGCAAAGCGCTCGCCGTAAGAGCTGCTGCCTCTGTGATTGTCGTAAAATACCACGTAACCTTCAGCAGCATAACGCTGTAATTCTGCTGAGAAATGGGGGCCGTAGGCTAAGTGTGGGCCACCGTGAATTTCTAGTAGTAATGGATATTGTTTTTTCGGGTCAAAATTTGGTGGCGTAATATACCAGCCCTGAATTTTCTCCCCGTCGAACGACGAGCTATAGGTGATCTCATGCACTTTACCAAGGGTTTTATGTGCAAGTAGGTCTTCGTTAAGGCGGGTTAATTGCGTTACTTTACCTTTTCTTGTTGTGATAGCGATGTCTGCAGGGCGCTCACTCGAACCTTGAGTAAAGGCAATTTCCCCATCAAAGTTAGCACTAAATTCACCGCTTAGATAAGGGCGACCAAGGGTTGTGCCTGAGAGCGTATCTGTGATGTCGGTAATTTTGCCTGTTGTGGTGATGCTCGCGAGCTTTCGCTTGCCGTGGTCATCGTACGTCATCGCCAGTCTATCACTGCCAATCCAAGTTGGGTCTTGGATTGAGCGATCAAAGTCTTTGGCAATCATGTGGGAGGTTTTGTCCTGCCAATCCATAATATTCAGTTTGCTATTACGGTAAGGGTTTAGCGCGTTCGATGCACTAAGGTAAGCCAGCTGTTTACCATTTTCGGAAAAGCTAGGTGCGTACTCACGACCAGGAGCCGACGTAAGCTGAGTGATATTACGGTTAAAATCAACTTCGAATAGGTCGCCCTCTAGGCGCTTGTATTCCCAGTCTGCAATGCGGTTTGCTGAAAACACAATCGCCTGTGCATCTGTTCGCCAAGCGAGCTTCCCACTATGGTGATAATTACCAGAGGTTAATTGGCGTGGCGTGCCGCCTTCACTCGGTAACACGAAGATCTGGCGATAGCCGGGTTTGATAAGGCCTCGGCCATCAGCTTGATAGTAGGCTTTGTCGATAACAATGGCTGAGTCGGACCACTTCGCGCCTTTTGGTTTTTCCGGCATTTTGGCGATGACCGCAGGCTTTTCAGCAACCTTTTGGCTAAAAGCCAGCCATTTGCCATCTGGTGACCAAGTTAAGCCACTGATCCCAGATTGCAACTGTGTAAGTAGTGCCGTGCGGTTTTGAGCAAGATAATGTACATGAATTTGTGTGCTACCAGATACATTGCTCACAAAGGCAATTTTGCTACCATCTGGCGACCAGCGAGGTTGACTGTAATTGTTTTCATCAGAGAAGAGTGGCGATTGTGCGCCAGACTTGATATCGACCAGCCACAGGTTTTGTCGCTTCGCATCCTTCATCACATCATTGCTGTTACGCACATATACCACTTGAGTACCATCTGGTGATATTTGCGGGTCGTTTGCATATTCCAGCTCAAAAATGTCTTTCGCCTGTAACCCCACCTCAGTCTGTGCGACTGTTGGCAATGCAGCGCAAGCCAGTAAAGTGCAAATGAGCGTCCGTTTCAATCCATAAGGCATAATGCCACCCTCTATATAATTTTTATTTAGGGCTACATAGTTATTCAGGTGCAATTCAATGTCACCAAATACGCGATAGAACGAAATAAAAACTCGATGTGTCAAATAGAATGGGAGTGAGTGGCTGTGTTTTGAGTCATATGTTAATTCATACAAAACCCAACTTAATTATCACTTTTTAGACAAGCGGTAAGCAGTTAGTATCTTGCCTTGCTCAGAATACTGCTCTATTTCATACTCTCCTGGACCTAAAAAGAGAGGTTCAGGGGTGGTACAGCGCATCGTGCTCCGATCGTATAAATAACGTGTGTGATTTTCAATTAAAAAGGCAACAAGTAGCGTTTGGCCCTCGCATTTACTGATCTTTACGGGCATCCATTTATCTCCTAGCTCTACTCTCGCACCATAGGCATTATTTCGGCTACCCAGTTGGATTAGGTAGTCAGTATTGAAATTGTCATTTTGGGAGATGTCAAACGTAGCCACTTCTGGTTGTATAAGGTTTCTTACAACAATAGAAATACTAATGACCTCTGCCTGAGATGTTTCAGCTAGATGATTGGATAGCATCTGTATTGTATATTCTTTATTATTCTTACGGTTTCGCTCAAAAACGTGATTATGGCCAACAAATACAATTAGCTTTTCTCCATGGTTTAGTTTATCAGTAATACTTGCCAAACGTGCGGCCATTGCTTCTTTCCTAGCCAACTGTTTTTCTGGCCAAGGTAATTTGCTTTTGTTAACGGAGACAGGTTCGTGTCCATACAATGTAAACCCTAATGCTTTTGCAGACCTTATGAGGGCTGCAAACACAGGCTCTGTAGTGTAAACCCCATTAACAGCCATAAACTCTTTTTCTGTATCTGAAAAGGCTTCAAAGCTGATATGAGTAAAACCTAATGTCTTTAATTCCCGTAATTTACTTTTTAAGAACGCTCTTGGTTCATGTAATGCGTGATTATCATTGATCGCTAACACTTTTACTTTCGGGCTTTTTAGATGTGTCACAATCTTTTTCCAGCTACTTTGAGAAAGAGTTACATCGTTGTTGGGAAGCGAACCTTGAAAAAGTAATTCAAGTGCCATTCCATTATGCCCAGATAATCCGTAATACTGTGCCTGTAATTGTTTCGAGAGTTTTTCTATCGTTTCTTCGCTACTTGGAATATTTTGAGATAATTGCCAAATTTCGTTTGCACTTAATGGAGCGTAAAAAAACATAAGGAGAAGAGTTAAGAGTTTCATATTTTTCACCGAAATGAGATCAGATTGCTCTGATCTCAATAATGAACATTAATCTTGACCATCGTCTCCGCCGTCACTGTCGGGTGTACTCGTCATCGTATCGCACCCGCATGGATTGTCAGGCTGTCTAATACCGCCCCCAGAAATAGAGGAGAGTTCCGAGTCTCTAATGTCTCTTACTTTAGGTTCAACCTGATCTCGGTGTTTTAGGATGAAAGGAGTCACAGATTTCATATGAAATTTCCTTATGAATTTTAAATTTGAGTCTAAGCGCTCAAGTGCTACTTCACTATATGGGAGTATATGTTAGCCAACGTGTTTGCATAATTTGTAGATATTTGAAATTCACATACTGGCTCTAGCCACTCCCAAATACCGTCCTGATTACATTCTAAAAATATAAAATTGCCCTGTTTATCTACTATCATGTCAATACTTCCAAAAGTTAACTCAGCTAGCTCCATGTATTTCAAAATAGAATGTTTAATATGGTCAGGAAGTTGATAGCAAGTAAAATCTAGAGATAAGTTACCAAAGCGCCAATCAGTTTCCGTAGAATTGTATTGCTGAGAATCCACTTTAAATGCTAGCAAATCATGTCCAGTTACAACGATCCTAAGTTCAAATTCTTTAACTATCTCGGGCATCAAAAAAGTAGGAGCAATCGACAATTCTTCTTGATCTGAATCCAGTAAATGCTCTCGCTCAAGTCTTAGAGTCATAAAATTGTAAGGGATATCAGCTTCATTACTTTTTGGTGGGATCTTCCTCCCCGATAAGGTCTTGATAACGCATTGCTGCTGATAACTGAAATCAACTAAATGTGATTTATTATTACTTACTATAGACGGTGCAATATTAAGGCCCGCTTGCTTTGCCAATATGCATTGTTTTATTTTTGAACGGTTTCGAAGGGAAGATACTGAGTTAAATGTCTTTCCTTCATATAAAGCGAGTAGGCTCTGATAGAATCCATTCCATTCATTTTCTAATACTTTTGCAGCCCTTTTATCTTCAATATCAAAGTAAAACCCTGTTCCTTCGAAAATTTTCTTTCGATTCCATATAATACTTCTTTCAGGTATTTTTTTATTGTTATGGAAAAGACTGAAAAGGCCGTTACTATCTTGTTCAATAGTGTAAAGTTGAGGCTGAAATGGATCGAAAATAACTGTCTCAATACCTTTGTCGTTTAGCTTACCTACAACTCTTGAGACTGACGGATCTTTTGTTGCACCGATTACTAGTATCATTAAACTTCCTTTTTAATGTAAGTTAAAAGTAAAAAATATAATACAATCCTATGACTTTTTTTTTGATTGTCAATTAACTGGCTGTGTTGTGACGCTATCATTCCTTGAAGGCGGCACATAATTTAAGTTTTATTTAGCTGCTAGCGTTATTATTAACCAAGCTTGATTAAGCAGATTTTTTGGCGAATAGCTCTTGGCGCACAAGCTCAGCCCCTGCGCTCAATGCAGCGAGCTTACCTCTTGCCACTTCACGAGAAAGTGGTGCCATACCGCAGTTAGTGCATGGGTAGAGTTTGTCGGCGTCAACAAACTCAAGCGCTTTGCGTAGTGTGTTGGCAACTTCTTCTGGCGTTTCTATGGTGTTGGTTGCAACATCAATCGCACCAACCATCACTTTTTTACCACGGATCAACGCTAACAAGTCGATTGGCACGTGAGAGTTATGGCACTCTAAAGAGATGATATCGATATTGGATTTTTGTAGCTTAGGAAACGCCTCTTCATATTGACGCCATTCTGATCCTAAGGTCTTTTTCCAATCGGTGTTAGCTTTAATGCCGTAGCCGTAACAAATATGCACAGCGGTTTCGCATTTGAGTCCTTCAATGGCACGTTCAAGCGCCGCAATGCCCCAGTCGTTGACCTCATCAAAAAATACATTAAACGCTGGCTCATCGAACTGAATGATATCAACTCCAGCGGCCTCTAGTTCTTTGGCTTCTTGGTTAAGAATTTTAGCAAATTCCCACGCTAGCTTTTCACGGCTTTTGTAGTGGTCATCATACAGTGTATCTATCATCGTCATAGGACCTGGCAATGCCCATTTGATAGGTTTGTCTGTTTGGCTGCGTAGAAATTTGGCATCTTCAACAAAAACCGGCTTTTGGCGAGATACAGGACCAACAACAGTTGGGACACTGGCATCATAGCGGTCGCGAATTTTTACCGTTTGACGCTTCTCAAAGTCCACACCGCTTAGGTGTTCAATAAAAGTGGTAACAAAGTGCTGGCGGGTTTGCTCGCCGTCACTCACGATATCAATACCGGCAAGTTGTTGCTCTTGCAAAGCAATACGTAGTGCATCGTTTTTGCCATCAATAAGCTCGTCGCCCTCTAGTTTCCAAGGTGACCACAGGGTTTCTGGCTGAGCAAGCCAAGCGGGCTTAGGTAAACTGCCAGCAGTAGATGTTGGTAATAGTGTTTTCATAATAAATGCTGTTCCATATTCCCGTTGATTATAAAGCGTAATTTGCAGACCACTGTTCAAGCACGGTTTGGTAAGGCTTGATAAAATGCTCTTCGGCAAATCGACCTTGTGCAATCGCCAACTGGCTGCGCTCTTCGCGGTCATAAACAATTTGTGTTAGCGAGTGATCGGAGTTTTTCAAGTTTGGTTGATAGCACTTGCCCGCCACCGCATTGGCATTGTAAATCTCTGGGCGGTAGATCTTTTGGAATGTTTCCATAGTGCTGATGGTGCTGATTAATTCCAGATTGGTGTAGTCATTCAGTAAGTCACCAAAGAAGTAAAAAGCCAAAGGTGCAACACTATTTGGTGGCATAAAGTAGCGCACCTCTAAGCCCATCTTTTTGAAGTATTGCTCAGTTAATGATGACTCATTTGGTTGATATTCAAAGCCAAGCACAGGGTGCTGATTTTCAGTGCGGTGATAGGTTTTGTTATCCGATACACTTAGGCAAATCACTGGTGGTTTACTAAAGTGACTTTTGTAAGCTTCTGAATCGACAAAGTATTTAAATAGCTTACCGTGTAGGTCGCCAAAGTTAGCTGGGATGCTGAATTTAGGTTGATCTTTATTATGATCAAGTAATAGCACGCTAAAGTCGTAGTCACGTACGTAAGATGAGAAATTGTTACCAACAATTCCCTCAATGCGTTCATTGGTTTTGTGGTCAACAATATTGGTTTTTAACACCTCAATTGACGGGAAAGTTTGCCCACTGCCTGCAATATCCATATCAACTGAGACTATCTCAAGCTCAACAGAATAACGGTCACCTTTTGGGTTATCCCAGTTAGCCAATGCGTTAAAGCGATTATCAATCATCTTTAGGGCATTGCGTAAGTTTTGCTGGCGGCTTTCGCCTCTGGCTAAGTTAGCAAAGTTAGTGGTGATCCGCGTGCTGTTTGACGGATGGTAATTCTCGTCAAGACGAATGCTCTTAATAGTGAAAGTAAACTCGTTATTCATGTTCTTTAGGTATCCAATTCTAATGCTGACGTACTCGGCAATTACGTTTCACTGCGGTAAACAGATATCCTCGGGGACACAGTGAGAGTGCCGAACATTAAGTGATGTGAGATTTATACGTGGATCTCAAGATGAAGAAAAACGGTTTTATTTCACATAAAACATGAGTCTGATTCATGAGTTGCAAAAATAGATGCCGCTTATTGAGTCGTATATGCAGAAAATATGAGTAATTGTAGAATGAAATCCACTGGAAATCTGAAAGTCTAGACTGCTAAATGTCTAAGTTGCATTTGTTTCAAGTAAAACGTGAGGAATATTCAAGGCTTATCTAAGTCAAAAGCACCAATGGCAAAGCGTTATGTTGTTATACTCGCCAGCGCTTAGGTGACACAAAGGCTAAAAGCAACGCCGATATTGCTCACTTAGGTGTTTGCGCCTCAATGAAAAGAAGAGATAAGTGGAATGAGTGAGTTGATATTGTTGTTTGTGTATTGTGCACTACTCGGTAGTGTTGTCGGCTTTTTAGCCGGGTTGTTAGGTATTGGTGGTGGGCTGGTTATTGTTCCGGTGCTGAGCAGTATTTTATTGTACTTTAACGTGTTACCACCGGAGCAAGTGGTCATAGCCGCCGTGGCGACATCGTTGGCATCCATTTTATTTACTTCTACCTCATCGGCAATCGCGCATCATAAAAATGGTAATGTACCGTGGGATTTAGCGCCGTGGATAATGACGGGCGTTGCACTAGGCGCGCTGATCAGTGGTTTTTTGGCAGCGCTATTACCCGAAAACGCAGTGCGCATTGTATTTGCAGTAAGTGTGGTATTGATAGCAATAAAAATGTTTTATAGCAGCAAAAATGAGAGCACAACCCAAAGGCAGCTGCCAAATAAAGGCATACTTACGGTATTAACGACGATCACCGGTGGTTTATCTGCCATGATAGGCATTGGCGGTGGAGCGCTTTTGGTACCGCTGTTGACGTTTTTCTCTCTTGATATGAAAAAGGCCATAGGATGCGCTTCTGCATGTGGCATTGTTATCGCGCTTTTTGGTTCCGTTGGCTACATTAGCTCGGGCAGTGCGCACTTTGCACTTTCGGATGGTTTCGCCGGATTTGTTTATTTGCCAGCCCTGTTAGGAATTGTGTGCACGTCTTGGTTTACCGCTCCAATGGGGGCTAAAGCCACGCATCACTTGCCTGTTGCCACGATTAAAAAGGTATTTGCTGTGCTGCTGTTAGTGATGGCTGTGAATATGGCGGTGAATTAAAAAGCTAGCGCTGGTAATGAGTTCTTTTTTGGGTAAATTTCGAGTTTTGTTTTATTAAGCGCTATCAACCTTTGGCAAAAATTGAAATTAAAAGACTTATCAAAGAGATCCAACTCTTATTCCCTGAAGTTGTTCCTTTGCTGGCTGAGCATGAAAAGTGGGCAACAAGCTTTCGTATGGAAACGTTTGCAAACTTGACTACTCATGCCTTTAACAACGGTGAGTTAGAGGCCGCAGCGGCATATCTAGACTATATAAACAACAAGCTAACTAGCGCAAGTCCGCCATTGCGCAATTTTATTGATGCGTATTATGTAGAGCACCTCTTTTGGCGTGCAACACAACGAGGTATAGATTTAGGATGGCCGCTGCTCCCAACCAACTTAAAACAGTTTTATCTCGACTTTTATGGAAACATACCTACCCCGAGGACTTAATTCAAAGCTGGCGCAAGTTCAATTGAGTGGGTATATTCAATCGTGATCCACATATAGTCGAATACGCGGGTAAAGAGATGATAAGAGAGGTAACTCGGAATGATTTTGAGTCATTTTGGCCAACATTTTCAGAAGTGATCCAAGCACAAGAAACGTATGCATTTGACTCAAATATGAGTATGGAACAGGCATTTTTACTTTGGTGTGAAACGCCGCTCAAAGCTTTTGCATATGTTGAAAATGGGCAAGTACTTGGCAGCTATTATTTGCGACAAAATGCGATGGGTCCGAGTAGCCACATATGTAACTGTGGTTACATGGTGTCGAGTTTGGCTCGTGGTAAAGGAATTGCACGGCTGATGTGCGAACATTCCCAGCAGCAAGCGTTAGCACTGGGGTTCGAAGCCATGCAATTTAATAGTGTGGTATCGACCAATGAAGTGGCGATTAAACTTTGGCAAAAGCTTGGTTTTACCATTGTGGGCACCATTCCCAAGGCATACAAGCATCCTCGTCTGGGTTTGGTAGATAGCTTTGTTATGTATAAATGGTTAGCTGATTAAAGTGGACAGGCGCTAAACTAACGTGGCGAATGTTATTTTGCGCAGTCGATCAGTATTTTTTACTGCGCATAGTCTTAAGTAAAAAGCTGATAAGCCGCTTGACGTAGGGTGTGGATTTTTTTTGTTGGATGGGTCAAGGTCCATAAATCTGCATAGTGTTCACTCGCTGGTGCAAATTCAATTAAATTAGGAAAATGCCTTGCAATATACTGCGCCCCTCCGAGTGTATTGGCACGCTTCAATGCAAGCAGTAATTGAAAGCCATCCCAATTTTTCATGCCCACAACACCAAAGATTAGGTGCAATTAAAGTAAAGTGTATTTTGCGGTGTTCCGGAAGTGCTACAAGTCTTATAAGAATGTCCCACTTTCGATACACCATCAACGTAATGGTTGAAGGAACTTATATTTAACCTATTGTTTTTTATAGTTATATATTTTGGCATGTAAGTTGATTGACTCAACATGTATAAAAACAACAAGGATTAATTATGAAAAAGTTTGTCTTGTCTGCCATTACTTCTACCGTATTAATGTTGAATAGCGTGAATGTGCAAAGCTTTGAAGATGACCGAGTACAATTGTTAGAAGCTTACTTTACACACTGCGAACAAATAAAGTTATGTAATGGCAGTGTCTTAGTTGCAGAAAATGACTCCATACTTTTCCAAAAAACGATGGGAGAGGTTAGTCACGCTAGTGAAGAGCAGCTAAGGACTCAACATCAGTTTGATATTGGTTCTATTTCAAAGCAGTTTACTGCTATCGCGATCATGATGCTTAAAGAGCAAGGCAAACTGAAATTTGAAGATCCCGTTTATTTATATATTCCTAACTTTCCATATAAAGATATTAAAATCAATCAGCTATTAAACCACACCTCTGGTGTGCCAGATATGATGCCTTATATCTCGGACTTGTATCGTCAAGGAAAAGTGGGTTCCAGCCTTGATCAAAGTTTTTTATTGAGTGTGCTGCTGAGTGAGCAACCTGCATTGATGTTTAAACCGGGTGAGCAATTTAAATACAGTAATACTGGTTATGTTGTACTTGCAAAGGTCATTGAGTCAGTATCTAGATTGCCGTATAGCCAGTATCTTCAACAGCAAGTCTTTTCACCCCTTGGTATGCATTATACAGTTAGTCGAACCAAGTTGACGGAAAAGAAAATAACAACTCGTGCCTATGGATTTCGTCGTCACTTAAATGACAAGAAGCGCGCCTTTGATCAAATTCCTTTCTTTGATGTTGAGGGGATGGGCGGGATCTATTCAACGACTCAGGACTTGTATAAGTGGCACTTAGCGTTAAGCAATAATAAACTTATTTCGAAGGAAACTTGGCTACAAGCGCTGCAGCCGACTACAACATTAGACAACAACACCAAGCAGTACGGTTATGGGTTCATGTTAAAGGCTGATGCCTATGATAATCCAAAGTTTGGCCACAGTGGCCACTGGCGAGGTTTTAAGTCGATTTACAGCCATCAATTGGATGATAATAGAACGATTATTCTTTTAACAAATAATGGTCAAGATGACGTTGTTGATGAGAATGAAAAAGCGGTAGAAGCCATTTTAGCGATGAAACCATACCCTCAAGTGAAACAACCTATTTCAGCAGTTCTTTATAAGATCTTTACCCAAGAGGAACCAGCTGAGGCGAGACGTCAATATAATCGCCTCAAGACCGATAGGTATAACGATTATGACTTTTCAGAAGCGCAGTTGAATGACTTGGGTTATGCGCTTTTGGGAGAAGAGAAAAATGCCGCTGCTATTGCTGCATTTGAGCTAAACGTTGAAGCATTCCCAGGTTCAGCCAATGGGTTAGATAGTCTCGCAGAGGCACTGATTGCCGATAATCAACTAAAACGTGCAAAGGCGATTTTAAAACAGGCAATGCTACTTGACCCTAATCTCGAATCTGCAAAGAAGCAACTAGCGAGTCTAGAAACACCTGTGAGTTCGGAAAATTCGCTGTAGCAACCGTTGCCTTGGCCAAATTGCAGCTGCTGGGTGAGCTATCATGACTCAGCAGCTAAGCGCATCATTTTATAGTTTAGTGAGCTTCAAACTGAACGTGAGCTCATTCTGGCTAGAGGTTAGTTGCCAATTTGCTTTTTTAGCTATGGCTTTGATAATAAACAACCCTATACCGTGACTGGACTGTTGGAGTAGCTCTTCATTGATGGCGTTTTCAAAATGTAAATACTGCGAATGAACAGTGACTTTAAGTGGTGCAATACCATACTTATTAAAGTTAGTTTCTATTTGTTTGAGTAGTAAGGCTAATTCGGGTTTAGTTAGTTGTAAATAGTGTTCTGGAGCAAGGAGCTCAACTTGAATATCTGCATCACTGGTGTTTGCCCATTCTAGTAGCGTTTGGTTAATTTTCGTTTTAGAGGACACTGTGCAGTCTTGCGGTTGCCATAAATTCAGAATTGTGTCGCATAATTGAGTCGTATCGCGCTGAGCATGTTTTAGCGCATCTATTAGCGATAGGCTGGGTGGAGGTAACATATCAAGTTGGTCAAATCTTGCTAATTGATGTCCGATTAACGTGAGCGGTTGTCTGATCTCATGACTTAAAAAACTAGCAAATTCATATTCACGCTTCACTGCATTCTTTTGCTCTGTCACCGCATCAAGTATCGCTTGTTGAGCAAGGGCGAATTCACTAAAAATGATAGTATGGTGACTTGCTAGTTGCTCAACATTTGTTCTAAAGTGATGCGTTTGTTGCCTCACTTTTCGTAAAACAAAAAAGATGACTATGGCTAACACGCAGAGCATCATTGAAGTTACAGTGAATAATAGAGGTTTTATATCTAGGGATTGATGCTGTTCGAAACGATGCATCACATAGAATGCTGGGGCGTTATGTAGAGGGGGGAGTTTAAGATAATAGGTATCTAAGCCATTTTCACTGATCAGGGTCGGTTGTTCCCATGGAACGCGATGATTAAAGTTATTCTGTTCGCGTTCATTCAGGCTACCAAGCGTTTGAGTCACTGTTCGAAATCTAGTATCAATTTCTTGCTGTTGTATTTGAAACTCGTGCGCATCCTCATAAAGGTAAAACTCTGCGGTGTCATCTAGTCCAAACCAATAAACCACCATTGTGGTACTGAAAAAAATGAGACTAATAATTATAAATATCCCCACCAACCGATTAGTGAGATATGTTGTTAAGGATAGTGTGCTATTTTGCATCCAGCAGGACTCCAATCCCTTTTATGGTATGAAATAACTCCAATTCATCACCTTGACTGAGGTTTTTTCGTAATCGACTTAAAAGTGACTTATACATGTCAGGGGAAACGTCATCATGTTGCCAGACATGTTCTATTACAGTGTGTTTTGATACTGGGTTAGGGGAGTGCCGGATCAAAAGCTTCAATAAGCACCATTGTTGTGGTGACAATGTGATTGGCCTCAACGCGCGAGTTGCAATGTGGGCACTTAAGTCCACTGTGAGGGTATCAAGGTGAAATATTTCACTCGGTTGTGGGTGATGCTTTCGCCCAAGTAGTTTTAATCTTACGCTAAGCTCGGCAAGTTCGAAGGGCTTAGTGAGATAGTCAAGTGCACCAAGCTCAAACGCACGCAACTTTGCCTCTATACAGTGCTGCGCGGTTAGAAAGAGAATGGGAGTTTGTTTGTGGCTTATTGAAAACTCACGGGCAAGTTCAAAGCCGAAACCGTCTGGTAGTTCTAAGTCCAGTACAATTGCATCATATTGTTGTTCTGACGATATGACTTTAGCGCTAGAAATGCTGTCTGCATAATCAACCTCAATGCCTTCATCATTGAGGTAATTTGCGGTGATGGTAGCGAGCTGGCGATCATCTTCAACCAATAAAATAATCATAAAAACGCGGTTTTGTCTGTTGCTTCCTCTATGCTAGCGAACCTGAAATGTTTTAGCGACTAAAATATGAGAATGGTGGTTACCTTTTGGTTACCTAAGTATAGCTATACTAGGAGGACTTTTAGGAGAGCGATATGAACAAGCGAGATACGATGATCACATTTACCGCGATAGCTTTGAGCTGTGTATTAGCTGGGTGTGGAGAGAATAATACGCTAACAACTCAAATAGAACCTTCAGATCCCCAGTTTGCAGACAAAGTGTTTAGTAACGCTGCTATTTACACTGTTACACAATCCAAGCCTTGGGCCCAAGCCATGGCGGTCAAGGATGGTGAAATCGTTTATTTAGGTGATGAAAAAGGAGCCAAGTCCTATATTGGTAAAAAAACAAATGTGTATGATTTAGCAGGTAAGATGGTGCTTCCAGGCCTTCATGATGTCCATATCCACCCACTGGAATCAGCGTCAGATGCAACCCATTTTACAGCTGCGCAGTACGACACAATAGATGGTTATCAAGATGTACTTTATCAAGCTGCAAGCGAAAACCCTGATGCAGCTTGGTTGATCGGTTATGGTCATAATATAGATACCTTACTTGATCTCGATATATCGCCTAAAGCTTTAATTGATGAGGTAATCCCAGACCGACCAGTCATTATCATGGAGCAAACTTCACATTCAATGTGGGTAAACTCCAAAGCCCTCTCGTTGGCTAACATACATGCGAGCAGCCGTGATCCGATAGGGGGGGTTATTGGCCGAAATGATGTCGGAGAGTTGAATGGCATCTTGTATGACAACGCGGGCAATATTGCTATGGACCTTGCAATGCAATCTTTAGGGGATGAGCAGAGCCAAAACTATAATGGCTTTGTTGAATATACCCAGCCTATGCTTTTAAGCCACGGAATAACATCAATTAGTGATGCTCGCGTATATTGGCAACGCGGCCAATTAGATACTTGGCAAAAACTACAAGCGGATGGTGTCTTGAAGATGCGAGTCAGCTTGGGCTTATGGGCTTATCCTGAAGCAAGTGATGAAAGTCAAATTAGAGCGCTTAAATCGTTTTATAATACGACGCCAAATAGCTTACTAAAAATCGACCAAATAAAGTTTTACATGGATGGTATTTTGGTGAATACCACTGCGGCAATGAAAGAGCCTTATAAAGTAGATTGGCTTAAGCTCGATGGTAACCGTGGAGTGAATTATTTTACCCAAGCTCGGCTAGAGAAATATATAAAAGCATTGGAGCCTAGTGGCTTTGATTTTAATATTCATGCAATTGGCGACAGAGGAATACATGAAGCGTTAAATGCCATTGAGGCGGCCTCTAAAGGAACTGCTCGGCATCGCCTTACCCATGTAGAAGTGGTTGATCCTGAAGATTACAAGAGGTTTTCCGCGTTGGGTGTGATAGCAGATGCACAAGTCGCAGGAGAATTTACTCAACCGCATCATTGGCAAGAAATGCAGCCACTGTTAGGCCGCGAGCGGGCTGATCATTTGGTTCCAATTAAGAGCCTAAGTGAAAATGGTGCGATGCTCACGCTGAGCAGCGATTGGAATGTGAGTACGCTTAATCCTTTTATCGGTATCGCGAATGCAGTTACTCGACAGCCTGAAGCAATCTCATTAGAACAAGCAATTGCGGCCTACACAATAAATGCTGCGTACGCGATGCGACAAGAAGACATTGTTGGAAGCCTTGAGGTTGGAAAGCTTGCTGACTTTATTGTGTTAGACCAAAATCTATTCGATGTAACATTCGAAGAAATAAAAGCGACCAAGGTTACGCAAACGTGGATCCATGGAAATCAGGCTTTTTGACGTAAAGCTAATGGCTTGATTGTTCATAACCAGTCGAAAATCAGCAACAATGTAGTGCAGAATTTCGGATTGAAATGGGGGCTGCAACCCTTACTCTATGGTGTAACTCAAAGCGTTAAGGATTGTTATGACTTCACTTGCCAACATGCCATTTTCTTTGCTCGAATTAAGCCCGATGAAAGAGCAAGATACCGTTTCACAAACCCTCGCTAACAGCGTGGCTTATGCGCAAAAAGCGGATGAACTTGGCTTTAAACGCTTTTGGATGGCTGAGCATCATAATATGCGTGGTATTGTCTGCGCAGCAACCTCTGTATTGATAGGGCATATTGCTGGACACACTCGCAATATTCGGGTGGGGGCGGGTGGCGTGATGTTGCCAAACCATCCACCGTTAGTCGTCGCTGAGCAGTTTGGCACCTTAGAAAGCCTCTATCCTGGACGTATTGATTTGGGGTTAGGGCGAGCGCCTGGCAGCGATCCGATTACCAGCCGAGCACTGCGTCGCGATGACAGACGTGCAGAGCAATTTGACGACGAAGTCGCTGAATTACAGGCCTTGCTAGGGCCTTATGATGGTAAATCCTCGGTGCGTGCCATTCCGGGTGAAAATACTAAGGTACCAATCTGGTTGCTTGGTTCGAGTCTTTATAGTGCCCAACTTGCTGCAAAGCGAGGTTTACCTTATGCATTTGCGGGTCATTTTGCGCCACGATTCGTGCATGATGCTATCGCGCTTTATCGCCGCGATTTCCAACCATCAAAGGTGTTAGATAAACCTTATGTAATGCTTGGCTTACCGGTAGTTGCAGCCGACACCGACGAGCAAGCGCAGTATTTAGCTACCACGTCAAAGCAACGTATCCTAGCGTTGATGCGAGGTCAGGCGTTATGGTTAAAACCCCCTGTTGACTCGATGGAGGGTCTATGGAATGCCCAAGAGCAAATGCAAGTTGAAAGCTTTTTAGGTTTATCTGTGGTTGGAAGTCCCGCGACTGTATATCATAAACTCAGCATGATTAAACGTGAGCTAGCGGTCGATGAGTTTATTTTTACCAACGATTTATACGAGTTAAGCGATAGAAAACATGCACTTGAGATCTTGGCGAGCTTAACATCGTCTTAGTTGGTCCTCTACAAGTAGCTTGGGTTACAGCGCTGATTTTAAAAACGATTATAGATAGGCCGCGGCAGCGGCCTTGTCAGTTTCTATACAAAAGTATAAAAATCGTACCTTACATGATCACACAAGGAAGGTTAACCGCAATAGATGCGCAATCTATACGTGTTCCGGCAGCTTGAGGGCGGTTGTTTTGCTCTTTGTTCCCACCAGCGATATTTGGTGTTTGAGCAAGATTAAGCTGTAGTGATTGAGATGAAAGCGATTTCAAACTTGATTTCTTTATCGTTAATTTCATTACTTATTCCTTAGTTGTCAGTATTTTCTAATAATTTTTTACCCAGAGTTCCTGTAATGGGCAAGCGTACATTTTCATAATTTTAAAGTGATGTCAATTTTATGGGGTTATGTTTTTTTATTGTGATTTAATTGTTTTCTTTTGTGTTAGACATGTATGTGTTGAATAGCTCTGAACTTTTTAGGACACACACTATATAATATCCAAAAAAACAACAGTAAGGATAAGTGATGGATCAAGTTGTACGTGTCGGAGTTGGCGTGGTCTTAATACACGATAATAAAATTTTACTTGGTGAACGCATCGGTGCCCATGGCGAACATACTTGGGCAACGCCGGGGGGCCACTTAGAGTATGGAGAGGACATTGAGGCATGTGCAATAAGAGAGGTGCATGAAGAAACGGGGCTAGATGTTGTAAACGTTGAAAAGCTTGGCTTTACTAATGATTATTTTGCTGATGAGCAGAAACATTATGTCACTCTGTTTGTCATGGCAAGGTGCGATACTCACGATGCAGAAGTTAGAGAGCCAAATAAATGCAAACAATGGCAGTGGTTCTCGCTTGATGAATTGCCGCAACCGCTGTTTTTGCCTTTGGTGAACTTTTTGGAAGAAAACAGCACACTTTATCAAGGCTAAAATAGCAATTGGGGCATCGCATGGAAGAGATAGCCGTTAGGTATATTCACTTCATCGGTATTTTATTTTTGGCATCGACGCTCGCGATTGAAAACATGCTACTCTCCAAATCAATGAGTAGTCATAGCGTTAAGCGCTTAGTACTAATTGATGGCTTGTATGGCGTCAGTGCGCTTGTAACCCTTGGCGCAGGATTAACGCTATGGTTTGCAGTTGGCAAGCCCAGTGAGTTTTACGCCAAAACCCGATTTTCCATGCCAAAGTGGGACTATTTTTGTTAACCGCTTTGCTATCTATCATTCCGACTGTGTTTTTATTGAAGCACCTTAATACAACAGCAGCTAATTTGTCTGTGCCCCAACGCATCATCGTCATTAAAAGACTAGAAATACTGTTACTTTTAATTTTATCGCTACTTGCTGCGCTTATGGCAAGAGGCTATGGGATACTCTCATCATGAAACAAAATATTGTTAATATTGCGCTCGTCGTCAAAGACTACGATGAAGCCATCGACTTCTACGTCAATAAACTAGGTTTTGAATTAATAGAAGACACCTATCAACCCGAGCAAGATAAACGCTGGGTGGTGGTGGCACCGCCTAATTCCCATGGTACTGCGTTACTCCTTGCTAGAGCCTCTACGCCAGAGCAGCAGAAGTTTATTGGTGATCAAGCTGGCGGGCGAGTCTTTTTATTTTTAAATACCGATGATTTCTGGCGTGATTATAAGCGCATGAAGTCTATTGGTATTCAGTTTATTCGCGAGCCACAAGAGCAAGATTATGGCATGGTTGCTGTGTTTGAAGATCTCTATGGCAACCGCTGGGACTTATTGCAGTTAAATCCTGATCATCCGATGGCGAAGAGATGATCTCAAAGTTACCAAAGTTGGGAGCTGAGTTAAGCGAGCTGATTAAACAGGCTGGTGTATGCCAGCCTGTTTAAGTGCAGGTTATTTTTCTGCCGCAAGTCCAAATGCCTTTGCAACCCCCAGGGTTGGTAAAAACATATCTGAAAGCGTGATCTCTGCATCAATCCCATAGGTACTCATTAATTGTGCGTTACTGAGTACTTCCTCTGGGGATCCGGTGGCAACCAATTCGCCCTGTTGTAGCAGATATACCTTATCGGCAAAGCTTGCTGTGAGGGCTAAGTCATGTACCACTGCCACTACGCCCGCTCCCTGTTTAGCTATTTGCTGAGCCAGCTTCATGACTTGATACTGATGATATAAATCTAGGCTTGCGGTAGGCTCGTCAATCATCAGGTAGCAGGGGTTATTCGCATGTAAAGTGGGTAGCAGCTGGCAAAGTACCCGCGCAAACTGAACCCTTTGCTTTTCTCCCCCTGATAGCTGAGTAAAGCAGCGTGCCGCTAAATGCTCGACTGATAAAGTTTGCATCGCTTGCTGTGAATATTCACGAAGCGAGTTTGGTGTACACTCATGCTGATGTACATAATGCGACATATCCACTATCTCTTGCACGCTAAATGGAAACTCACAATCATATTGCTGCGTGAGTACGGCGCGGATATGAGAGAGTGCAACGGCATTTAAGTCTTGTACTCTTCGTTGATGGTAGGTGACATCACCCTGTGTTAGTGAGATATCACCGCACAGCGCCTTGAGTAGGGTAGACTTGCCAGCACCGTTGGGGCCAAGAACAACGGCAAACTCCCCCTGGCTGACCGAAAAATCAATGTCTTTGAGTAACAATTTTTGCCCCACTTGGACACTGAGACTATTCGCTTCTAGCATATTAAAGTTCCTTGATACGATATGTTTTCACCAGCATGATCAGGAAAAAAGGGCCACCTAAAGCGCTGGTGATAAGGCCTATCGGTAATTCTGACGGGAGAATGAGTGTGCGAGCGAGCAAGTCCGCCAAACACAGTAAAATTGCCCCACCCAACATCGAAGCAGGTAGCAAATAGCGGTGATCTGGGCCGATTAATAAGCGCACAATATGAGGAACAATAAAGCCGACGAAACCGATAATACCAGTTAGCGCAACCGCCGCACCGGTGCACAATGCAGTATAAGCAAACACTTTCTTTTTAAGGCGCACGACATCGACCCCGAGGTGTCTAGCTTGTTGCTCGCCAAGTAAATAGAGGTTGAGCGGTTGAGCTAAGCGGCTAAAACCAAAACAACATGCCAACATTAAACACAGCGATGGGATGATAGTTGTGAAACTATTACCTGCAAATGATCCCATGCTCCAAAAGGTTAGGTCGCGTAACTGTTGATCTGAGCTGATCAACGTCAGTATTCCGATGACTGCACCAACAATGGCGTTTACTGCAATACCTGCCAACAACAAACTGACAATTGTGAAGCGATTTCCTTGACTGGATAAACGGTAGATTAAACTGCACACACCAAGACAGCCCAGAAAAGCACCGATTGGCACCGCGTAAATTCCATAATAATCCGCAAAACCACTGAGTAACGTGGAGCCCAATACGATGGTACTAATTGCGCCAAGTGCGGCACCACTAGAGATCCCAATTAACCCTGGATCTGCCAGCGGGTTTCTAAAGATTGCTTGCATTGCGGCGCCGCATGCACCAAGTCCAGCACCCACTACAATTGCGAGCACCAATCTTGGTAATCTAATTTGCCAGATCACCGCATGTTCTAAGTTACTTGATTGACCTGCAAAGAGAATATCCATTAGGCGACTGTAGCTAATGCTCACCCCGCCGCTGGCAAGGCCAATGAGGCTCACCACGATACAGCTGATAATTAGTCCCAACAACATCCATTTTCTGGCAACTTCAGCGGGAATTAAAGATTGCTCGAGTGCTAGCATTACAGAGACTCATTTTTTGGTGCAGACTGGGCTGCTCTAAATCGGTAACCCTTGGGCAGTGTGGCGTTTGGGTGGAGTAAGGTAGCCAGCTCAACTACGGCTTGTGGCGTGCGTGGGCCCATACCAAGTAAGTACGTTCCATCGATAAGTATAACTCGGTTGTTTTTAACGGCGTTTGAGAACTTAAAGTGGGGAACTTGGCTTAAATCCGTCGCTTTTTGTTCTCCATGGCGGCCCATACTAATGATCACATCAGGATCCATGGCGATGGCCGCTTCGGTTGCGAGCGGCTTCCAACCGTCAAAATGCTGAGCTGCAACATTAACGCCGCCAGCTGCGTTGATAACCTCATCTGCAGAATTGCCAGCACCCGCAACAATTGGTTGGCCACTACGCAGGCTTAAAACAAATAATACCTTAGGTTTGTTGTTCACTTGCTGTAGGACATGCGTTAAGGCTTTTCTGTCGGCTTGAATATATTCGACTAGCGCTTGGCCTTTTTCTTTAACTGCCAGTAACTTGGCGATTGTTGTTATTTTTTCTTCGACGCCAGCAAGATCATCGTTATCGCTGAAAATATAGGTGGGTAATCCGGTGTCTTGAAGCTGTTTTAATACCTTATCAGGGCCTGTATCTGCTTCACCGAGTAATAAATCAGGATTAAGGGAAAGGATCCCTTCAACGTTGATTTTTCTTACGTAACCGATTTGTGGTTTATCGGTCGCAGCAACAGGGAAGACGCTAGTACTGTCTACGCCAACGATACGATTTTCCTCGCCAAGTGCATAAATAATTTCTGTGATAGAGCCACCAGAAACAACGATATTTTTGGCACCTTGATCGGCATAGGTAGGTTGTAGAAGAGAAGTGAGTAGTAGCAAACTAGAAGTTAGCAGTGTCGTAATTTGAGCTTTCATTACAGATCCAAACTTGTTAGTGTTTATTGCGAATAGTAACAGTTATCATTTGTCTTTATCAATATGAAATTAATTATCTGCATCACAGTCTCCGCTCTGCTGCATGGCTTGTGGTGGTTATTTCCTGCAAGCTCAGCACTGGTGTGGCACTCAGGCGTTGCTGCAAATGAAGTGAGTAAAGTCACCAAACCACTCATGATTTCGTTTGCGGCGCAACCTTCCCAAGAGCCGCCTCAAAAAGTGGAAGCAGAGCAAGCGCCATCTGATTTTAATGGCACTACGCACCTACTTAAAAAACCACAGAAGCAAGAGCAGAAAGCCAAGCCTGTACCCAAACCCAAGCAACAGACCAATGAGCGGCCACAACCTAAAAAGCTTAATAAAGCCACAGTGCCTGAGAATAAAAGGACTATTGAAGCAACGGAGCCTACCTCAACACGAGAAAATACGTCGCAGCAAGAAGAGACGCAAACAGCCTCAGCGAAGCACCTCAGTGAAGCAAATAGTACCGATGACTCTCCTGTTAAATTAGATGCTTTACCTTTATTCAAAGCACCAAGACCTGCGCTTAGCTACCCGTTACGTGCCAAGCGAAGAGGGCTTGAAGGCGTGACTATTTTTGAAATTGAGCTGGATCAAAAAGGTGAAATCGTGAAGTTAACTTTGGTTAAAAGCAGTGGCCATCAATCTTTGGACATAGCTGCTCGCAAGAACGTTGAGCAATGGCAATTTCACCCAGTTTTTCGTGACGGTAATGCTGTAAAAGCCTTGTTTACCGTACCCATTAAATTTTCCCTTTCTTAGAGAGTATTACTACGATGCAGTCCTGGTTTTCCCAACTTGGCCCAATGCAATGGCCATTTTTATGTTTGTCGGTTATTGCGCTTGCGGTGATTATAGAGCGTCTTTGGGTGCTTAGCCGCGCTTGGTTTACCGTCCTTGAAATCAAGCGTAAACCTCACTTTTTTCGTAGCAAAGCAGTCGGCGCTTTGCGGTTACAAGGGTATGTTTTTGAGTGGCGTAAGCGGTTAGTGATTTTAAGCATTATCGGCACGCTAAGCCCATTAATGGGACTCTTTGGCACTGTCTGGGGGCTGGTATTAATGTTTAAAACCATTGCCGAAACTCAGCAAGCTGTAACACCCGCGTTATTAGCGGATGGATTATGGGAAGCTATGTATTCAACTATGGCGGGACTGGCGATAGCCATGCCATGTTTACTTATTTATGGCGTTTTGCAAGCGATGGTTGAGCGTTTTCAAAGCGAGCTTGTGCTTTATATGAATACCCAATTTACCTTGGTGGAGGCAGATAATGCTTGAGCTGCCGACACCCAAACCTCAGCACTTAGGTGCTGATTTAACCGCGTTACTCGATGTGCTTTTTATCGTCCTTGTATTTTTGCTGCTCAGTGTGGCGGTAAAACTCAACGTCTTGGAGGTCAACTTACCAACAGCGGGAAAAAATGGTGAGGTTGTACTGGAAAAAACACCGAAGGTAGTGAGCATCATGTTCAATCATGATCAAATAGCCTATGCCTTAGACGAGCAGCCGTTTAGCGCGGAAAACACGCTGATACAAGCGCTTGGTCATTTAGACAAGTCAGAGGTGATTTATATCGCC
Organism: Pseudoalteromonas sp. S2755; assembly: GCF_005886535.1. GTDB lineage: Bacteria > Pseudomonadota > Gammaproteobacteria > Enterobacterales > Alteromonadaceae > Pseudoalteromonas. The sequence goes on from NZ_PNDS01000050.1 coordinate 46,271, forward strand.
GTGGATAAACAAGTACCCAGTGAAGCACTGGTATCACTTTTTGCACAGCTTAGTACACTCGAGATTCAAGTTGCGAACTTAATCGCCAAAAGCGAATAAAAATAATTACCATTTAGATTGGTGTGTGTTATATTGCGCCGCGACAATCGCATTTCATCTTGGATGAGCCTGTTTAGATAAGACAGGACTAGGGAAGATCAGGGGCAAAGTTGAAGTGCGTGTAAAAAATAACGACACTCGGAGTATTCTTATGCGTTTATCTAAATTAACCCTTTTCATCGCGCTTGCCACTTCTGCCACCTGGGTACAAGCTGCTTCTTCTTCCAATGAGGATGTTTCTCAGTCGACAGTGGTAAAAACAGACTTAGATGCAGTGACTGTCACGGCAACGCGTACCGCAAAAACCGCATTGCAATCGGCACAAGCGGTGAATGTGATTTCGTCGGAGCAAATAGAGCGCAAATTAGATAGCAGTGTATTTGAGACCTTAGATACCATTCCTAATGTTTCTGCCAGTGGTGGGCCAAGAGCGGCTGGACATAAGTTCAATATTCGTGGCTTTAGTGACGCGGAAGACGTGATGGTGACGATTGATGGCATGCTGCAAACCTTTGAAAAATATCGCATGGGTAGCCTGTTCACTGATCCGGAATTATATCGCTCAATAAGCATTAAACGAGGCACGAGTACTGTGCTGCATGGGGGCGGTGCACTTGGTGGTGTTGTTCAGTTTGAGCTAAAAGACGCCGCTGATTTTTTACAGGATGGTGAAGTCGCTGGCGCTAAAATTAAACTCGGTTATGACAGCAACAATGCTCAGAAAAATGCTTCGGTGATAGCTTTTGCAAGGCCGAATGATTCGCTCGACTTACTAGCTGGTGTGGTAAAGCGCGACAGTGATGATTGGGAGCTTTCTAATGATGAAACTTTGGACAACTCGGCAATCGAAAATAGCTCTGTTCTATTAAAAGGGGAATATTTCTTAAGTGATGATGCCATTGTGGGGGCAAGCTACACCGAAACCACAGATAACCAGCGAACCGAGTTTAATACAACAGATCCGGGCGCATGGGGGACGGTGTACCGTGAAGTTGAGCAGTCCGTTACTAATCTGAGTTATGAACTCAACCCAGCGAATAATCCTTATCTAAACCTAAGCGCTAAGGCCGGTTATACCAGCAGTCAAGTGACTGAATCTGATGGTGTCGGCATGCTTGAGGACTACATCGGTATTGAATCAAACTATGAATACAACATCACTACTCTGGATGTAATGAATACTAGCGTATTGGACTCACATACTTTGACCTATGGCGTGCAATATACCGACAAAGAGCGTATTGGTGAAAAGACCGCATTACCTTGCTTAAAAGTTAACTACGAGACCTATGCTTGTGAGCAATATGGCTCGACTCCAACCACCGCTGAGATGACATCCCAACCGGGTGGTACACAAAAGCGCTCCGGTGTGTATATCCAAGATGAATTCACTTGGCAGCAACTTACTGTGATCGCAGGACTTCGCTATGAACGCTATAGCACTTCACCAACGGCTAAATTCCAACAGATGTTTGCAGCACTAGATAGTAAAGTGACACACAGTGATTGGGCGGGGGCTTTGAGCGTAAACTATCAACTGACGCCACAGTGGGCGGTGTTTGCAAACCGCCAAGAAGGTTTCCGTGCACCACTCATTGACGAGTTGTACGATCAATATGGTGGCAGACAACCGGGATTAGCGTTAGACGTAGAATATAGCAACAATACCGAAGTTGGCGTGACCTATCAGGCAAATAACATACTCACTGACAATGACACATTAACAGCACGTTTTATCTATTTCGATATCTCGGTAGACGATGAAATCACGTCGGTCACCAGCAATTTGACCAATCCCGTACCTGCACCGCGTTATGCGAATCGCGCTAGCAATGATAGAGATGGCATTGAGCTGGAAGTAAACTTTGCAACACCACGTTTTTACAGCAACTTTTCTTACAGTGACATAGACGGTAAAGATCAAGACAATAAGCCTTTGTGGTATTTGCCTGCAGACAAAATGGCTTTGGATTTAGGCGCCTCGTTATTTGATCAAGCCGTTCAAGTTGGTGCACAAATAGTAAGGCGTGGCGAGCGTGATGTGCAGGTGATGGACCGCGCAACAAGACAATATTCAACGCAAACACAAAAAAGCTACACCCTGACCGATTTATATGCGAGTTGGGATATTAATGCTGCCTTTAATCTAAGAGTTGCTGTCGATAATGTCTTTAACAAAGAATACAAACTAATGGCTGGTACCGGTGGTGGAATAGGCGATTACGGTTTTGGCCGCAACATTAAAACCCAGATCAGCTGGCGTTTTTAAGGAGAGATCATGAAGCAATTAATTCAAGACTATAAAACCTTGTTAGCGGGTGAGCCAAGGACACGGCCCGTTGATGCTGCAATGCAACTGGGCGTGAGTGAGGCTGAATTATTAAATGCCCAACTCGAAGAGGCGGTGACAGCCACGGTAACGCGCTTAGATGAAACGCAGATTGCCGATATCCTCAAAAGCCTGAAAAAACTGGGTAAAGTGATGGCGCTGACGCGTAACGGCAGCGTGGTAAATGAAATTAAAGGGTTATACGAAAAGCTCTATGTTTCAGACAATAATGGCAAACTGAGTGGTATTGCAATCAATCCCGGCGGTATCGACTTGCGGTTATTTTTGTATCGTTGGCAAAGCGTATTCTTAGTTGAAACCGAAAGTCACACGAGCTTTCAATTTTTTGATGAAAACGGCCGTGCGGTACATAAGGTTTATACCACGGCTGAGTCGGACTTTAACGAATTGGTGAATATAAAAGCGCGCTACCAACTAACATCACAGCGCCCATTTAGCGTGAAGCCATTTGAACTTGTGGAGCCTGTAATTACCTCGCCTAGCGCTGATCAACTAGATAGCTTTAGATGTCAGTGGGGAGAGCTTGAAGATGTGCACCATTTTCCAAAGCTATTAGATACATACAACCTTGAACGTTTGCAGGCTCTCGAACTTGTCGGCTCACCATGGAGCTTTGAGCTACAGAGCTTTGAACTTGCTGATATTTTTCAGCAAGCAAAAACGTTTAAGCAAGAGATTATGGTATTTGTCGGCAACCCAGGTGCGGTACAGATTTTCTCGGGGAAGGTTGAAAACCTCAAGCAAGTTGGCCCTTGGTTTAACGTCTTAGATCCTGAGTTTAACCTACATATAAAAGCAGACGATTTGACCCGCGCATTCGTGGTGAGAAAACCCACGGATAACGGCAATACGGTGGTCACCTCTATTGAGTTTTTTGATGCCAATCGCGAGACTGTACTAACGCTATTTGGCCGCCGCATTGAAGGCAAAAAGCAAACCAGCGAATGGCAAGCCCTCTGTGAGCGATTGATCCATAAAGGACAGGTTGCGGCGTGATACCTGAGCTATAGAAAAGTTATCTTTTACAACCAGCTATCTTAAAAAGGGCTCAATAAACGAGCCCTTTGATTTTCTAGTGCCAAACTTGGACACTGAAATCATGCATAAGTAAATTGCTTCCTAGCTCCGTTTTAAAACGGGCAACACCTCTGCTATTTCGTTATCTAACATTTCCAGCACACTAGCGAAGCTATGCCTAGGCTGCCAATCTAACTTGTTTTGTGCCGAAGAGGAATCATACACACGGTCCAAGCTCGCTGGCAATGGCCACCCTCTTTGCTCAAAATTTGCTGCTATCTCAGGGCACTTTTCCTTAATAACTGCACTTGCATTGTGATAAAGATGTTCGCAGTCATTGAGGCTAAATGGTGTAAAACCAGAGATAATAAAACGATTAAAACCGCGTAAGCGCTTAACTATGGCGCATGAATGCGCATTTGCGACATCACGAACATCTATACCTCGAGTAAGGCGGTATATTGCCATCAAATCTGCGGGCTCTGGAAAACATCGAGACATTTGTAATACTGTAACCGGAAGATTGAAAAGGTTTGAAATTTCATTCAATTTGTTTTCCGCAAGTATTTTACTTTTATGGTAGATAGACTTGGGTTTAGGCTCGACCTGCTCCGTTATCCAACTAGCAAAACCTTCAGAAGATGAAGCGTAACCATAAAGTGCGGTTGTACTGGTAAAGACAAAGTGCTTAATTCCTGCTTTGATCCCATTTAAAGCAAGCTGTTCGGTTGCATCGACATTGATAGCTAAAAACTCCTCATCAGCTATTAACCCAACATGTGGCGCATGAAGTGCAGCGGTATGCACAACAGCATCCACGCCTTCGAGGGCTTTAGAAATTAACTCGCCATCGCAAATGTCACCGATAAAGTCTACCGTTGAGCAGGGCGTTTTATCCAAACCTACTACGTCATGATTCTTCATCAATTTGATGTAAATAGCACGCCCGACTCGCCCAGCAGAGCCTGTTACCAATATTCTCATTTTGTGTGCCTTTTACTATTTGAAATTCAAAACAGTCCGGCAGAATAAATTAAATCGCTGACACCCACCACTAATTTGCACCTTCCTAAGATACCGCCCGCTCATAAATCGCTGACACCCACTACTAATTTGCACTTTCTAAAGATACTGCCTAAGCTTTAATTCTGTACTCAAAGGACTGAGGAAACTGAACTATGGCAACTGCCCGTAAAAGACAAATCAGTTTAACCGACACCAAATACTATCACTGTATCTCCCGTTGCGTAAGGCGCGCGTTTCTATGCGGTGA
>NZ_PNDS01000051.1 GCF_005886535.1 Pseudoalteromonas sp. S2755
TGTATTAAGTAAATGATCTATCTTGAAGCGGGGAAATAGCTTTAGTAGCAAGGCAAAAATTTTGCTATTTAGTTGTTCTAAATGAGAAATTTTTAACGAAGCTAATATGCTATTTCACCCTTCAAATTGATTAGAGAATTAATTCAATTGGTATGAGACCGAAGCTGCGCTTCGCGGCTCATTGAGATGAGCGCAGGGATGCGCGATGGAAACAAGCTTCATAGATGAATAGACAACGCCATTCTGTCTACAGCTTCATCATGATCCAATGTACAAAAACTCTATAGCTAATTGTGCGAAAACTACGGGAATATGTGGGAGAGTTCGGGATTGAGTGAGAGCCTATTTTAAAATGAGTTTGATATTGTGAAAATCAGCGGCGCTCAAAAATTTGCGCCGCTTTTTGTTTTATCGCTTTTTCTTACACCACGCTACGAACAGCACAATAAAAAGTATTGATACCGAACCAATGACAAATAGCATGATAGCCTCTTCGATTGAAGGTATTCCCATTTCTCTCTCCATGTTTAATTAATTGACGGGACTGAGGTCGCTTTCTCAGCAGTTCCATTTCTGTACTGGCTCTGTGTAACTTTAGCCGTTTCAATCAGCAACTGCAAAGCACCATCAACTTCATCGAGGGTTTTGCATCCATGAGCATTTAGATAACTAGCTATATGTTGCAGTGCTACATTATTACTCTTCATTTTTTTCCTCACTCATTAGCTCCCAAATCACTCTATATAAAGGTGGTGCTTCGGGTTCCATTGGCGGAATTGACGGGCCACCATTTCGGCCTATTCGTGCTGCTTGCTGTGGTTCTTTCAATTGCTCTTCTATATATAGCCTTCTTCCAAACTCAAAACCAATTAGTAAAGTAGTAAAAAGTGCCAGCAGTAAGAGCCATTTGTTTACTGTGATTTCATCTTTATCTCTTTGCATTACTTTGACCCTCGAATTCCAGGCTCTTCGATACTGGAAAAAAGATCACCTTGAATGTCTCCATACAAGATCAGGTTTTTAGTTCTGATCACCGTATAAACCCATTGAACCGAGCAGCCAAATTTTTTGGCCAGTTCTCGATGATTATTGCCTCTAAACTCCGCCCATATCTGATTGCTCTTAAGCATTGCATCTAACTTACGGCCTTTACATACATAAACATATTCACCACCAAATGTTGTACGTACGGTGTCTACTACATCTAGCCCGAGTTTAGCTGCTTCGTCTTCGCCGAGTGCCTTTTTAGTTCCTTCGGCTACTAGCTCTAAAATGGTAAATAGCATACCTTCAGCACGTTCAGACGCTTTGCCCAATTCCACATGATCTAAATTAGACACTAGGCACCTCGCTATATTTACCTAACATCAGGCCTGTGAAATTAAGAGCGCTCTCAAGCTGCTCAACATTACAATTTGAAAAGTTGCTATATTTATACACAAAGCGCCCCGCCTCGAACTTTTCCTCATCGTTCAGTGGCAGCTTTTTTAAATCAGGAGCTAGTTCGCTCATGTCTTTTGCCATCAGACGCGCATACCAGCTTTTTAACTGCTCAATCAGTGAGTGAACCATAGGTGCGCGTAGCCACTCCAAACACTCAATAGCTACGTTACTATTCATACGCTTAGCTTGTGATTTACTCCAATTGAGCAGCGCAGCCTCTGAGCCATCGCGTAAATAGCCGCGATGGCTCATCGCGATCCAAACTTGACGCAGTTTATCCAGCGGGGTTTTGTCTTCGGGGGCTATATCACGAGTCATTGGCGAGTTACGACCTTTACCACTCTTTTTAGCTTCAACTTTAAAGCCCTTGTCCTTCATATGATCCAAGACTTTTTTAAGCTCCCCTGCGCTCATATCCTTGCAGCTGCTTTTTTTAGTCAGATCAGTTAATACTTGGCGATAAAGCTCGTCGTCCCAAGCAAGCTGGCCTTTAGCAATATGAATAAGTTGGATGTATCTAGGTTTTGATAAATACATAACGCCACCTTTATAGAGACTTGCTTACCAATGGGATATGAATCCAGCTACCCAGCGCATTGCGCTCATAAAAGCGCACGTACGTTTTGGTGCTGGACAAGATGATTGCATCATCAAGTGCCTGCATCGCGTTGGCCCAGTCTTCGCTATCGCTGGCTAGGCGGTATTTACGCAATGCCATGATCCGCGCCTTGTTGTAATTGCCATCACTGTTTGTGCTAAACGCATCTTGTACAATTTGGCGTAGTAGCTTGTCTTCGCCTAGTGTTTCCAGCTTTTCATTGATCACTTTATCAATGAGTTCTTTTGCCACATTTATCTCAGGGCCAAACGTGATCTGATCAGCAACGCCAACTTCTACTTTGCGCTTGGCGTCATAGCTAGTTAACGTAACATTGCCTTTATTACCGCCTATCTCAACGTTATAGCTCGCAAACAAATCAGCTATAAATGTGTTCACACTCTTAAACACCTTGCGCTTAAATTCATCATGCAACTCAGATAGCGCCTTAGCCTCATCAACAAACCCATTTACTAGGTCGTGTTTTTCAATGTCGTGGGCTGCAATTTTGTTTAGCGGTACTTGATAGCCGCGCGGGTTTGCTAAAAATGTGCGTGCTGTATTGTCTTGTGTATTCATGATGATCCCTTACTACCTTGATTGAATAGATTGAAATTTGTGAAAGCGTTGACCTTGGCATTTGGGGCAAACACTTACGCCTTCCCCAACCCAACCGCAATGCGTGGTTAAACACCGAACCCCTGTAGGCTCAATTGTTTCTATCAGCTCACGCTTACCAAAAACGTTATCCCAAGCCTTTACTGGTGCATTTACCGCACTGGCTAACAGATGTTGCATTGCGCCATCATCAGCTAAAAGCGCCTTTGACTGCTCTTGTGAAACGGTGACTGTTTTAGTCACTTGAACCAACGCCATACCGGTTAATTGAATTTCTACCTGTTGACTCATAGCTACACCTTTAAAACTAATGGTTCTGTGATCTGCTGCTCACCAATTTGAGCGGCGGCATTCATGGCTTTAGCAAGCCAAGTGTTTACATTGAGTGGGTAAGAGCGGTCTAGCTCGGCATCATCCAATGCAATGCCGTGGCGAATGCGCCCCATACACTTGCCGCGAATGGCGCTAAGGGCGTCTTCGGTAAAAATTTTGTCAGCATCTACACCAACGCGAGATAGCTTATGGCGAATATACTCGGGAACATAAATCCCTAGCGGCTGCATCTTTATTTGATTGCAGCGCCAGCTAAACTCACGAACGTGCTGGCCGCTTAACTTTTTGGCAAGTTCCGACTGGCCGATCAGTACAATCCCCATCACACGCCTAAACCCGTGCGTTAACTCCCAAATACGCTTGAGTAGCTTGATCACATCAGCGCTTAAATCGTGCGCCTCATCAATTACCATTAGGTGTAAATGGCCGTTGTTGGCGCTTTCAATCAATGCCTCTTCTATTGCTGCATCACGCTCTTCAGCGCTTGGTTTATGTTTGATTTGTAGCGCTCTACAAATAGCGGTAGAGATAGACTCTGCGGTTATCTTGCGGCGGTCTAATCGTGCAGGTTGGATCAAAATTACATCAGGATGATCTTGTTGTACTTGGTGTATAAAGGTGCGGCGAATAATCGTCTTGCCGCTTCCACACTCGCCATAGAGCGCAATCATGCTGCCAGCGTTCGCGGCCGTTAGCATGTCTTCTAAAATAATACGGTGGGCATCAACCAAAAATAGGTCATCCTCGCTCGTTATCTCGTTTTCAAACGGGTCACGACGTAGTTTAAAAAACTTCTTTGCGTTAGCTGTTAGCATTTCAGGCTCCGGATCTTCATATTCAACTTCAGGTTGTGCGTTCTTGTTTGGCTCATACCAGGTAAACAAATCGGTTAGTTGCTCGCTGGTTGCACCGAGTTCTTTTAAATACTCTGCAATGGCTGATTTAATTGCTTTGCTATCACAGGTTTTTGGCCAGTCGGCTTGTGTTGCTACACGGCTTAAACTAGCTTTGCTAAATTTCAGCCCTTTAGCGGCTAATGCTTTTACTACTTGGGCTTGCTTAACCCCCAGTACTTCAAACACATGGCTAAGCTTTGTTATTTTCAACTGCTATCTCGCTATCTTCAGCACTGGAGTCTCCACAATTCCTAGGTGCAACTGTTCAACAACCGCTGACACTTCCGTTTCAGCAATACTTTGGCCATGCAGCCAATCAATTTCGTTAGGACGCAGGGGCCTACCCAAACGCTGTGCGACAACCATGCGTAAATCGAGCGAGTCCAACACCTTGCCTTTGCGTGGGGCTTCGGCGACTTGCTTAGCAATCGCGTGGTCTGGCTCAATAGCTTCTCCCTTAGGCGCAATGCGGGTGTCGTGCTCAACATTTTTGAGGTGTGTGTGAGCGACCAAAGCGCCCCCAAATGGAGCTAGCTTTTTCTTCTTAGCCTGCTTGATTTCTGCATCACTGAGATTTTCAAAAGCGAGCCTATCCGCTGCTTTAGCTGCGCTTTGAGTCGCTGTGTCTTTGTTTTGGATGTGCTCTTCACCAATTACAGGGGCATCTAACCTAAAGCCATCTTCACCAACACCTGCTGGCTGAACTTGGTGATACACCACTTCATCAAGGGGGGTTGTAACACCTACTAATAAATCCGGCGTATCACCCACAATAATTGGACTAACCGAAACCGTGATCCCGTTACGTACATGCTCCAGTTCACTAATGTCATAACGGTGCTGCTGTTTGGTACGTGGGTGAACATAAGTGATCTCCAGATCACCGTTCACCTTCCGTGTTTCACCTGTTTTGGTCAGTAGTAGTCTGCAAACTTGCTCATCTGGCAGCATGCGCAGGTAGTCGCGGTTTTGTGGTTGGTATATGGTTAGCCATACATCTGAACGTGCTTGTTTGTGCCGACTATGCTTGCAGTTCATGCCAGGTATTTTGTTGGCATTAAATGCCTCTTGCCATGCCCATACCGACTCGTTTAGCTCGTCAACACTGCTAACCGGTTCAAACAAAATACGGCTTTCAAATTGCTTTTCAACAATGTTGTTTGCCACTTCCACAGCCCCTTTAGCGCGGGGGTTTCCAGCCTCATGAGGTATATTTTTAACTTTGAGTGCATCTAATACATTGGTAATTGCTTTACCTGTGTTGGCACTGCCTTTATCCCATAACAGAATTTGTGGCACGCCCATAAATGGCGAGCCTTCGTGTTGCTTCCAACACCACATTAAAAAGTCGAACATGTTGGCTTGCGTTTCACCTGCCGACTCGTAATAACGCACGCGGATCATGCCGCTATTGTGGTCAACCAATACATAACGCCACACTCGTAAGTGCTTTATGCGCTCTAAGTTCTCTGGCTTATTTGCGTAAAACTCAGAATCATTTGCGTAGCGCTGCACTTTGCCTTTTTTACCTGGCGGGTAATAAAGCAAACAATAACTAGGGTCTACTTGATGTACATGATTAGGCGCTAAACTGCGCATTTGAACATGCGGTGTTGCTCTATCTAACGCGCTAACTGAGGCATTACGTTTAGCTAGTACACGGCTGATCTGGCTTGTACTTAAGCAGGCATAGCCATTAGCAACCAAGATTGATTTAGCCGTGGTAACATCCATGATCCGCTTACCATTATCACGTACCCCTTGGTTTAAAATGGCCACCAGCATATTCAAGGCTTCATCGTCCATCGCTGTTGTGCCTGCATCACTGCGTTTAGCCTTGCCACTTTGCCAACCTAGCTTTTTGAGTTTGCGATATAGCGCGTCTTTGCTTAGGCCCAGTGTTTCACATGCCTTTTCGCGAATTGTGCCTTTTTGGCCGTGGCCTGCGTTGTCTAGCTGCTCAGCCCAGTACTCTAGAGATAATGCATTCATTCGATCACCTCAGTGCCTTCGAAGCCCATTTCGGCCAGCCACTCACCACTGGGGCGCGCATCGTCTAAGTCGCCATAGGTGCGGTGTATTTCGTTCCATACATGCGCGAGTTGAGTTAGTAAAATTTTGCTGTCAGCATAAAACGCGGATTTAGCGGCATCATAGGTTTTATCGTCAATTTGCACCGTCTCAAGCTGCTCACTGAGCACCAGCATTTGGTTAAACCCTTCACGCACTTGGTTTTGGGTTTTAGCCAGCGCTTCAAAAAAGCTTTTGGCTTCGCCTTTCCAGCGTTCGGCACTAAACTTTTTGCTTTCTAAGTCGGTTTTAAGCTTGATGATTTCTTCTTCTTTTTTGGATGAAGAATCACGAGACACTTTGAGCATGCGCTCGGTTGCGTCCAGCTCCTGCGTTAACTTGTCTTTCTCTTTGGCATGCTTGGCTTTGAGTTCATCGATTAGCTCTTTTACAGCTTCTTTATCACCTGCTTCAACGGCATCTGATTCAATAACCAATGTTTGATCTTCTTCAGGTAATTGACGTAAGGCTCTTAAGTCCCGATAACCAAGCTGCATACGTTGTGACTGCTCGAAGAACTCTTCTCCGAATTGTTGAAGATTCACTAATCGGTCATCAATAGTGCGTCTTGCCACACCCAACTTGTGAGTACAGTACTCATCCCAAGTGGCGACAGTCGCCACTTTTCCACTTTCATCAGAATAGGCTAGCCCTTTATATGCTTTGGTTTCCTTAGCTTTTTGGAGTAAGCGTAAACTGGCGACAGTCGCCAGTTTTTGTATAAAGTCAAAAGCCTGTATTTGACCTAACTCAACTAATACTTGCTCTTTTGAAGCAAGCAAGTCTTTCCCGTCAACTAGTGCTTTCTCAACCGTCGGTGTTATATCTTTCTCGCTCATAACTACCTCAAAATACTGTAGTTGTTGTACTCTTGCTGTAAGTTGCGCAGTACGTTTTTCATGTTGTGGTCTACCGTGTTACTCAGCTGCACTGGCTTTTTATGTAAGCGCCAGCGCTTTTCATTCCCCGGTAGGCGCTCAGCCCAACCCGCTTGTGCCAAATTTGCCAATATGCGCGTTACATCAGCTGGACTGGTGTCTAACTCCTTAGCCAGCTGCTTTGGCTCAACACCATCCAGCTCTTTACCCGCCATCAACTCAACCGCTGCCAGTACACGTTGCACTTGTGCTGATATGTATTGGCTCATGCTGACACTCTCTTAATGGGCTTCATTGGTTTTCTAACTGGGTTGTTAAAATCACTCACGCAACTGGGGCACACAACGTCGATATCAAACGCCTCACTTTGAACATGACGCCATCCAATATGGTTTGCAGCTTGCAGCCATGCGCTTTTAGTTACTGCCTGCTTTGCTTGCTCAATTCGTTTACAACAATTGCACTGAATTAGAGGGCGGTTGCTGTGTACGCTTATATGCTCAGCGCTAACGGGTTTGGTTAATAAGCTCATGCGTTCTCTCCTTGTGGTTTTCCGTGTGCCAGTGCTTTTAGCTGCTCCATACTCATTAGCAGCACAGTTTTACCTGCATGCTTACCAATACAAATGCTTGTATTTTGCTCTGGTTGGCGTTTTTTAGGCGCAACTTGGTCTTTGATAGTCATACTATTTGCTCCTAAATAAGCTGCTGCTGGGGATCGTCGAGACGTTCGACTTCGAGTTTTTGGTAAGCCAATTCTTGCATCAGAACAACTATTTGCTCTGCAACGTGTTGATGGTTTCCACCACCTTCTTCCAATTGCATGGCCATTCCAATTACCTGATTTGCAAATTGGTTTAGATGATTCAATGTTGGCATTGAAGGCTTTTTGCTTTTAGGCATATCGACAACCAGCTTATCAAGGCTGTGTGCCATATATTGGAGTGGGTATTCTCTACCTGTAGCAGCCATATATGGGATTAATAAGCTAGCAGGCATATCGCCATTACCAAGGTATTTATAAAGCATATCGGTGCTTACACCCGTTCTATCGGCGATGCGTGGGACGCTCATATTGCGTGTCGCCATTCCATGCTCCTTACAAAGTTGTAAGGACTCAGGCAGGCTGCGAGCGACTACACGGCTCCACTGGCGGCGTTTAGGCTTGGTCATAAGTCCCCCCAACTTGCAATGCTAAAGTCAGCTTACGGGTATTCCAAAAACAAACTTTTTTTGGAACTTCCAAATAGAGGATCTTACTGGCTAGAATTTGATCATCACGTAAACGGGAGACCAAACCATGCAAACCGAATTTGCTACTTACCAATTTAATAACTTGCTTGAATGGCTGTGTATTGACGACAAACCTTGTGCCGCTGTGTACTGCGCGAGCGCTAAAGAACTGCGCCAACTTATTGTTGAACTTGGCAGCTATACGCATATTGAGCGCAGAGTGGTGGTTAATCGCTTGTACCAACAACAGAACACGGTTTTGTTGGCGCTGATAGCATTGTGCTATGTACGGGCTAATTATGTGCATTGTGTGGCTCCTGTAAGTTCGGTAACTCAGTTATTAGTAAAGTGGTTACTTAGCCCTTACGAGGCCAAAAGCTGCTGAAGCTGGTTAACGCCTTGCTCTCTGTTAATCAGCCCTCTTGGTGGGCTTACTGTAACGTTGGGGAAAACATCACAGGTCTCTTTACCTATGATCTTGGCAATAGCATTTGCGACCTTTTGAGACTTAGTGTGCCCACAAACGACACCTGAAACAGTTGCAAGACTAACACCCAGTGCATCAGCAACCATAGAAAGCGAATAGCCTTCGTTTGCAATAGCTTGTTTAATTTCGGAGGATTTCATAGTACATTACCTTTTTGAGTAAACCTTTTACCTGAACTTTGGCGAGTGAAAATAAAAGGTTTGGTTAATTGTTAGGCTTAGAATAGTACATATATGTCCTCAAAATCAACAGAAGCAGACATAAATGTCTGCTCATTATTTCAGGCTGAGCGTAAGCGTTTGAATTTAAGCCAAAAAGATGTCGCAGATTTTTTAGGAATGTCGAGTAAGCAAATTAGTCGATGGGAATCATCTATTGCCATTCCATCAGATAAACTAGTTCAACTCGCATCGATGGGTTTTGATGCTGCATTTGTAGTAACTGGAAACCGAGCTGGAGTTTCTCTTATTGACCAAGAGTCTTTTGATATGGAAAGCGCTGTAGATGCTGCTTGTTATGCGGCAAGAGAAGCACTGCTTACAGTTTATCAAGCGAAGAGGTTAAAGAATGAGCTGGGCGAAAATGGAGAGTTTGATGCGATTAAAAGCCTTTCATTAATTGAGAAAGCTACGAGAATTTTAGTAAAAGCTGAATTGACTGGTAATATGAGCAATGACTCAATAAGAGATGTTTTGAACGCAGTAAACACTGACTAAAATATTACTTAGTTTGCTTTACTCGATCAAAATACCCAATGTTTTTTAGTGCTTTGAGTAGCCGCCTACGCTCAAAGCGAAATTCCATATCAAAATGAATTATTTCTTCCTTTGAGGCGTGTTCAAAGTGTTTCTCGTAACTTTCAGTTTTTGCCAACAGCTGGATTGACTGATCTAAAAGCACTTCTTTCTTATGGCTTGATAGAGAGGTGACATTATTTACTGAGTGACTAGCTAGCCTTGGTTTACTCGGTACTTCAATCACTTTAATTAGGCTTTTTAGCCTAAACGCCATGTAATACAAGTAAACGCAACATCCAAAAATCATAGCTAAGAGTAATACTTCAAATTTCATCTCTAAACCCAACGTTTACTCGGAACCAAATTAAATACTCTAAATGCAGGGTATGCGCCTATTACTAATAACGTTGCGACGTTAATTCCTGCAACACAGTATTTGAATACGTTACGTAACAGATCAGCCTCTAGTATTACGCGATCAACATATCTTGCCATTAACAATGTGGCCATGGCAGCAGATAGAAAGCAGACAAATCGTGAGTAACGAGCAAAAACACAATCACGCATCATGTGTAGCTTTACTATAAGTGCTACATATATCACTTCATACAGTGCAAAAAATAGATAATAAAGCTGCCTTTTGGCGGCGGGATCTATACTTGCTGACAATATGGCATCTGATATGAATCGCCCGAGAAAGTGAAAACCAAAGCTAACCGCAGTTACTATAAACAAAGAATGCTCAACTTGCTCTCTCCAATCCTTAGATGGGAAGCCCGTAAGCATCTCTTTAACTCCTTGTTTTGAAAAAAATAGGAGAGCAATCAGAGCAACAAACTTGCTCACAATGATCGCCCAGCCTATTGCAACGAAAAATTCGTTCAAAGTCCTTTACCCTTTATAACTTTGATCCTGTTCAGCGCCGTAGCCCGAAGATTTATTCACGGATGCCTTCGGTGGTTCTATACCATCACCACCCCCAGCACTCCCGCCAAAAATAGTTTTCAGTAGCTGACTTGGGATCTGTGTTTTTGTTTTCATGTTTTTACTCCTTATGTAATTGGAGCAAACAGCATAGCAGCAAAATTAAGAAATAATCTTTAACTTAGATTAAAAATGGGAACGGATGCCGTGGCTGTCCGTGCTACGTTACTACTGGTTACTCAATCCATTAACTCGACTATAACATTTGCCAAATGTTAGGCAAATAGTTTTGTGTTTATTTTCGGAATAATTTTACTCATTTGCGACAGAGCGCCCGTATTTAGCGTTATGATGCGATACTTTGGCAACGGACAACCCCCAGATTTTTGGTTGAAAAAATAAACTTTGATTTAACAAAAACATTTGATTTAACCCAAAGATTCGCTAAATGTTTGGTTAAGTGTCTACTTTTAGTTGAAGTTTACATATATAAAAGTTTACATTTAATTAATTGTTGAAACAGTAAGCTTTAAATATGTGCAGGGAGAGTACATTTGACTTGTCACCCTTTGTCTCTCATTGCCGCGAATGGATTAACCAAGGTAACACTATGACAGTATTGAACACTGAAACTAGAAGTAAAAAGCTCTATTACCGACGCGCCTCTTGGCAAGCTAAAACCAAAACATCTTTAGAAAAAATGATCATTGCTGCACATGAGCAGTTTCCAAGTTCCGGAGAGCGAACTTTTGCCAGAATTGGTGGTGAGGTTCAATGCTCATCTTCACAGGTGAAAGATGAACATAAGGGGATTTATTTACACATTACAAGCTACAAGCCAGGTGAGGAAGCCTCTATTTTAGACAATGACAAAACTAAATCTGAATGTGACACCGATATATATGCAGCACCAGAAGGAAAAGAATTCTTAGATGGAGATTTGTTTGCTTATATCCGTAATAACCATGTTTTATTTTGCTCTAGTAGCCTCAGAGAGGCTGGTCTTCAATATTATCTCCGGAAAATCCTTGCAAAATATGGGAAACCAGAAGTAGGACATACTCTGACCTTGGCAAGTATTGCTGATTCAAATAAGCTTAAAGTGATAAGAAAAGAAGGCGTAAAAGCCATTGATTTGAACATGTCACTGTATAATGCAAGTTTGTTAAGGCTTGAAGAAACAGATAAGAAGTCACATGGCTTAATGAACAAAGTATATGAAGAATTTAGTAGAGTATTTGCAGAAGATCCTGAAAACTCTGAAATGACAGAAATGGAAAACGTCGATGTTAGAGTCAGTTTAAGATTTGATGGAAAGAATGCACATCATAAGCGAAAAACACCAGAATTTGGTGCTACAGGAAAGAAACACCTAAAATTAGCCGCTGAGAAAATAGTTCACGAATATGACCCAGAAAACGAAGTTGGCTTGGGCTTTGAAATCATAACGTATGGTGATACTAAGATTTCACCTCATGAAATCCAGATTTCATCACATGATAAAATTAGTAAGCAAGGTAAGTCAGTAACGAAAGTGGATGCATGGCAAAAGCTAAGAACGTATTATAATGACCTTAAGGACAAGGGGATCTTAAACCAGTGAAAAACAAGACCGATAGAGAAAAACTTAAACTAGCACTTTGCTTGGCATTGTGGGCTGGTCTGTTTTCTTATTTTGGTCAACCTTATATCCACAATAATCAAGATGCGGTAAATATCATTGTTACCGTATTTTCCATACTGGCAGGTTTTTTAATTGCCGTTATCACCCTGATTGGAGATCCTAAATCGCTCCCAGCAGGTGGTTGGCAAGTCGCCCAGTTAGGCAGTGTGTTGACATACAATCGTCTAGTCAGAAAGAAGTGGCTTTTCAAGCTTTATCTAATCACATTGTTTTTGATTTTTTGTGCAATCTTGATTAAAAAACCATGCCCTAAACTAGTGATTTGGTTTGAATATATATATTTATATACAGGTTTCATTGCATCCGTACTTTCCTTCAAACTCCCAGCAGCACTGATGGAGCTACAAGAAGAACGCATTCAGAACGAAATTAATGAACGTCGGAAGAAAGAAGGAATCGAAGACGATTAAATTTATTAACCCAGTTTAAAATACACTCACCAACGCTATTGGCACTCTATCAGCACAGCCTGATGGAGATGCCAAATGACCTTACCCAACCTTAACTACTTTAAGC
This sequence comes from Pseudoalteromonas sp. S2755, assembly GCF_005886535.1. GTDB lineage: Bacteria > Pseudomonadota > Gammaproteobacteria > Enterobacterales > Alteromonadaceae > Pseudoalteromonas. Next base: position 12,417 of record NZ_PNDS01000051.1, read on the forward strand.
AACAGCCAGAGATCCGCGATGCTTTAGCACCGTTTTCTTTAAATTTTGCCGACTCAATTATTCCCATTCTATACCTTGAGGGCGGCTTACGTGCAGATGGCGGTATCAACAATGTTGCGTCAGACCGAGGCGGACTAACTAAGTTTGGGATCAGTCAACGCGCTTATCCAAATCTCAATATTGCTGAACTCACATTAGCTCAAGCTGTTCGCTTGTATCACCGTGACTATTGGCGGCCAATGTATTGCGAGAGCATGAATACAGGGTCGGCGCTCATGTTGTTAGATGGCGCTGTTCAACACGGTGTACCTGGCATGACTCAGCTCGTACAACGTTATGTAGGCGCTAAGCCAGATGGCCGCTTTGGCTCAAAGACTCTCCAAGCTTGCCAAAGTATTTTACCCAACCAGCTCATTATTGGCTTGAGCCTGCGCCGCGCTCGTAAATACGCAAGAATTTGCGCCAACGACCCCACACAAAGACCGAACCTTGAAGGTTGGTATAACCGCTTAGAGCACATTACCGAGCTTGCCACCGAGGGAGTCAATCATGGGTAGAAATTGGCAATGGAGCTACACGCAAGGCCGAATAAAACGAATAAAAGCTGAGATTGCCGCGAGGCAGAATGGCGAACCGTTTGATGCCAACCAAATTCCACTGCACAGCTACGACGGCACGATGCAAAGCAAATTTGCTAAGGGCTGGCGTTCAATTTCTGAAGTCGATATTCGCAGCAAGCTTTATAGGCACAACATCTATCCAAGCGCTTGCAACACACCAGAACACACTTTCAAATCGAAGGAAATCTAATGGATGCGGTAGACGATGCTCAGCGTTTAGCTGAACAAGATTTAGAGCGAGGATTAAAAACAAATCGAGCTCTTTTTGTAGGTGAAAATGTAGGCTTTTACCACTGCCTAGAATGTGGTACTGAAATACCTAAAGCTCGCCGCCAAGCCGTGCACCGATGCAAGTACTGCGTGGATTGTAAGGAACGTCAAGAGCAGCTTCAACAACACAGTAGGAAGCGCTAATGGATTTTGTATTGGAATGGTGGAAGCAAATGCTAGCCGCTGGCGTGTTAATCGTTGGTGCTGGTTCTATTGCATGGCTAAGGGCCACATTTGTAAGCCGAGTCAAACACGACGAGTTGGCGCAACGAGTGAACGCTGTTGAAAAGACTATTGAAGATTTACCTAGTGCTGAAGATCTACACGACTTAGATAAACGCCTAATTGAGGTCGGAGGAAAAATTGACGCACTCTCCCCCCAGCTTGGCGACCTAAAACGAGTTACCGACTTACTAATGGAAAATGAATTGCGAGGTTCAAAGAAATGCCAATAATTGAATTAATGGCTGAACACCAGCGGATCAGCATTTTGATCTCATTGAACGAATCCCCTGACTACGGTCTAAACAGCAGCATATTGGGAGACATTTTAGACCGCTACGCTATTGGCTGTAGCCGTGACCAATTGCATACCCAACTAAATTGGCTGGAGCAAAACGGTTACGTATCAATTGACCGTTTAAGTAACAATACTTGGGTTGCCAGTATTACTCAGACTGGTGCTGATGTTGCTACAGGTCGTAGTGTTGTTCCTGGTATTAAGCGTCCTGGTCCTCGGAGTAAGTAGCCATGAGTGATGCTGTACGCAGAGGCAAACCCAGTAAGATTGATGCGTTGCCAGAAGACATCAAGAAGAAGCTAGACGAAATGCTACGCGATAGTGGCAATTCACAAGCTGATATTTTGGTTGCTGTAAATCAGCTAATTCTCGATGCGGGCATGGATGAGGAGGCGACTATTTCGCGTAGTGGCCTCAGTCGCCATGCCCAAAAGACTGAGGCTATAGGTAAACAACTGCGTGAAACGCAAGCCGCGACCAAAGCGCTGGTTGCAGAACTGGGCGACAAGCCGATGGGCGAAACGTCAAAACTCATTTTAGAAATGGGCCGAACTCAGTTGTTTAAAGCCATGCAGCGCCAGTTGATGAACCCCGACGAAGACGCCGACATAGATATTGGTGAAATCAAAGAGGTAATGCGCTCAACCAAGTGGTTAGAAGAAACCGCTATGAAAGTGCACCAACGTGAAAAAGACATCCGCAAAGCATTCGCTGAAGAAGCAGCGGCAGCAGCCGAAGAAACGGCCATCCAAGCGGGTTTAACGGCTGAAGGCGCACAAATGATCAAAAACCAAATATTGGGGATCGCATAATGGAGTTGGTGCCGTTTAATCCCAACGAGCTGCTGCTTGGCTACCAAAAGCGCTGGATAGCCGACGACTCGCCGTTAAAAATTGCGGAAAAGAGCCGCCGTACAGGTATCACATGGGCAGAAGCGGCCGATGCGGTGCTAGAAGCCAGTAAAAGCAAAGACGCCTTTGGCACCAACCATTTTTATGTTGGCTCGAATAAAGAAATGGCGCGCGAGTTTATTGAAGCGGCAGCCATGTGGGCCAAAGCATTTAACAAGGCTGCTGGTGATATTCAAGAAGAGTTGTTTATTGACGACGGCCAAGACGGCAAAGAGATCTTAACCTTTGTTATCTACTTTGCCAGTGGCTTTAAAATCCAAGCGCTCAGCTCTAACCCCGCGAATTTACGGGGCATGCAAGGCAACGTAACCATTGATGAAGCGGCATTCCATGAGCGCTTGGCCGAAGTACTTAAAGCCGCATTGGCTCTGACCATGTGGGGCGCCAAAGTCCGTTTGATCAGCACACACAACGGCGTAGATAACCTGTTTAACGAGTTGGTGCAAGAAAGCCGCGCAGGCAAAAAGCGCTATTCAGTACACACTATCACCATTTTAGATGCCTGCCGCGAAGGACTTTACCAGCGTATTTGCCAGCGCCAACGTAAAACGTGGACGCAAGAAGCCGAAAGCAAATGGATTGATGACTTACTGAAAGACACCGCTAGCGAAGAAGACGCGCGCGAAGAGTACTTTTGTGAACCCAAAAAAGGCGGTGGTGCCTACATTGGCCGCACCTTGATTGAAGCGGCGATGGCGAACACCATCCCAATTTTACGCCTTGAAGCCCCTAGCGATTTTATGAGCTGGCCTGAAGCCAGACGCCAACAGTTTATTGATGACTGGATAGCCGAGCAGTTAGACCCTGAACTGAACAAACTTAACCCCGAGCTAAACCACAGCTTTGGGGAAGACTTCGCCCGCCGTGGCGATTTATCGGTGTTTGTGCCTCTCGAAATCAGTAAAGCATTGGCTAAGCGCGTACCGTTCGTGGTTGAGCTAACCAACTTAACTTACGATGCCCAGCGTTACATTATGCTTTACCTCACCCAGCGCTTGCCGCGTTTACAAGGTTTAGCGTTTGACGCCACGGGTAACGGTGGCTACTTGGCCGAAGCCGCAGCACTACATTACGGCACAGAAATGGTTGAGCAAGTCATGCTTAACGACAATTGGTACAGGGAGTGGATGCCCAAGCTAAAAGCCGAGTTTGAAGACCAAAATATACTCATCCCTAAGCACCAAGACATCTTGGGCGACATGCAAAAAATCTCGGTGCGTAACGGCACCCCAAAAATTGATAAAGGTTCTGACAAAGGCAGTGATGGCCGTCAGCGCCACGGCGACTTTGCGGTGGGTTTAGCCATGGCCAACCGCGCCAGTTGGATGGATGGCAGCGCCATTGAGTTCACTCCGCTACCAAGCAAAAGTGGCAGCAACGACTTTAACTACGAAGACCTAGGCAGTTTTCAGGGCGCGGGGTGCTGGTAATGCGCTGGCGTATCAAGTTCGAATACATCTTTACCACCGTTGGCGGCTTTATAGATATTGAGGCTCCCAGCTATGAAGCTGCTGAACGCTACACCCTTGACCTCGATGTATACGTGGTATCAATCAAACCTATTTTGCGAGTATAACTATGCTAGTAGACATTAATGGCGATCCGCTATCAGTTAATAAGCTAGATCAAAATCAAACTGAAGAAAATGCCCAAGTGGGCATGTTGCTTAGGCAATATGCAGAACACCCAACGCAGGGGCTAACCCCTGCAAAGCTGGCCAGCTTGCTAAAAGAAGCGGAAGAAGGCAATTTGGCTGCGATGGCTGATTTGGCCAAAGACATCGAGGACAAAGACGGCCACATAAGCTGCGAACTGGGCAAGCGTCGCCGCGCTGTGCTTGGTTACGATTGGGAAGTTAAACCACCTCGTAATCCGAGTAGTGCCGAAAAACGTGATACCGATATGCTTAACGAGTGGCTTGAAGATGCTACTTGGTTTAATGACTTTTTGTTTGATGCGACTGATGCCATATTAAAAGGTTTTAGCGCCAACGAGCTACATTGGGAATATTTAGATAAACAGCAAATGATCACAGGTTGCACTCACCGTGACCAAAACATATTTAAAACCCACCCCAACGACTTTAACCGCATTATGCTTAATGACAGCAGCGACGAAGGCGAAGCCCTCAACCCGTTTGGCTGGGCGCTGCATATTCATAAATCAAAATCGGGTTATGTCCATAGGGCTGGATTGCTCTCCGTACTTGCTTGGCCATTCCTATTTAAGAATTTTAGCGTACGAGACTTAGCGGAGTTTTTAGAGATCTACGGTTTGCCTGTACGCGTTGGTAAGTACCCAAGCGGTGCAACCGATGCTGAGAAAGCCACACTCCTGCGTGCCGTGATGGCGATTGGCCATAACGCTGGCGGTATCATACCAAGAGGAATGGAGATTGATTTTCAAAGCGCCGCAAACGGGCAAGCAGATCCGTTTGAAAGCATGATCCGCTGGTGCGAGCTAACACAATCAAAAGCTATCATCGGTGCAACACTTACCACCCAGGCAGACGGCAAAACCAGCACTAATGCACTTGGTAACGTGCATTTAGAAGTGATGCAAGACATCACACTAAGTGATTTAAAACAGCTGGAGCAGACCATTACACGTGATTTGATTTATCCCATGTACGCCCTAAATGGAAAATCCTACCAGGGCAATCGTCGGTTGCCACACTTTGAGTTTGATAAAACAGAGTCTGAGGATATTGCAAGGTTAGCACCTGCACTAAAGTTGCTCGTTGAGACAGGTGTGCAAATTCCCGTACATTGGGCTAACGAAAAGCTACAAATCCCAATCCCTACCAACAACGAGCCAGTACTTGGCAAACCGTCTAGTACTGCCGCACTCAATACAGCAGTGGCCGCACTTAATGCGGAATACCAAACACGCAGCACGCAAACAGAACTAGATACTGCCATTGATGCAATCACCAGTGGCGATATGCGCGAAGAGTACAAAGCCACGCTTCAGCCACTTTTGGACAAACTTAACCAAAGCGAAGAGTTAGCCGCTATTGAGCTTGCCGAACTTTATCCCGCAGTTGACCAAGACCAACTGACCGAAATGCTCACCAAGCTGATTTTTGTGAGTGAGATTTGGGGCATGATCAATGATTGATCTCAGTATTGCTTTCAATAAGCCACCTGCGGATGCTGTGGCTTACTTTAAATCTAAAGGTTATGCGATAAGCGATGAATGGCACGATGTGCTGACTACAGCGCACGCCAAAGCATTTACTGTGGCGCGGGTGCAGAGCATGGAAGTACTAGAGGCGATACGCAAGTACACCGACACGGCGCTTGCTGAAGGCTTAACGGCAAAACAATTTAGAGAGCAGCTAACGCCAGAGCTGCAAAAGCTTGGTTGGTGGGGCAAAACCAAAAATGAGCAAGGTGATAGCGTTCAACTGGGCAGCCCCTATCGCTTAAATAATATTTACCGCACCAATCTACAAACCGCCTATATGAGTGGCCGCTATCGCCGCATGTTGGCTCGCAGTAAAACGCATCCGTATTGGCAGTATGTTGCTATTGATGATGCACAGACACGGCCTGAACATAGGCTGCTGCATGGGAAAGTGTTTAGGTTTGATGACCCCATTTGGCAAACCATATTCCCGCCCAATGGCTGGGGTTGCCGCTGTCGCGTTCGTGCGCTCACCGCAGAGCAAGTAAAAGCGCGTGGCTTAACCGTAGAAGACGGTAGCGGCTATGTACAGCAATTTGATGCAGAGATTGTGAGCCGCGAATCTGGCGAAGTTAAAACCACTGAGCATGCACGAGTTAAGTTACCCAGTGGCGATGTAATGACGCCAGATGTGGGCTGGGCCTATTCGCCTGGCCAATCAGCCTTTGGCACCGATGTCGCCGTGGCAGTTAAGCTGGGCAAAGTGGAAGACGTACAGTTACGCGCTGAGACCATTCAGGCGCTCAACAATAGTGATGAACGGGCTAAAGCATTTGAGCTGTGGACGCGTAAAAGCATCGAGCGTATAGAGCGCTTTCAAGCAGCAAAGCTTGCTGGCGATAAGGTAGGCTTAAAGGCTAATGGCCCAAGGCCACAACATAAAACGGTGGTGAGTTTTTTAGGTGATGACATTAGCCAAAAGCTCCAAGATAAGGGCATTGATGCGGCCCGTACTTTGATTTTATCTGAGCGTGCGCTGGCCCATGCGCACAGCGAGAAACACCAAGCAAACGGTACAGCTTTAGCGCTAAAAGCCTATACAGAGTTAAGCACTTTGATAAATGACCCAAAAGTTCAAGTACTATGGGAACGTGAACGCAACGAACTGCTGTATGTAAAACGTGATGGTGAAGAGTCAATTAAGGTTGTGGTGCGTTATCAGGGTAAAGGAATTGAGTTAGACACATTAATTAATGCACTAAAAGTTAAGACGCTCACCATTGATGCAGCTATTAGCGGTGGGTTGTATGAAGTATGGCGGTAGGGTGAGAATCGAACTCACATCACTGTTAGACAGCCCCTTACCTATCGGGGTACACCACCGCCACAAACAATTATTACCCAACAGCCAAGTGATTACAATATGACCACTAAGATTGAAATACTCACAAGCGGTGATGCAACTCAGGTGCTTGAACAAATAGCACTGCGCTTTGATGACCTGAGCGATCCAATGAATGAGATAGCCGCCATTATGGAAGGCGCAACGGAAGACGCCTTTACTGAAGAGCGTAGCCCAGTAACAGGCGAGGCATGGCCAGCGCTTAGTGAAAACTACCTAAAACAAAACCCCAAACGTGTTGGTGGGCAAATGCTACAGGTAAGTGCTGGAGGACTAGCAGCCAGCATTGCCGCAGATAGCGGCGCGTTTTGGGCGCAAATTGGGAGTAACAAGCCTTACGCTGCTATTCATAACTTTGGCGGCTTGCCAGAAATGGCACCTGGCCCTGCTGCCATTCCACAGCGTGAGTATTTAGGGATAAGCCTCAATGAAGAAACCAATATTTTGGACACTCTCAGCAACTATTTTACCGAAAACTAAAAAACGCCTCAGAAACCCTCTGAGGCGTTTTTACATGTTCAAGTGCTAGCGTTGGGTGTTGTGTAGTGTAATATGGCTGTTAAAGGCGTTTCGAAACGTTTCTAGAATCAGTTTAAAGCTCTGTGCGCTAGGTAAGGAAATAAAATGGCAGTTAATAGCGATATTTTTAAAATTAAAACCATTCTTCAATCGCTTGAAAAAAGTCTATCAGACTTAAGTGACATCATCAAAGATAAAGAAAACCGGCTGAGCGGATCGATCAAACAAAGCCAAATGTTGGCAGATAACATTATAAAGAGCATTTCGAATAATAGAGTTATACTTAATCTCAACAGAAGACGTGATGGCCATGTAATTCAAAATCTGAAAAGTAACTTCGAATTTTTCGTCAGCTCTCTGAGGTTTTTAGAATCCGAGATTGCACACGGCCAAAAATTTACCGCTGAGACTAAGGAGTTGGTTGTCAAGATCAGAGATGACGCAGAATTAGCTAATGGCATCATGTTAAGTCTACTTAACTTTCAAGATGCTATTTCCATAAACAATGATCACTCCAATAATTTCAACGAATTAGATAACACTGCAGAAGAGCTTATTCAAAGGCTCAAAAACCAATTACTGACTCAAGAGCACAAGTTCAACGCTGTTACAACGAAGTTATTTGAAATTAAAGATGATTTTGAGAATTATACCAGTAGTAAGGAAAGTAGAATTCTTGAGTTTGAAGAACAGCTAAATCAAGCTATTGCCAAGTCTAATAAGTATTCTCATGATGTATCTAGAATGCTTGAAGAGACAGCAGCACAAGTCGATGAGAAAATAAGCACCATCGAAGACCTACTATCAGTAACTTCACAAAAAGTAATCGCAAATGATTTTAGCGAAAGTGCGAAAACAGAAAAGATCGCAGCCGATTATACTAGATATGGTTCATTGGCATTTATGACTTTAATTGTAGGTATAGTGTGCTATACGTTTTGGGACCTAGCTAAGTTTGGCTTAGATTGGCAAGAGTCCATATTCAGGACAGTTCTAATTTTTGCCCTATCGGTTCCAGCTGCATACTTATCTCGTGAATCAACAAAGCACCGTCAACAACAATACAGCTTCCATCAAACCGCCTTAGAGCTAACAACGATCACTCCGTATATCTCATCATTAGACCTAGAAGCCCAGCAAGAGATAAAAACGGCAATAGCCCATAAATTATTCGGCCATAGACAAAGCGAGCAAACTGATAGCTTTCCGTTGAATACCCAAGAGATCATCATTGAGTTAATTAAAAAATTGGATATCAAAAATCCAAAAAGTGATAAAGGAACCGAGTAAACAAGATGAGAAACTTTCCAGCAGTGATAAAGACTCCGATTTTTTTGTCAATATGCACAATTATTTCGCTAATTATTCTTTGGGGGATCGGCCCCGGCTACGGATTCAGTAGCTCAACCGAGCCTTGGTCACACTTTGGCAGTTTTTTTGGAGGTATCCTCTCCCCTGTATTCGCATTTCTGGCTTTGGTAATCGCTATGAAATCAATAAAAGCGCAGCAACATTCTAATTCGCTTGCTGCAAAGAACTATAAAGAGGCACAAGAACAAGCTGAAAGAAATCTGCACGAGCAGAGAGTGCTTCAAGTCGAAAAGGTTAACTTTGAAAGGCAGAGCATTGCTTTACATAATCTTCTAGACTCATTCCAGGCGTTAGAACCTCTATTCACACAATCGCTTTACGACCTAAGAATTTGCGATGTTCAGCACTCAATTCTTGGGGCTAATTCGAATGCTTATATAATTCGTTCTCATAGTGTTTGTCTCAAAGCAGGGTCTTTTGTGAAAAGAATGCTCAATGAAAAAGACACTTACACAGCTAAGCTAATAAGGCTGTGTGTATGTGACACTCTCCACTCCATGGACAATTTGATTGAACATATTGAATTATATAAAAACCCTTTTTTAGATTCTAACGAGGTCAATAATGTTTCTCAATTGAGAGAAACGCGACAAATGTTCTACTCGCTCAAAGAGAAACTGGATCAACATTTAAAGCAGAATCAAAACTAATCATAATTGGCATATAATTCATTTATTAACCCAGTTTAAAATACACTTCCAACCCAAATCCACATACTGGCACCAAGACAAACGTTTTAGTGCCAGAACATGCAAAATACCTCAACGCAACAATCCATAAACGGCCAGCACAAGCAATCACACATGGAGGTGACTTCTGTTGCTGTGTGTAATACACAAGCGCAGCATTTTGGCCTTGCGGTATGTAGCTTGGCAAGCGAACCTGAAGAAAGTGGTATTAGCCCTCGCGTGCTGCTTATGCCTGATGGGGCATTCTCTGGCCATGACGGTAGACCATTTGAAGTACCAGGCAATAAATGGCTAATGGATGAAACGGCATTTAATAATCTTAAAACCGCCGCCCTTAGCCGTGCTAACGATTACCTCTTTGATTACGACCACCAAACTCTTTTTAAAGCACAGAACGGCCAACCTGCACCAGCGGCTGGTTGGTTTGCATCCGACGGTTTGGAATACGTACCAGGCGAAGGCGTATATGCCAAGAACGTTAAGTGGACTACGGCGGCACTGAGTGCGCTGCGCAATAAAGAGTACCGCTACGTTAGTCCCGTGTTTGCTTACGACAAGTCTACAGGTCGCCCATTCAAATTACTTCACGTTGCCTTAACCAATGACCCCGCAGTACTGGGCATGGAAGAGGTAGCAGTGTTAAACCTGCAATACTCCTCAGGAGCACCCAAGATGAACGAAGCCCAGCAACTCCTCGCTGCGCTTGGCATTACCGTGGACGGTGATGTTACCAGCGAGCATATCGAAAAAGGCAAATCGGCCATTACCGAGCTGAAAAGCAAGGCCGATGGCGCAGAAGGTAAAGACAAGCAAATTGCTGCCTTGAACACGCAAATTCAACAAGCCACGTCGAATACTACAGTGGATTTAACCAAGTTTGTGCCAGTTGATGTACACAATGCACTACGTGGCGAACTAGCCGCACTCAATAGCCAGCACCAAGGCGTGACTATTGAAACCGCTATTGATAAAGCCAAAGCTGAGGGCCGCGTGATTGCTGCCGAGATTGATTACCTCAAGCAGCTTGGTGAGCAAAACGGACTTGCCGCCCTCAATGCAGTGTTAGATAGCCGCCAACCTATTGCAGCGCTAAACGCTCAGCAGTCCAAACCAACCCCAACACCATCGCAGGACAAAACAGGCGTTGCCGCTTTGTCTGTCGAGGATAAATACGCGGCTGACCAACTGGGTATTAGCCACAAAGATTACGCAGCACTGAAAGAGGAAGACCAGTAATGGCGATTATTACTCCCGCACTATTAACCAGCCTACAAGTTGGGTTCAAAAAAAACTTTCAAAATGGCTTAGACGAGGCGAAGCCGTCGTTTACGCAAATTGCCACGGTGATACCTTCGACCACCAAAAGCAACACCTATGGCTGGTTAGGTAAATTTCCCTCACTGCAAAAATGGGTGGGCGACCGCCAATTGCAATCGATGAAAGCACACGCCTACAGCATTGTAAATGACGACTGGGAAGCCTCTATCAGTGTTGACCGTAACGACATTGAAGACGACGAACTGGGCATTTACGCACCACTGATGCAAGAAATGGGGCGAAGCGCAGCCATTCACCCTGATGAAGTGTGTTACCCGCTGTTAGCCTCTGGTTTTACGACGTTGTGTTACGACGGCCAAAACTACTTTGATACCGACCACCCCGTGTATGAAAAAGTAGATGGCTCCGGCGCGGTTGAAAGCGTCGCCAATATGGCTGCTGATGGCGCATACACTGGCCCCGCTTGGTATGTGCTCGACACCTCAAAAGTACTTAAACCGATTATTTTCCAAGAGCGCAAAAAGCCACAATTTACATCGATGACCAAACTGGATGACGAAGCGGTGTTTACCAGCAAGCTATTCAGATACGGCACCGATTGTCGCGATGCAGCGGGCTTTAGTTTTTGGCAACTCGCCTTTGGTAACAATCGTGAACTGAATGCCGACAACCTGTGGGATGCCATTACGAAAATGCGCGAATTTAAAGCCGATGGCGGCCGCAAGCTAGGCATTCGCCCAACCACCTTGGTTGTGCCACCAGGCCTTGAAAAAGTCGCCACGCGCTTACTTGAACGCGAACTCGATGCCAACAGCTCGAACGAGTTAAAAAACCGTTTAACGCTGGTTGTTGCCGACTACCTCTAATACCTGCGCCCCTGCGTGGGGCCAACCCATAGGATGAAAAATGAAATGGCTGAACCGACTATTTACCCTGTGCGCATTATCTCTCAGCAACCTGATGGCTACCGCCGCGCCAGCATTACCCTCAAGCGTGGCATTAACGAGCACCGTGTTACCGAGCCTCAGCTTGAAGCGCTTAAAAAAGATACACGCCTTACGGTGCAAGTTATACAAGCAAGTGAAAGTGCAGCGACGCAATCACACTTGGAGTCAGGAAGTATGGGCGGCGATGTAGCACTGGACTTGAGTCAAGCCCCTGAAGAACTGGCGCACATCATTGCAGCATTATATGAGCTGAAGCCAACCAAAAAGCCCAACGTGGATGAGTTGGCGTTTGAAGTGGATGGCGTTGATGGCGAGCAAAAACCGTCAGCCGCCGAGCGAGATGAGGCATGGGCTTGGTATCAAACACATGTTGTCAACGTGGAGCAATAAGCCATGACCTACGCTGCCGCTGAAGACATGCAAAACCGCTTTAATCACCAAGATTTGGTGCTGCTTACTGAGCGTGAGCACAGCACACCAGGTGAAGTGGATATGACTGTGCTCACGCAAGCCCTTGAAGATGCCACAGCAGAGATTAACGCCTACTTATCTGGCCGTTACATGCTGCCACTTAACATTGTACCCACGGCATTAGTACGCATTTGTTGTGATATTGCCCGCTACTTTTTAAGTGGCGATAACGCGCCGGAGCATATTCACCAACGCTACATGGATGCAGTGAAGTTTTTAAAAGCGGTGAATGCAGGCACTGTGTCGCTGGGTATCGATAGTCAAGGTGATAAAGCGGAGACTAACGACACCGCCGTGATGGAATCAGCAGGCAGCGTATTTGCTCGCAGTAAAGCCAAGGGATTCATCTGATGTTTGAAATTAAAGATGACTTTTTAGCGGCAGGCCAACTGTTAGAAACTGCCCTAAGTGCAGTGCCTGGCATACGCCAAGTTAAGGCGCTTGATGACCTAGCAGAGATAGACAAAACCAATCATACCCCGGCCTTGTATTATCTCTACTACGGCGAGCAATTAAAGGAGAGCGCTTACGCTGGAGCTAATACCCTGTTAACGCAAACTTGGCTTGTCATCTTAGCTGAGCGAAAAGCCAGCAAAACCGCAGGCAAAAACATTGCCGCTACCATTCGTGCCATTGCCGGAAAGATGACTGGCGACGCTGGCCCTTGGCAGCGCATTAACACCCCAATCAAACCAAGATACACAAGCGGCCATGCGTTTTACCCGCTGGCCTTTACCTGTCAAATGAAGTTTAAAGGAGCACTTACATGAGTGGCTTACTAGTAGCGGGCAATTTCTTTATTGACCGATTAAACCCACAAGGCCAAAGCCTCGGTATTTTTGGCCCTATCAATATGACCAAGCTCAGCATCAAAACCGAAGCTGAGACCAAGACTCGTGCATCTCGTAAAAAAGAGTCTTATGGCCAAGCGTTAGATGACGTCAAGATTGCCAAGCCTGCTGAAGTGTCGTGCGAGTTTGACGACCAACCCTCTGAGTTATTGGCAATGGCGCTGATGGGTAAAGTGGTTGATCTAAACGAAGCCAGCGGCACGGTAACAGATGCAGCAAAAACCTTGCCCGCCAACCAGGGCTGGCTAGAGCTTGGCCATAAGAACCTAGCCGCTGAAGGTCTTACGGTTAAGCAGGCAACGACCACACTCACGCTAGGGACTGATTTTGAGATCAACTATGCACTGGGTTTGATCCGCTCTGTCAAAGGTGGCGAAGTAGATGCAGGTGGTAGCATTACCGTGAGCTATCAACACAATGCGCGAAGCGGTAAAACCATCCAAGGTGGCATTGAATCACAAGTTCGAGCGCGTATTTTTGGTGAGGGAACCAACCTTGCCAACGGTAAAGCCATTGAGCTGGAAGTATACGACGTGTCACTGATGCCAGATAAAGAAATTGATTTTGCAGCCAGTGAGTTTGTGAGTGGCGGCCTAGCGGGTACTGCCAAGCTGCCAGCAGGTAAAGCAACCCCATTCACCTATACCGAATTAGACGCATAGCTCCCGTTGGGGCTTCGGCCCCTTTTTCAAATCCTTAAACTCATTTTCAAACTGAGCGGTTGTAATGGCTAATAAGACTCTTGAACTTGCACTCCGAATAGTGGCCGAAGCCACTGGCAAACAAAACCTTGAACAGTTAGTTGCTGAGCTGCGCCGTATTGAGCAAAGCGCAGATGATGCTGCACCTGCCACAGATCAACTCGGCCAGAATTTAGATGAGACGGCTCAAGCTGCAAAGCAAACGAGTAAGCAATCAACTGAACTTGCCGATGACTTAGCGTCGTCAACTACCGCTAGCGCTAAGCTGGGGGAATCACTCAGAGACGTCGCAAATAACGCGAAAACTACGGCGAGCAGTACGCAAGCACTGAGCGATGATTTAAACCAGGTCGGCACAGCTACAACGAACGCGAGCCAAAAAGCAGGCGTGCTCGCGGATGTAATAGACGACCTTGGCAACCAGCAGGAACTTATCCGCGCTTTTGAGCGTTCCAAGCGAGAGCTTGAAGAACAAGAAATTGCCACGGCTGCTGCGGCCCATGCGCTAGACCAATTACAAAAACAAGCACAAGACACCAGTAAGCCATTTGTAGAGCTTGCCCGAGGCATTGACCTTGCAGAGCGCGACTTGCAGCAAATGCGGGCTGAGCTGACGCAGCAAACTACCAAACACAATGCACTGCAACAAGAGCTAAAACGAACGGGTCTCGATACCAACAACCTAAGCATTGCCAAACGCGAACTAGCTGGACGTTTTAACCAAGCTGGTAAAGCCGCTGATGGGTTTACGCAAGACCTAAAACAAGGCAGTGCCGCCCAACAAGCACATGCAAAAAGCCTTGGTAACGTCGCTAGTCAAATCGCGGCGGTTGCTGCTGCCTACTTTGGGTTAGACCAAGTTGGCCAAGCCGTTCGCTCCGTGTTTGAAACGGGCGATAAGTTTGAAAAGCTCCAGGTGCAAATGAATGGCCTGATGGGCAGCATTGCCCAAGGCGAAAAGGCCAGTGCCTGGATAACTGAATTTACTAAAAATACACCGCTTCAGCTCGGTGAAGTTAGCCAAGCATTTGTGAAGCTCAAAGCCTTTGGGTTAGACCCAATGGACGGCACGCTGCAATCCATCACGGACAGCGCTTTAAAGCTCGGCGGCAGTTATCAGGAAGTTGAAGGGATAAGCCTCGCACTTGGCCAAGCTTGGGCTAAACAGAAACTGCAAGGTGAAGAGATTTTGCAGCTAGTTGAACGTGGTATTCCTGTATGGGATATGCTGCAAACGGTCACAGGTAAGAACGTCCAGGAACTACAAAAGTTAAGTAGCGCAGGCCAGCTAGGCCGTGACGTTATCAAACAGCTGATTGACGAAATGGGCAGAACCAGCACAGGCAGTGCAGCGGCACAAATGGCACTATTTAGCGGCCAGGTCTCTAACGCAAAAGACAATCTGGAACAGTTTTATAACCTCATTGCTAAGTCTGGTGCAATGGATTGGCTCAAGGGCCAGATTGGTGAACTAAACAAAGAATTTACGGCAATGGCAGCTGATGGCCGATTGCAAGAATGGGCGCAGTCAATCAGCGACACCATCGTGGCAACCGGCACAGCGATAAAAGACACCATAAGCACCTTATATGAATACCGTGAAGAAATAGGATTTGTAGCCAAAGCGTGGCTCGCCCTTAAAATCGGCTCTTATTTTAGTAGTGTTGTGGCAGGTGCAGTGAGTGCCACCCGGGCATTTGTTACCTATAGAGCCGCCGTAACCGCAGCGACAACAGCCACCAATGCTGCGACCGTTGCTGCAAATCGCTGGCGTAATGTGGCAGGTGTGATTGCCCGTGGCGGTGTTTATTTAGCGCTCACCAATGAGGTTATTAACCTGATTGGTGAGTATCAAAATTTAAAAGTTGCTGAAGCAGGCGTCGCGGAAAGTCAGCGCAATGCCGAGTTACAAGCTGCCAAGCTAAAAGGCGAGTTTGAGTTAATAAGCTCAACCACAGGCATTCTTGTTACCAGTTTAGAAGAAGTGGAAGCCGCCGTGGCTGCTGGCACGCTGGTCATGAATGAAACCACCGGAGCCTATGAAAACGCAGCACGTAAAGCGGAAGCACTCGCTGAAGCCACACGCATTGCCGCTGAAGAAGAGCGCAAGCGCCAAGAGCTACTTAGGCTCACAATTCCAGAGGCATTACGTGTAATAGAAACTTTAGAGCAACAGGCGCAAAACCTAAATGGTGTACGCGCTGGTGTTGATGGTTTTATCCAATCCATTGAGTCTGCACGTACTGCACTCGCTGGTGCTGGGGCTGAGTATAGCCAACAATTAGTATTACTGGATTCATTAAAAGCTAAGTTCGAAAGCCACAACGAATCATTAGCGCGCCAAGCATATCTCGCAGGTGATGTAAAAAAAGCCTACAAGGAGCTGGGCATAACCAGCGCCGACGCACTCACTCAAACGGCGACTAAATTACAAGGAGCGTTTGAACTACTCCAACAAAGCAATGAGCCAGTTGCGATGCAGCAACAAGCCTTTTTGAAGTGGGCCAAAGCCGCCGTTGAAGCTGCCAACGCCACAGACCAAACTGTGCCAGCATCGGTTCAGGCAGCTGCGGCCGCACTGGGTTTAACCGCAGAGCTGGATAAACTAGTTAACGCTGCTAACAAGCTCAAACCTGCCACAGACATTAATAGCGATGCAGTAAACCGTTTTGCTACGGCTTTGGATAAAACCAAAGCTGCAATGGAAAACAATAAAAAAATCCTAGACAGCTCAACAGCCTCAGCTGAGCAAAAGCGAAAGGCGCAAGCTGCCCTTAACCATCAAACAGGGTTGGTGGTAGAGCAAGAAGCCGACCTAGCTCGCGTACGAGAGCTAGAAACCAAAAGCTTGCAACACTTA
>NZ_PNDS01000052.1 GCF_005886535.1 Pseudoalteromonas sp. S2755
GGCGATTCACTCGCCGAGCAGTTTATGTTTTCCAACGAATTTTTGATGAAGAAATTCCCCTCATCTCACCCACCAAGAATTCAATATAAAAACAGCAAAATCGCTGTGTAAAATGGCTCCTACCTCAAGGCCAAACCAAGCAAAAAGCCGATACTGGCTCTTTGCTCTTCACATTTAACACTATTAAATAATTGTCTTACGGGTTCTTAGGCGATTGAAATTGACGTAAACCTCTTTACCACAGTCTAATTTAACAGTGAAACCCGAATACTCCTCTTTGATTTCAATGAGTTTTTCGTAATTCTCTTGGAAGTAGGTTTTCGTCGGAATGGATGCGTCTTTAAAGCTGATAAACGCGCCGTATGCCCCTTCTATGGTGGTGTCGCGGCTAACCTCAATCCAATCAAGTGCACGGTTTACATAGCGGTAGACTGGATTTGCTTGACCAAGGCGTTTGCTGTCGTAACTGCCGTCGTACTTTAACTCAGTATTCCACCAAGTTTGGTATTGAATGGTGTACTGCGCCGTTGTATACGGGAAGGCAACACGTTTCTTAGCATCATCACATGTATCATTGGCATAAAACTTACCCGAGATAGCACCTAGAGTGACATAACTAAATAGTCCAAGTGGGGCATTTTGTGCAAACAATAAAGGCGATGTGAGTGAACGCAATAGCGCCAACTTGCCTTGTTCGGTAAGGCCAGACTCACGCACGAGCTTTGAGGTGATTTTGTGTGGCGCTGGGGCGTCGAAGTCTGGTGTAAATGGTTCACCATCAAGGCTTGCGGCAAGCGTCCCCTTTAATCCCAGTTTTTTGAGGTTAGCCACAGAGTTTCGTGACCAGTCAGACATCAATGCTTCGCTATAGTTCTGCTTGGTGTCCGTGCCTGTCACCTGCACTTTAGCAGCAGGAAAATATTGCTTAGCAAACTGAATCAGCGCTTTTTCGGAGCCTTGCCAATAACCATACATGGTACTTGGGTGCTTTAAGGTCTTTTCGTAGCCAGATGACTTTTCACACTCGCTAACATCTGGGACCGCGTTGATTTTTAGGTTAGTACCAACTAAGTTCTCGGTATCCTTTCCCGTGTCGTTAATGGCATTTTCCCACTGGCTGAGCAACTGCCAAGTTGCTAAGTCTGTAGAGCCAACTGCCTCATTATTCCAGTTAATTTCAAAGCGGTGGATTTCTTCAGGTAGCTCAAAAGCTTTGACTCTAAACTCCGTCACTATTCCATAGCTTAACGCTCCGCCTCCGCGTAGCGCCCATAATAGATCTTCATTTTCAGTTTCAGATACCTCAACTCTTGAGCCATCTTGCAAAATAACCGTTGCACCAACGAGTGACTCACAGCACATTCCTTTTGCTCGCGTCCATGGGCCCCAACCACCGCCTTGAATATACCCAGCTAACCCAACCGTGGCGCAAGTGCCATGTGGAATGGTTAACGGTGGAATATCCTTGTAACCAGATTCTGCAAGCTTTGGGACTAATTGATAAAAGCGATAGCCCGAACCAATATGGGCAATATAATCGTCGCCTTTTTTCTCGATGGAGAAGTCTTTTAAACCGCTTAAATCCAGCAACACCACATCTGTGCCGCTGCACTCCCCTTCATGATCATGGCCACCTGAGCGCACCCGAATGGGTAAGTTAAACTCTATCGCTTCTTGATAGGCACGCATCACATCATCAGTATTGTTACACATTACAATCACCGAGGGCGAAAACTGAAATCGTGTGTTAAAGATAAGCGCTTTAGCTTGATATTCTCTGAAGCGCTCCATCGAAGTATCACCCGTTGGCAATAAAGTAAGTAACTGCTTTGCAGAAAAGCCATGCTTGCTTTCTAACGCAAGTATAAAACCTTGTGTCGCGCGCCAGTAGCGGTCAATACGCTTTTGTGCTTCGTCTAACTGATATTCTGGGATAGGTTTGCTGATTTGCTTAGGCATTATTGTTTCCTTGTGCTGTGCTCTTTCCACATGGACAGTCGTCCACTTTTTTACCCGTAATGGCTTCGGCGAGATCCTGTATCGCCGGTGCGAGGTCTTTTTTATCAAGATTTACTTTAATGATGTATGGCTTACATGGATTTTCATGAAGCGTAGCAAAAACCCCATTTAGATCCGCGACGGTCTCTACATGTAAATATTCGACAAAATACGCGCTCGCTAATGATTTATAGTCCCAACGGTGTAAATCATCAAATGGTGCAAATGCGCCAGCAGGTGTAAACGCACAGATATCAACAAACGACTGCTCAATTGCATACACTTGATTACTCATTACAAACACTGCCGTATTGAGTTTATTACGGCTAATGGTAGACAGTGTTTGGCACATCATCATGAATCCACCGTCGCCCGCAACCACAATACTACGTCGATTGTCAGCCAAGGCTGTGCCAAGTGAACAACCGGTTTCATGACCTAACGATCCCCAAGCTGCGTCACTAATAAAGCGACTTTCTTCAATACCAGTTAAACGAGCCGCCATATAAAGCGAAGAGCTTTCACCTAAAATAAGGTTGAAGTCACGCACCTTCTGGCATCGGGCTAGCTGCTTCTGGTATGTGCAAAAGAAGTTTTCGTAGGTGATGGCATCGCAATCATGCACGGGACTGTTCAAATAGGGGTTTTCCGGCAACGAGCAAAGCGTACGATGCTGCATGGGATAATGCTCAATATACACCGTTAAATCATCAATAAACTGTGCTAAATCAATATCACTAAAGCGCTCGCAGCTACCAATTCTTGCTTCGCCCATATTCACGCGGATCAATTCGTTTCCTTGCGTTTTTAACATGGTCAGGTAATCGTCGGTGAATATCGCTCCCAACGCTAAAATGCAATCTCGTTTGCTAACAAAATCAAATGTTTCAGGCCATGACGCTTCACCCGCATAGGTGCCAACAAATAGCTCTTTCCCAAGCCCTTGCGCCTCACTTAATACTGATTTAGCTAGCGTGGTCGTGGTATACGGAATATTGAGATTACAGAGCAAGTTCTCGACTTCCCTTTGTATGCCAAGCCGCGTGATCTCGATACCTAATAATACCAATGGCTTCTCAGCCTCTTTGAGTCGGTTGATTACTTTATCGAGTAAGCTTGCCATCATCGCAGGATTAGATGCAGGTCTTGGGATAACTAAATGGCCTTCTGGTTTATCACAAGTTTCGCCCCACACGTTCTGCCATGCTTCTAGATAAATTGGCCGCTTTTCACTCATGGCGAGGCGTAACGCATTATCAATAACCTCAGGGGCAGAAGCGGGATCCGAAAGAATTTCACTGGCAACAGTGACATTTTCAAACACCTTTTTATCAGCGCTATAGTCGCCGGTAGAGTGATGAAATAACACACCTGTTTCTTCGATGTCGGCACGGTTTTCAGCAGACGGGCTTGCCGATATAACGACAACAGGATTACGCTCGACATAAGCGCCGGCTATCGCGTTTAGTACGCTGAACGTGCCAACGCCGTATTGCACCGACACCGCGCCAATACCTCTGTATCTTGCATATCCATCCGCCGCGTACCCAGCCCCAAGCTCGGTAACATCGCCTACTGCGTCAATACCAGGAAAGTTATCCAGTGCGGTCATAAACTCTTGCACATAGTCACCAGGCACTTGAAATACCTTATCTAGGCCCAACTGCTTTAACCGCCACAGTAAATGGTCGGCAACCGTAAAATTAGCGGTACTCATGATTAATACCTCGATAAGCGAACTCAGTGACTTCGTCTAGCGTGTCTGAGCTGGCATTTGGCTGTTGCGCTGAATGCTGACACGAGCACCCACCTTTACGGCAATCTACTGGTAAGTAGTTGTGATGTGACTCAAGCCACTGTTCATACTGAGCTTTGTCTTTAGATAACCACTTCGGTGTTGGTAAAGCAAAAAACTCAGCCAATGTCGATTCAGCCGTATTTAACGCCCCTTCAACCCAGCCTTGTTCATAGGAATACGCTTCGCCAACAATATAGATTTCTTCGCTTGCAACAGGGTGGCGCATTCTGCACATGATCTCATCGAGACGATAATTGGCTTTCCATTCATGCCAGCCACCGCCATAAGGGTCATCCCCCCACTCTTGGTAGATTGCAGAATATGGCATTGGGAGTGCTTTTTGATTATGTAACGCTTGAATTTGGCGATGTGCCGCTTCAACCATCCCGGTGGTAATTTGATACTGATTTTTAGGTACTATCTCATTTTCGGTATAACCTTCTGCACCATAGGCTGGCATAAAGCCTTGGTAATGCTCGCCCTTTTCTAAACCTTTCCAGTAAGGAATAGTGCCAATATCATTGTATGAAGCCATTAGCAGCGAGTTGGTATTGGGCTCACCATAGGTATGCTCTACTTTACATACTTGTTCGCCTTTTTCGTTAGTCTCGTATTCAAGGCATTCTTTTTGGTCGCATTCCGTGCCCATGTAATAAGTTTGACGGATTGGTAAGTCAGTCACAGAGCGACCAGCAACAAGGCCCAAACTGCGCCACCAAGGTTGCTCGTAAGCCATAAACATCTTAATCGCTTTTTGGATAAGCACAGACGGAATGTTTTCTTTCAACCAAGGGTCGTCAAAGAACGGCGATTCAATTAGCTCAAGCGAGCGCCTTGGCATAGCCAAAATAAGCCGCTTCACTTTAACGCTGTAAGCTGGAGCATCTTTATCAACCACTTTCCCACTGCTAGTCACTTGTGTTGGTTGAAAAGTGAGTTCATAACGGTACTCGCCACAATGGTGCAGCTCAATTTTTGCAAGTCGATGCAACATGTTAACGCGCTTACTGCGGTCAAGGCAGCCTGGTGCCGCTGCAAACTCTTCACATAACTTCAGCGGTAACGCCTGAAAACCATCTTTGAGAGTTTTAAATACCGTATCATCGCTATATTCAGTGGCTGGCAACTGAGTAACCGCACTGGCATTCGCCACATTAGCATCGTAGCCACCCGCTTCTTTCATAAAGAGGTATGCTTCGTTACTCAACACATGCTCAAGCAAGTTCCAAAAGCCAAAGCGCCAAATTTCCTTGCCAAATACTTTGACTTTCATCTGCTCTGCAAGAGACATATCGGCAAAGCCCGGACAGATGAGGTTCATGACTTTAACTTGAAGATCTTCCGGTCCATAGCCTCGCTCTGTTTCTTCAAGCTTGTATGGGATTTTGTCTGGACATTCTGCGAAATCACGATATCTAAAATATTGTCCACGCAGATAAAAGAGGTTGTTTTCACTGCCCGCTTCAGGAGAGCTTTCTGCATTTGAGGGGTATAACGGCAGCTTTGAGCCCATCGGGAAGTCTTTGGTTTGGAGTTTTAGCTCATCTACCAGCGTACTCACCATCACATGATCGTCAGGAATAAACCGCATTCCACCAAGCTCAGCCACAACGTTGGGCAACCCCGGGAGTGTGCGACTATACAAACGACCACCAATACGATCACTATACTCAAATAAGCCTATGCGATGTGTATCACCAAGCTCTTGTTGAAGACGCCATGCACTATAGACACCCGATACACCGCCACCCACAATGGCAATATCTAGTTCTTTACTCATTTTAATATGCTCCTTTAGGCTATTACTCTAAAAGCATATTTAAGGGTGGTGATTTTATCTATTACATCAGGTTACAAGGGGTTACAGTGCAATTATGGCTAGTATAAACATCGTCTTTAATAAACTAGCATCACCTGACAGATTTCTTGCTCAGCAAAAAGCACCATTATATTCCAAAAAGTTAAAATTAAGTTTCACAAAAACAAAAGGTTGCTGTGTAACACAGCCCTACTCCGTAATGAAAACATGCTTGTATAAGGCGGTTCACCCGCCGAACCGTCATGAATGTTGACAAATCCAAAACCGTAAAGCTTTACCCTGTTTTGTACTTATCTTTGGCTTAATTACTCAACAGCCTTATCTCGTTTCTGGTGGGCGCATTTGAGACATGAAAATGCTCAACTTCAACATCATTTCCAAATGCCTGTGTAAGTAAGTCTGAAAATTGCTCTGAAGTACGCTCGGGATCGAGGGTGTAAAGCGGCTTTAGCGCTTCTTTTTCTATGCCTTTTTGCTTTGCAAGTTGAAGTAGCTTACTGCCCATATCAACAAAACCATTGCCATCCATACTGCCAACAACTTCGCCTTTCACTTTGAATACCGCAACTTGAGGCGCTTGATCAAACATCAGTTTACTTCGCAAAAATTCATCTCTCGCTAGTTGTTCTTGATGGTTAGCTTGCCTGCGCGTATTCATTTCATCGTGAACAAAACTTGTATACGAACGGCCATTAAAACGTTCAAAAACTTCAGCATTGGTTGGACGATTATTTTCGCCATAAACTTCAACTTTGCCTGAACTGGAGTACTGTTGCTGAACTAACGCTTTAAGCTGATTAATATCACCATTGGCTTGCTCTATCAAAGCTTCGACTCCACCTTTACCTGTAATATGTCCTTTGTCATTTTGATAGGCCATCAATTTGCCATCGACCACTATACCTAATTGCACCTCCCGCGCTTGCCCATGATGCAAGTATTGCCACTGGGCCGCCTCTGAAGAGACTTCACTGAGCTCGAATACCTGACTTAAATGAGTCATTTGTTCATGTGATACCCGAGTGGCCTTTTCTTCATCAACCATGTACATTAGATTGGTTTTCCCCACTAGGTCCTTAGGGTTCTCTTGGCTATGCAGATTTGACTGTTCAGCTCCCCCTCTTTGGGTATAAGCGTTCATATTTATGTTATTCGTCGAATTGATGTACATAACTCCACTCCTTGCTCTCACCTAATAACTTTATTCATTTGCTGCCTGTCTCATACAGCAATAAATAAGCCAAACTTTATTCAATCACATGAAAGTAGGAATATTCATTCACATATCGCAATTACGGTTCCTTTCGCATTTATTGCCTCTAACTGGAGAACTGAATTCCCCAAAAAGGGCAAATTGTTGCCACGAGCAAAAGGGATGAATCAAATTACTTCCCCACGGATCATAGAGGTAACTAGGTATCTGCTATTTGGCAGTGTAACTAGCCGAACAATTGAAATGAAAATTTCACACAAAAACTTTCAAAAAACTCAATTTTTACGCAAACAAACGTTGACCTTACCACCGTGGCAATCTTTACAGTTACTTAACTAATTTAACCAAACCTTAAGCATGACTTCACCTTGATTAACACTACTGAACTCATGGAGTACGGAAATTAATTTCCGTTTGATGTCCTTTTATTGGAGTTAATTAGGCGCGGCAGCCAAGGATAGTGAACACATTTAACTCAACAAAAAAATAGAGACTAACGAAATGAAATTAAAAGAAAAAATGGTTGGAAAAGTAGAGCAAAAGCTCCTAGAGATGATCCGTATGGATGTCGCTGAACACTACCCGACTGTCTCCGCCTTTTATCTAGAAGGTGGGCATTTTGATCCGCGTTATTCCGCTACCGAATTCTCAATAGATTCAATGGTAAAGGTGTTAAATGTCGCGAACAACGCGATTCTAGAGCACAAGAAAAAACTTAAAGTGGTGCTTGGCGTGTTGATAGACGATCTGGGCTTACAGTGCGGTAGTGAATCTTGTGATATTTCTGCATCCCCAGCAATGACCACCGACAGCCAAGGGCTTGCGCCATTACCTGACGAGCTAGAAGCCGTATTAAGTGATTACAGCATTGTAAAACGCGACCGTTTAGTACTTCAAGGTGAGCGCAATTGTAAAAACCGTGGGATCCAATCTTTACGTAAAATCATTGCGCAAGATTTAGCAAGTTTCCCACAATTGTCACTCGCAACGAGCAACGGTGTAACTAAAATTCTATTCGAAAACAGTAAGGGAGTAGACATTGTTTTAGCTGAATCAAAAGATAAGGATATATGGACTGCAAAATGCCCGCTTATCATGGCGCAGCACTATAAAGATACATACCAAAAAGCACTGAAAATGAACCCTCAGGCAGGGGTATTCCACATTATAGACTTCTCTGAAATGGATGACTTTCACAAAGTCGTGAACGGTACTGAAGTAGCGTTAGGACTTTTCCTACAAGACGAAAGCCTTGGCGACAATATCGTTAAGATCTCCAATATCTTCTTGTCTGACTTTGATATGGAAGATTATTCCATTAACACCCAAACCAGCACCCTAGCCGAAGCTTGCGACGCGTAACGCACGCATTTATCCGCATCAATTTGACTGTTGCCCCAATTTTATACGGAGATTTTTTATGTCACTCATTACAGCACTAGAGAGTAAGTCCACCACGGAAGCGTCGCTACGCTTTCCTATCTATTTAGATCATAACGCCACAACACCGTGCGACGAAGCAGTGTTACAAGCCATGTTGCCTTACTTTTGTAACGACTTTGGTAATGCTGCGAGCATGTATGGTTTACATGGCTGGAACGCCCATAAAGCGGTCGAACAAGCCCGTGAAAAAATTGCAGGTGCCCTTGGCGCACAACCTGAAAATTTTATCTTTACTTCTGGCGCGACTGAAAGCAACAACTTAGGGATCCGCGGCGTGTTTCGTGCTTGTAATCACAAAGGCAAGCACATTATTACCTCGTCGATTGAGCACCCTGCAACGCTTGCAACTCTTAGAGATCTAGAACATGAAGGCGCTCGCGTTTCTTATCTTGCGCCGTTACCAGATGGCAGCTTTGATATTGACGCAATGAAGGCCGCAATCACGCCAGAAACGATTTTAATCACCGTGATGTACGCAAATAACGAAATTGGCACCATTAATCCAATCGACGACATTGCCTTTATTGCAAAGCAACATGGCATTCTATTTATGTCTGACGCCACACAAGCGCTAGGCAAGGTCGATATCAATCTAACCACTTGCCCGATTGATATTTTAACTTGCTCGGCACACAAAATTTATGGCCCTAAAGGGGTTGGCGGCCTGTATTTAAGACATCAGCATGGCAATAGAGTGGTTGATATTAGACCGCAGATCACCGGTGGTGGAAGCGAGCAAGGACTACGTGGTGGCACGTTAAATGTGCCTGGCATTGTTGGTTTTGCCAAGGCTGTGGAACTTGCCCAGCGAGAACTGAGCAATGGCGCAATTGACAAAGTTGAGCAGCTAAGAGACAAGCTAGAAGACGGTTTATTGGAGCTGCGACAGGTGCAAGTCAATGGCATGAGCGAAGAAAGACTCCCCCATGTTTGCAACGTCTCTTTTCATGACACCGACGGTAAAAAAATGCTGAGCTTATTAAAGAAAAGCATCTCAGTCAGTACCGGCTCAGCTTGTTCGTCAAGCAACCTATCGCCAAGCCACGTATTAACCGCACTTGGGCTATCGGATGAACTGGCGCAGGCAACCATCCGCTTTAGCTTAGGCAGACATACTACAGAAGCCGAAATTAACTTCGCACTCAACAAGGTTAGAGAAGTCGCTGCGCTAACTTTACTCGTTTAAATAAAACTAAATTATTCCAGAGCATATGCTTAAGGAGAAAAATATAACAATGAAAAACCTATCAAATTTAGCCAATGCACTCGATTACTCGGACATTATTCACCTTGAGTTTTACGTGCAAGAGCAGCTTGCAAAGGGGAAAGAAATTTGTGATTTGATCATTGGAGATTTTGACACGCAACAATTTCCGATGCCCGACTACCTTACCGCACAGATCCAGCAAGCTTACGAGAACAAGCAAAACGATTATCCCCCGCTTGAGGGGGTGTTATCACTTCGCGATGAGGTAGCAAAACAAACTAAAAAGCGCTTTAACGTCAGCTATAACCCAGATACGGAGATGTTGATCTCTGGCGGTGCAAGACCTTTGCTGTATTCTGCGATGCTCGCCACAGTGAGCGCAGAAGACAAGGTGATCTACCCTGTGCCTTCTTGGAATAACATGTTTTACACCACCATGTGTGGTGGCAAGCACGTGCCAATTGAAACCAGCGAAGCAAATCAGTTTTTACCTACAGCGGAACAGCTTCAAGCGCATATATCTGATGCGCGCCTTATCACCTTATGCTCACCACAAAACCCTAATGGATCCATGTTTTCAAAGCAACAGCTCAGTGAAATCTGCGACATGGTTGTGGCAGAAAACACGCGCCGCAGAGCGATAAACGCCAAACCGCTATATGTTATCTACGACCAAGTGTACTGGATGCTGACAATGCAAGAGGTTGAGCATTATCATCCGGCGTCGCTTTGCCCAGATATCAAGCCTTACTTAATTGTGGTTGATGCTGGCACCAAAGCTTTTGCCGCAACAGGCATTCGAGTTGGGTGGGCGACAGGCCCACACGAAGTGATAGCAAAAATGCAGGTGATCCAAGAACATATAGGTGCAATGGCCCCAACGGCAGAGCAACTTGCCACCGCGGTGTTATTTCAAAATGAAGTGTATCTACAAAGTTATTTAGCCGGCTTTAAAGAAAAAATACTAGCCTCAATGGCGGTACTGCATCAGGGTGTTCAGGATATGAAAGGCGCAGGCATGGCAATCGATTCATTTATACCAAATGCCGGCATTTATATGACCTTGAAGATCGACGCCATCAATATGGAAACCCCCGATGGAAACGTACTCAAAAATGCAGATCAAGTCAGTCGATATTTAATTGATAGCGCAGGATTAGCACTGGTGCCATTCGCCAGTTTTGGCTGTCGCTCTAAAGCGTCACAGCTTTGGTATCGCGCCGCCGTTTGTACTATTTCACCGAGCGAAATTGAAGCGGCGCTGCCAAGATTACAAAGTGCACTGCTCGCACTTACCGAGTCAAAACTATTACTCGAAGCTTAGCGCTATTCTGCACAACAAAAAAGCCAGTCTTCATCATTGAAGACTGGCTTTTTAACGTTCGGCTACTTTAGGCTATTTTGGCAAAGCCCATCTAAAATTGGACAGTTTGCATTTTCGTCACCACTACAGTTATCCGACAGCTGCTTTAAGGTTTCACGCATTTGCTGAAGTTCATTGATTTTATGTTCAATCTCATTCAAATGATGCTGCGCAATCGATTTGACTTCACGGCTAGTACGGTCAGGGTTTTGTAACAAATCGAGTAAAGATTGGATCTGCACAATAGGAAACCCCAATTTTCGTGCTTGCTTTATCACACCTAGCAATTGTAATTGTTGCGAGTCGTACAGCCGGTAACCCGCTTCACTTCGTTTGCTGCACTTTAGTAGCCCGCTTGCTTCATAATGGCGGATCATCTTTGCAGAGAGTCCAGTACGCTGCGCGGCTTCGCCGATTGTGATCAGTTTTTCCATGACGTTTACTCCTTTGGTTGCCAACGTTGCAATAACAACGCATTGCTAATGACTAGTAAACTACTGGCCGCCATCGCCGCACCTGCAAAAATAGGGTTAAGGTAACCCAGTGCTGCCAATGGAATGCCAATGACATTAAAGATAAATGCCCAAAATAGATTTTGCTTGATTTTGCGATAGGTTAATTTTGCCATCGCTAAAGCAGATGCCACTAAGCTTGGCTCGCCACGCATCAGCGTCATTGCCGACGCGCTTACCGCCACTTCCGTACCTGTTGCCATTGCGATACCAAGATCAGCCTGTGCCAGCGCTGGGGCGTCATTGATCCCGTCGCCGACCATTGCCACACAGTAACCTTGCTGTTGGGCATTAGCAATATACTCAGCTTTGTGCTCTGGCAGAACTTGCGCTTTATAATCGTCCAGTTCTAGCAACTTAGCATTGTACCGTGCACTACTTTGGCTGTCTCCGGTCAACATTGCAACTTTGATCCCTTGCTGCTTAAGCTGTTTGACCGCTGTAAAGGCATGAGCTTTAAGCTCGTCAGTAAAGTAGAATAGCGCCAAAAACTCGCAGCTCAGTTCACTATTTTGGCTCACTAACCAAGATAAAGAAGCGCCCGGTATTTCTTCTGGTAGCGCAGGCAAAGTTAAGCCTAACTCTTGCATCCAAAAACCGCTCCCCAAATAGACTGTTTTATCTTGGTATTGTGCTTTAACGCCTCTACCCGCTACCACTTTAAAGTCGCTTACAGGAAGTAATGACAATTGCTTTTCTTGTGCTTTGTTTACCACCGCCTTGGCAAGCGGGTGTTCGCTGTATTGCTGTAACGATGCCGCCAGCTGTAGCACTTCGTCTTGATGATATGTAAAAGTGTGCATATTGCTAAGCTCTGGTTTGCCCACCGTAAGCGTGCCCGTTTTATCAAAAATTACCATATCGATGGCCGTTGCTTGCTCCAATGCACCAGCATCCTTTACTAAGATCCCATAACGCGCAGCAGTGCCAGTACCTGCCATAATCGCGGCAGGTGTTGCTAAACCAAGCGCACACGGGCAAGCAATAACAAGAACCGCCACCGCATTCAGAATACCTGTTGGCCAATCTCCTGTGCTGAGCCCCCATGCAAAAAATGTAATGAGTGCAATCACCAATACCGCAGGTACAAATACCGCACTCACTTTATCCACCAACGCTTGCACAGGTGCTTTCGCACCTTGTGCTTGTTCTACCAAACGAATAATTTTTGCCAAAGTTGATTCCGCGCCAACACTGGTTGCATCCACTTCAAGCACGCCATCAAGATTCACCGAACCACCAGTCACTTTATCTGTTTGTGCTTTATAAACAGGCACGCTTTCACCGCTGATAAGCGCTTCATCTACCTGTGAGTGACCTTCAGCTACAACACCGTCAACCGGTATACGCTCACCAGGTTTGATCAATAGTCGTTCGCCACTTTTTACTGCCGAAGCTGGGACTTCTTGCCAACTGTTATCACGCCAGACCATAGCCGATGTTGGCCTTAAGCTTTCAAGCGCTTTAAGGGCGCTGGTTGTACGCCGCTTGGCTCGGTGTTCAAGATACTTACCTAACAGCACCAAACTCAACACGGCACTGCTGCTTTCGAAGTATAAATGGGGAGCGCCATGCTCACCGCTGAATGTCCACCACAAATACAGCGACAGGCCATACGCTGCACTGGTGCCGATGGCCACCAGCAAATCCATATTCCCCGTCCCCGCTTTTATTGCTCCCCATCCGGCACGATAAAAACGCGCACCAAAATAAAACTGAACAGGTGTTGCCAGTGCCCATTGCATCCATGCCGGGAGCATCCAGTTTTGGTTAAACAGCATGGCAAACATGGGTAACACCATAGGTAGAGTGAGCGTCAGTGACGCCACTGCTGGGAACCAATCAGCGCGATAAAAGGGAGTTGCTGCAACTTGTTCGTTTAACTCATCCGAGTCAGCTTGTGGCTGTACCACGGTGTAACCGACGTCGTTAAGCTTGGCTTCTATTTCAGCGAACGGTAACTCTGCCACTAAAGTTAAGGTTAGCTTTTCAGTCGCTAAATTGACCTCGGCTTTAATTACCTGCGGTAATGCTTGCGCCGCCTTTTCCACTCGGCTCACACAAGACGCGCAAGTCATGCCTTTAACTTGATATTGCACTTCACTGGTATTGACCTTGTAGCCAGCATCTTTAACCGCACTCACCAGCGCCGACACTTCCGCACTGCCTTCAACAGACACCGCTTCCAAGGCTAAGTTAACACTGGCACTGACAACGCCAGACACTTTCTCTAAGGCTTTCTCAACTCGGCCAACGCACGAGGCGCATGTCATGCCCGATACATTAAATTTTATTACCTTGTCCATTTCTATCTCCGCAAACGCGTTAATTCTCATTGTTGGACACTAACCCTTACCCTCATGGTAAGGTCAAATAAAATTGTTCATTCATCTAACAGAAGCTTATTGTTAAATAGTAGTTGACCTTACCATCAAGGGAAGCTTCACAGTGCAAGCACTTTAATCCACAAAGGAAATAATGATGTTAAGACTAAGAGTAGAAAAAATGGTCTGTGGTCACTGTGTAAAAGCAATCACAGAAGCAATGCAAGCGGCTGATAGCCAAGCGCAAGTGAATGTCCGCCTAGACGATAAAATCGTTGAAATTTCAAGCACCAAAGGAGAAGACGAGGTTATCGCTATTATTCGTAATGCAGGCTATAACGCAGAACTCATCAACGAAAGCTTTGCCTAACTCCCAGAACTTATCAATCCAAGTCGACCCAAACCACTTTGCATTAGTAAGGTGGTTTATCCACTCACTTCCACCTTCATTGCCACTCGCACCTGTTTTATACAGCTCACGTTAATAAACGCTCACAATAATTCACACTTTGACAAAGCGCAGACAATGCGGAACAATTACGCCATTTGTATTAGGTAAAATCAATACAACTGCGACTAAAGGAATAATTTAAGGACAACACAATGAGCTTTATCGGCGCCGGTGCAGGCAGCGAAGCCCAGAGCGTGCAATACAATGTCGACGCGCAAACTGCCAAATTACGAACCTCAGGTTCAGCTTCTTGGCGACACAACAATCCAGCCTTACTGCCATTGAATATTAGTGCAAAGCGAAATCAAGCGCTGGGACAAGCCTACCGTATTGCGATATTTCCCGACCGTGCTGCGGGAGAGCAAGCCTTTTTAGAGGAAATCGAAAGAGCCAAATACGGCGATTTTACCTTAGGCCAAATGGTCAATGCGTTTATTCCTGACTACATCATCGACCCACCACAATGGGATGAACAAAACCAAACGGCTGTTCTACCCCATATTGAGCCAATAACGGGAATGGATGTTAATCTGCCTATTAGCGATCCACAAGCATTCTTAGATTTGGTAACCCTTAAACTGGGTTGGCAAGTAGGAACTGAGAGTGATGTTGCCAGAGATTTTGAAGCCGAAGCCAGACAAGCAGCTATCGTTTCAAATACCAATGTTCTCATTAACGGTAGAACCGCTGTGCATAGTGGCAGCGGCGGTGTGTTAAGCACAGTAGACGTATGTTTGACTAAGATAGGCAAAGTGGTTGTGCCTATTCCTTATGGCAACATCGCCCGCTCATCAGACGCCGCAAGCGTTGCCAGCTCAGTAAAAATTCAAGGTAACGGTGCAGCCAATATCAAGTCTAACTTTTCAAAAAGTACGGGAGACCAGCCCGGTAATAAAAAAGGTATCGCTAGTCGAACATTGGGTAAAAAAGCAGAGTTTCTGCAAGGCAGCTTTGATGTTTACATCGAGGGAAAACCGGCGGTTAGACAGGGAGATTTAATGGTATCTAATAATAAAAATACGCCCCCCGCACCATTAAACCAACCCGGTGGTGCCACTCCTGCAGGCCTTGATGTAGTAATTGGCGCAGAACCACTAAGCCAAGACGGTACGAATAAGATCAATATAAAAGTGTCGGGCAGTAGCAAACCTAGCGATGAAGAGGTGAAGATAGGATGAGCCACACTTTACCAACCAAAACCAATGCTAACGGTAATTTTAGAGAACTTGTTTTTGAGGGCTACGCAAGCGACAAAGAGGTGGTGTCTTTGATGCTCAAAGACACCTCGGTTGATGGCACGAAAGAAGGCTATTATAAGGTCCCCCTTTACACTTCAAACACGGTAGATCAACAAAGCAGCGATGCCGACATTGAGCTGGTTCACATTTATCCATTTTTATACGACACGCCAGAACAACAACTACAATCGGCCTCTCCGGTAACCAGCGGATTTATCTATATTTATGTCGATGGCTATTTATGGCGTGAACTACAAGTTATCGAGCCTGAAGACTTTGACGCTCCGGCGCTATTCTCAGATGTGAATTTGTATTGGCAAAAAGGTTTTTTAAGTTGGAAAAAGTCGGCCAATAAGCCTAACTCACGACCGCAAGGCACACGTGCAGCAACCTGTAAGCCAACCAGCAGCATTCTCGTCCCGCATAAACTAAATGGAAACGAAGTAAGCGTAGAAATCGCATGGTCTGAAGTACAGTGGTCATGGGAGCAGATCTTGTTGTTTGGCGGGTTTAATGAGCAGGATCCGCGTTTAAATACCGGCACGCCACTCGCTGACGAAGAAAGACATTGCCCTGCCCCAGAAGGTGCAGCAGCGCTCAGAGCACAGCGCATGACTAAGTTGGATAACTTAGGGCAGTTTGCCACAGGCTATAACGACCAAGGCAAAGTAGTTAACACCCCGACACTTCATCAAAAACTGCACCTTCCAGAGCGCGATAAAATCGCCCAAGTGCCGATTTTTGACGGGATCCATGTGGCTCGATATTTCATCTCACAAATTCAAGATCTCACCACGGATATTCAGCATTTACTCAACAAATTATCAGGGTTAGATAGTGCAACCGGTGAAATTGATCTGCAACAACAAGCTAAGTATGAACTCGCCAGCTTTATGGTGCAGGTTTTTTACCATCAAGCCGATTCGATTTTAGATAAAGACATTGAAATTCAAGGCAGTGGAGAGACTCTTGTAGAATCTGATGAAGATGCGGTCGACTTTGCCAATAAATTAAAGGACTGGCGCACTTCTCATTTAGAGGAAGATAAGTTCTTTAAGTTTTTGGAAGAAAAGGCCTTCCAAAAACTTGCTCGTCGCATTGCAGAAATCTCTGACGAGCTAGTCGAGTTCTTAAATCAAGAATCTCTTAGTGCAGGTTTTACTGAGTGCTTTAAAGACTATGCCTACCAATCAGATCTGAGGTTCTTTGAAGCATACGACTTAGTCACCGATGTATTTCTCGCGTTAAAGCCTCACCCAGCCGCACCGCTTGCACACCTTAATACAGACAAAGAGTTTTGGCATGAGTTAAGTTCAGGCTATCAGGGGCAAGATTTTATCCTGCAATGTCTGGGTCAACACCCGACAAAACCAGCTAAGCAAATCACCCAATTTTTGTTTCCAAAGCCCACAGGCGACAAACTACACGACTACGAAAAGGCGGAATATGATCGCTTTGCATTGCCTTTAACTAGCGCCAAAATACAAAAGATCCATGCTCAAGAAGCCATTTTGCCACAAGAAGAGAGTGAGCAAATGGGGCGCCGCCTCTCCCAAGTGATTATGGGTTTAGCAGGCAGTTTATTCGAAATTCCAGAGGCCGCTTATAACCTCTCTACACATCCGGGTACGCTTGGGGAACAAAAGGCCCAAACTCGAGAGGCAATGGATGCAACACAACATGAGATAGCGCAGTCAGAACAAGCCCTTATCAACGCTGAAAGAGAAAAAGCAAAAGCATTTAAAGAGTTACAAGAAAAGCGTGCTGAATATGAGTATAAGAAGAGTGTGCTTGAAAACTTAACAGAGCAAGAACATGGAATGAGCAGAGCGCAGCTTGATCAACAATTAGAACTGGAACGTGCGCGTCTACGAGAGTTAGAGGCTAAATTTGCTAAAGCAAAAGTTGCCGTCAGTCGTTCTAGAAAACAGGTCAACTCTTTTGTGAAGGTAAACAATGCTTGGAAGAAGTATCCGTTTGCAAAACTCATTGATGCAAAAGCAGATGTGCTGCAACCTTTGATGCGCTTGGTCGATATCTCAGCACCTGGGTACTTAGTTGAAGTGGAAATGAGAGTACAAGATTACCTCAACGGGAACTTTCCTGAAGGGTATATGCCACTTGATCCTCAGTCTCGAAAATTGGCTGCAGAAAAGCAAATTAAAGAACTCAACCAAATTATTCGCGGTAGTAATAAACGCAAAATAGACGTTGGATATAGAGGCTCTAAGCTCAAACTATCGTTAGAAGACGTACTAAATTTAAACAAACGACTTGAATTTCTAACCCAGTCTCTCAATCAAGCGGAAACCATCACAACGATAGAAAGCAAAAACAAAACCATCGCATACTTGATAAAAATTACTGGTGCTGATGTATCAGCCAAGTCAGCAGAATCAACAGCCCAAGCAATATATGATACGGCGGTAGAAGAAGCAAAACAGTATACAACAGAGCTAAATAATCAACATGCAACACTTAAAAAGTTGTCTGATAGGCTCGCAAACTTACAAAAATGGCAAAATGCGGCTGTTACGGAGTCTGTATCTGGGCAGTCGTTAAAGGGAGGAATGGCGGGTATACTCGGTATTGTATATATCTTTGAAGTCGCTAACTTTCGACAAGCTTTTTTGAATTTTGAATTCTCACAAAGAAAATTTGCTGATATTACTGGTGCAATTTTCGACTTAGCGGCTATTCATTTCTCTGCTCTCTCTATGGTCACAGAGATGAAAGTTGGGTTACCTAGCCTACGCCAATATCAAGAATTTCAACAGTACAAAATGGCGAAAGGAAATCTCAGCGCCATTCGTAAATTTGGCCCTGAGTTTGCGAAAAAAGCAAACATCATTACATGGACAGCTAGATTAAACCTCCTAGCATCTGCATATAGTGCCGGATTGTCAGGCTTTGATGCCTATTACGCGTTTAAGCGTGGCGACTCTGGTGGTGCTGCTGGCCTTAGTATTGCAACTGTAGGCTTTGTCGCGCTAGCGGTTGAAACCGCGCCAACCATACTTGCCACGATCACCAGAGGCGTTATTTTAAACCCCATGAGTAAACTGGGCTATGTAGGACTCATTCTAGTATTACTTGGATATGGTATTTATTATCTATTACGCGATGAACCACTAGAAGCTTGGATTAAAGCGTGCCCTTGGGGCAGTGACGCATATGGTGGTGGCGAGCGTGATTGGTTTGGTGATAACCCCTATTACTGCTGGAAGACAAACCCTGAATATGCACTTCATAGCCTCTATGATCAGTTATTTTCTCCAAAAATATTTAGTGACGTATCTGTTGTACAATTACACACTCCCTCTCGGATATATGACAAGGTAACCTCCAAAGGCAAGTTCCAAGTTGCAAAGTTTAATGTGCAAATTCCAGGTCATATTCCAGAATCAGAGCTTGGTTACTTAGACATTCAGCTAGACATTCGCCCACTATTAGCTGGAAAACCTTGGAGCTCGTTAATTGCTGTTGCACCCACGGGGCAAGCTCAAACAGCATTGGATTACTTTTGGCAAAATACCAATATCATCGTTAATCCTAATTTAACGGGTTTCATTATTGAATTTGAAGAAAGTGCACTTTATCCCTATTTTGATAAATTCAATCATTCTAAAATTCAAATCAGAATGCGGTGTCGAAAATATCCTAGAGGCAAAGGAGCAACAATATACTCAGGCTCATCTCAAGAGTTAAGGTTACCTGCGTCAGAAAGAGACGAAGAAGGAAAAATAGAAAAGCCAGATCTTTGGGCTGAGCAAGTCATTAACGTCGAAATCGAAGATTATGGCATGAGCCCTGCTGGCGTGTTGCAGCGACTCCTAAATTAACTGAAGGCTACCAATGAGAGACAAGTTAAAATCCAATCAATCAGTTCTTGCTTTTATAGTAATTTTGGTAAAAAAAATTGTTGAAAAGGTGATGGAAACTGAGGGTAAAAAGGAAACGCAAACGTTAACTCCTTCGGCACCTGTAGATAAGGTAGTGCATGATCGGCCAATAGTAGAAACACCGCTGCTAAAAATAGAGGACTCGACACCACGAGACTTTAACATTAGCAAAGGGATGCTGAAAGTGAGCCCTACCGTATCTTCTCACGCTCAACCAGTCCAACAAAATAACCTCTTTTCTTCTGATAGGCGAGTAGCGCTTGGTGGTGCTGACTTTTCACGGACTGGTAAATTAGCAAACATTGTATTTGCCTATATGGCATCCATCATCGCGCTACTTTCAATTATTTTTTATTTCGGTAGTGGTGATAGTTTGTATTTATGGCTCACCACGGGACTACTAGCATTTGCTTTGCCCCTGTTTGTCTATGTTTACCGTGTTAAACACTATACTTCTGAAGTGCTACGGGTAGACTTCTTCCGAAATACTGGCCTTGTCACTTTTCCCATTGGCAATAACGAAGGGAGCTTCTCGTTAACACTTGATGAAGTTGAACTGTATATTGTAAAGGTCTCCTCGGGTAAAGGTGTGAGGCATAATCTCGCGTTTTTAGCCCCACAGCGATACCCAAAAACACTTAAGCGCCAGACACTTTATTCAACCGATTGGGAGCCAAAGGATATGGACAGCAGCGTGCAGTTGTGGAGTGAAATCCACCGTTTTATGGATACCACTCAGCCCATACCAAGTTCGTTTTATAAAGGTTGGCAAGAAACGATAGAAAGCCCCTATCTTGACCACCAAGACCATATTCAAATATTAGGTGAAGATTTAGTAAATCAAGCCCCCTTTTATGACCTAAAAAATAACCGCCCACTAGATAAAGAGTTTTGGTAATACTCGAATTAATCTCTATGACATGGAGTTTTTGTGACAATAAAAAAGTTAATTAAGAAATGCGTTGAGCATATTCTAGATGAAGGAACGCCCACTCGTGCAATCAGTGATGTGAGTGTGCAAAATCAACAACCCAAATATGGTCAAGCTTATCAACAACAGTCGCAACAAGTAATACGGAATGGTCAGCAAGTCACGATGACAAGATCTCAAGTTTCAACAAAGCGAGAGCCCAACCCAGTCGCTGAATTTTTGATTAAAACCATTGTTATTTTGATAGGCATCTTTGCAGTTGGTGCTTTATGTTTCGATGCATATTATTTAAATAAACGAGGCGACAATGCAGCAGTCGGCTTAATGATGGCAGCCGTTGGTGTGATGTATGGGTATCACTTTATTATGGCAAAGCTTAGCGATTACACTCAGCTTGTAAAGACATCCCGTTTTGTAGGATGGGGCTTAAATGTAGCAGGTACGTTTTATAGCCTGTTTATCTTTGCTGATTTGCTGTCTGACTTTCGCGGGCACTCAGAGGATCAAGTAGCCCTTATCATGGCGTTCATCAATATCGTTTTTATAGGACTTTTGTTCTTTCTAATGCATAAGATAACGCAACCCATAAAGCAAATTGATTAAACTCCTTGAAATAGTAAGCCACCGCAAAAATCGGTGGCTTACTATTATGAGCCTGAGCGCATTCAGGAAACCTGATTTACTGACTCTTTTGCATTAACTTTAAATAGTTGTTGTAAATATGGCTTACTTGCATCGTTGATTTACCTGCACTTATACCATGGCAACTAAAGCAGTTAGACGACTTAATTTGTGGCTCACTGCCTGTTACATCACTATCGATGGAAGTTTGGGTATAAGTTTCCATAGTAATATTGGCAACCGCCAATGAGCCGCGTAACGCCTCGTTGGCTCCCTTACCCACAATATCGCCACTAATGCCATTTGCAAAATCGTAATCTTGCGTGCTCAGCCAGATTGATCCGGCGTAAAAGTAGTTACTCCAAACGGGATTCTTTTGTTCCAGTTTTACATTCACTAAGCTATTTAGTTCAGTAATATTATTGAAGTTAGTTTCATCTTGAGCTTGTTGTGCCTGACTCCCCACCAGCTCAGGGTTATTACCCGCTATATATGGATTGCCGTTTGGCACGCCGTATTGATATAACCGAAACGTGTTGGTCGTAGTTTCAGAAGCTGGATACGTTAAATGTGCATTTTGCACTTCTGTTCCGCCCCGATAAAATAGCAGATCGTGACTATTACTCACTACTTTATCTTGCTGTAAGTAAGCCGTGCTTTTCTTAAACTTTCCCTCAGAGCTGTAGTAATCTGGTGCACTCAATTTATGCTCGAACGTCGCCCAAATAAACTCTGGGTGATTTTCAACCACACCGACAACATGCATGCCAACGAGCGCTACTTCTCCCGTACCGCTATATTTATTGTCTTTTTGGTAAACCGCTTTTCGAATATAAAAATGCTCAGCTAAATCAAGCTTTGGATAGACTTGCTGCAGCGCCTTGACATCCATCCAAGCAACCTTTAACTCAACCGACCCCACAGCAAATTCAGCTTTGCTATCTGCTATAGGGTGAGATATTGCTGACTTCATATAAGTATCGTTAACGTGGATCGAATAATGTACGGGCGTCCCACCAAACTTGCTGTAAATAACACCACCTGATCCTGCTTGATTTATATCTTCCAAGATCAACACATTTGCGGGGCGAAGTCCGGTTGGATTTAATAAATCATTCCAAGGAGCAAAATAAGGTTTGAGCGCATTATCAACCTGCCAAAACCCAGAGCCAAACATCAACAAGCCGCCAGGAGCACGCTTGTCAGGCTGCGTTAAATAGAGAAACTTATTCCACGACCACTGATGAAAATCGCAGTTTGTCGAGAGATCTTTACCATCTTTAAATGCAAACGGACTATTTGCACCTTCAGGAGGGTTTGGCACTGGGCTGCCAAACCAATCGTTATTCGGTTTACAAGAAGTATCGTTCGAGTAAGCAAGCGCACTTGGCGCAGCCAGTGCACTTGTAGCAAGCAATAATGACATTCCAAGTAGTTGGAGTGTAGTGCGTGTAATTGATGACGGTAGCATGATGCTTTCCTTAAGATGTAAAACTCCTGTTAAATCTAGTTCATCAAAACAGAAGTTATCAATTACACAGCATTACATTCAATCTGTATTTCACCCTTTTTAATTGCTTAAAACCGCATGTTTATCGCCTGCTGATCCGTTACTCACTGCGGTGAGCGAAGCTAAAGCTTTGCTCTGGCACCAGCTGACCGCTTAAATCATTTGGTGTTGAGTAAAACGACACATTGAGCATGTCTTTTTGGTTGTCTAATTCGATATGCGCAAAACCCCAAGTAAAAGCTTTATTCCAGACTAGATCGTACTCTGGGTAACGCTTTTCTTGATAGTTAGCAAGCGGTGTATGCGTGCCGCGCATTTTTGATGCGGCGCCACTGATAATAAGTGGTAACTTAGGCTTTGTGTTTCCGGGAAGTACACGCGAGCAGTCGTCCGTTAACAGTTCCAGATCATGCTCATGGCCTGCAATATATGCATCTGCGTACTCACATAGTTCGGGTAAGATTAAGCGGCGTAATACATGTGCTTCGTCATATTTAGTGCCACCAATCGACCAAAGTACATGGTGTCCATATACAATTTTCCATTTTGCGGTTGAGTTTTTAAGCCCATTTGCAAGCCAAGCTAATTGCCTGTGATCTTCCCCATCGACAGGTTGCTCGTGCTTTTCAATGTCTTCAACTTCGGCTTGACCACTAGCCAGTGCACTTGCCAATCCCTGTTCACTACCATCCGGTTTTAGTGGAATTTCGTAATAATGCTGACCTGAGAGCAACATATTGGTATCGAGCACAAAAAACTCGACGTCATTCCCTTTTTCACCAAAGGTGTAGCTGTAATAACCTTTGCCATCCATATGAAAATTAGCTTGCTTAGCCATCCACTCGGTCTGTAATTTAACGCCGCGACGAGACGTCTTCCAATCGTGGTTGCCTAATGCTGAGTACACGACCAACTCTGGGTTTTGAATAAGGAGCGGCTTTAGCGGCCCTAAAATCAAGTCATCCATACGCTTTTGGTCGTCCTTGCCATCGTTAGCCGCCGCTCCATCAGGATAGATATTATCACCAAGCTGAATAGCAAAGTCGCATGGCTTTTTCTCACACAAAGAGGCCATTGCCTGTCCAACCACCAACGCACCGGTTTCCTCCGTTGCGGTTTCGGTTCCCGGATAAACATAGATAGGCGCATGGTTGAACTCTTCGAGCGGGCGATGCTCTTCTAACCAATCCGCCTTTTCAGCAGCAATAAACTCAGCCTTATTTTTAGGTGATTTAATGTGCTTTGTTTTAGGGTAATCTGGGTGGTAGCCGCCATCACCAAAGGCCAGAAAGTTAATATTTTCCGCGGCCTGCGCTGCGCCACTAAGCGCGAATAGTAAAGCTACTGATGTTATTTTCATTGTTACTGACACAATGTTACCACTGCATCCTCCTGCATATAAATAAGATGGGTGTCCTGCTAATGCCCTTCTGCTAATGCCCTTCTGTTAATACCAAAGCTCGATACGATGGGTGCTTTTACAAGGACACCCACCTTTATTTCTTTCTTAGAAAGACGTTACCGTTACTCCAAGCTCAAATGAACGGCCATAGGTTTCGTATTGGTAGTTGTAACGAGTGTCGCCTTGATAAATACTCATCGGCTCGTCGGTTAAATTGATCGCGTTGAAATAAAGCTGAGTTTGCTCGGTATAAAAGTACTTCATGCTAAAATCGAGTTGCAGATGGTCGTCTTGGAAAACGCGCTGCTTGTTCTCTTCAAACAAAAAGCTTTTACTCTTGTACGATGCACTTAACCTTGCGCTTATTTGGCTATTTTCATAACCAAACATTAGATTGCCCACGGTGTCGGATTGGTTTGGTAGATTGTCATCTGCGTCAATAAATGTACCATTAGCTAAGAACATCAAACCGTTTTGAAAGTTCTTCGTGTACGCAAGCTCCACCCCTGTCAGTTCAGCGGCGCCGCCATTAACGCTTTGAATAACTTCTTTATAACCTTGCCACTGACCGTTATCTTGCACCTCGGCTTTGGCAATAAAATTATCGATGTTTTTGTGAAAAACACCCGCAGATAACACGCCAATCGCGCCGGGGTAATATTCTACCGAAACGTCATAGTTTGTTGACTTGTATGGGTCTAAGTCTGGGTTTCCGACTTCGGCTTTACGCTCAATTTCAATTTCGCCATCATCTTCTGTGGTCTCTGTTTCTATGATTTGAAATGCTGCTGCATCTTCAAAGCTTGGACGCGCAAGAGTTTGTGTATAGGCAAAACGGGTGATCAGCTTGTCGCTGATTTCATAGCGTAATGTTAAGTTTGGTAATAAATGGTCGTAGCTATCTTCAACTTGCCATTGGTTGATCTCGACGCGTTCAACGTCATTCACTTCATCATTAATGAGTTCAACACGATTACCACTCGTTGCATAATCTGTGTCTTCGTATCTAAAACCTGCAATAACATTGAGTTTATCAATGTTGACCGTCAGCATGGCATAGAGTGCGGTGACGGTTTCTTCACTGGTATATGAGCGACCTTGTGTTTCAATGTCAGTTTCAAGCGAGTTTAGCTCAAGGGCACTGCGATTACCGTAAAAGTAGTCGCGGATCTGGCCGCGACTTAAACCCGGACCAAAGGCCCCAAGATCATACTCAGGTTCATTGGCGGCAAAGTCTTTCGCCGTTAGGTCATCAAAGCCGCCGTCATATAGCTTGGCGTCAACGTGGTTAAACTTTTCACGGTCGGCATATTTACCACCAAATTTAATTTGCGCATTGTGACCAAGTAAAGTGAAGTCTTTAGTTAAGTCCAGTCTAAAGCTGGTATTTTCATCTTCACTGAGGTTGTTCTCCCAGACAATTTCATCGATTTCAAAATTGCTAAGCTGCTGAGAAGCTTCATCCGCTGCAAGCGTGGGAGTCTTACCATCCAGTACATACCCTAGCGCAAAGTCTTCTCCAGCAAATGAGGTATCCAAGCGATTTGGCTCGCTTTCATCTGATTTCGAGTAGCCAATGCTGTATTCAATAAACCAATTCTGCACTAAGTTTTCACCGCCCAAAACCACAGATAAAATGCTTTGCTCTTCATATCTGTCTTTGGTATCTCTATCCATTTCTGCACCTGAGAAATAGGCCGCATTTTGGCTTAGCTCATCGGCAAATACATCGCCTTTGTCAAACTTGTACTCATTGCGTTGACGAAACTCATCGTCAGAAAACTTGCTGTAGAGCGTGCGTAAGTAGTATTTGTTAAACCCTTTGTGATGCACATCAAGATTCAGTGCCGCCCCTAAACGCTCTCGCGTAATATGATAGTGGCGCTGCTCCATTTCCTCAGCACCAAAGAAGCTCACTTCTTCTCCTGAGTTCACATCGTCCATTTCTAGTTCCATCCAGCCGCCGTCGGTTTCCATATTATGAGAACCAAACTCACGCTCAAACCAAGATACCGCCGTTGCAACCCCAACTTCCACCTCTTTGCCTGCGGCATAAATATCGGTGAAGCTAAACGACGCTTTTGGGCTAGTTTCGCTCACCTGTTCATTGTGTGATGCTTGTAACGTTACGCTGTAGCTCTGCCCTTCTCGGTCAAAAGCACTGAGGCTTTTTACTTCGATGCTACCGCCCACCGCCGATGCATCCATATCCGGTGTGACCGTTTTGCTCACCTCTAGGCTTTGCACCAATTCACTTGGGATGACATCCATCGCCACCGAGCGCACGCCCGCTTCAGGAGAAGGCACGTTGGCTCCATTGATGGTCACGTTATTGAGATTTGGGTCGATCCCACGAATTGCCACAAAACGGCCTTCACCTTGATCTCGTTGAATGGAAAGTCCAGGCAAACGTTGCAGTGCTTCTGCTGCGTTTTGATCCGGCAATTGACCGATGGAATCCGCGCTGACGATCGACTTAAGTGCAAGAGCATTTTTTTGTCGGTTTAGTGCTCCTGCTTGTCCGGCTCTTTGCCCCACAACAATAATATCGTCCATTTGGCCCGATTGAGAACCAAGCTGTACTTGAACATTAGTGACTTGGTTATCAGTAATCGTGATGCTTTTAGTCACTGTTTCAGCCCCAAGATAACTTATCTCAAGCGTATAATTACCCGCAGGGAGATTGGTTGCGGTAAAGCGGCCATCGCGCTCAGAGATAAGGGTTCGGTCTAATTCTTTGATCACCACTTTTGCCCCTTGAAAGTGGCTCTTTTGCGATACGGAGCTAACTTGCCCTGTTAGGGTGTTAGCATTTGCAGCTGAGCTTAACGTCAGTCCAGCACAGATCATCGCAACGGCAGAAAGCGTAAAGCTTGTCGGTAGGTTTTTTTTCATTATTTGCTCGCACATGTTGAGTAGAATTTTAGCGCCCCGCTAAAACGTCGCGGCTACCCTAATGCGAAAACGTGACGCTTTTATTTCACTTGAGTGCGCTGCAGCCTATAACAGGGCGTTTATGACGACCGAACGTGTGAATTTGAGCCGATATGACCCCCAGCCCTTAGGATTTTGGCAACGATGTTTAACCTGAGCTATGTATATCAATCGGTTTGCTAGCTGCTGTTATGCAAAAATGTTGCGGTTTTTGTCATAAAAACATCGCCTTTACTGAGCTAAATTGACCCTATAAGCACCAAGCGCAAATTTTTACTATATCGCTCTACATTTTGACTAGACAATAAACATGAAACTTCAGCCTTTTTTACTTCATCAATCGCGGTGGTTGCTACTAGTGCTACTCACACTAGTTGCCATTACCATCACGGCCTATACCTCAGTACTGCGACCGCTGTCGGACGTCAATTGGCTCGATAGCCTTGGTGAAGGTGGCCTCACGCTGATGACATTGATTTGGATTGCGGTGACCTTGCTCACTCGACCAAAAGGACTCGTCACTAACCTACTGTTTGCAGGGTTGAGTGCCATGTATGTTTCAATGTTGTGGGATTTTTTAGATGAGATGGTGGTGTTCACGCCCCATTATTTAACCAGCTTTGAAGCGATCCCTGCTTGCTTTGGCATGGTACTGATGAGTATTTCAGCCTATTACTGGTACAAAGAACAAAGCATATTCAATCAAACCCTGATGAAAAAAGAGCGTTTTTATCGTGACCACAGCATGACCGACTTTGTCACCGGCCTCTACAGCGTAGAGTATATGCAAAATCAAGTTCGCCACGAACAATCTCGCCTTGCCAATGGCAATAGCCCATTTTGCTTAACG
Source organism: Pseudoalteromonas sp. S2755 (assembly GCF_005886535.1). Lineage (GTDB taxonomy): Bacteria > Pseudomonadota > Gammaproteobacteria > Enterobacterales > Alteromonadaceae > Pseudoalteromonas. The sequence goes on from NZ_PNDS01000052.1 coordinate 27,517, forward strand.
CTATTCGATATATGTGATTTTGCCGCTTATTCTCGCCAGCATGGTATGCAAAAAAGTAATCAGTTACTGCGCGATATTGCCGATATGCTCTCTCTGAGCATGCGTGAGAGTGATCTGCTATGCCGTTTTGCGGCAGATAAGTTTGTGGTCGTTCACCCACAAACCAACCATGTTCAAGCCCAAGCTTTTGCTAACCGTGCGGCAGAATTTATCGCCCGCCATGCCAACTATGATGACGGTAAAAACCAGCCGCAATATAGTGCAGTGAGATGGAGTTGTATCGAAGTTGATGACAAACACTGCGAATTTGAATCTCTGATAGCAGCGCTTGTGAACGAGCTGAATCAGGCCAAGGAAGCCGCGGCTTAATGTCCTATTTTGAGTGCCAAACAAAACAACTTGCGAGTCGCTATTTTGCACTCCCCTTAGTGGAGCTGGCTTCTCAACGCGGTGTACATGCAGACATCATTTTGAAAGGCAGTAAGTTGTTTTATACCGATCTGCACGCTAACCCAACCTTCATTAGTTATGAGCAGTTTGAAACAATAGTAAGCAACCTTATCAGTCAGGCGAGCTGTCAGGAAGTCAGTTTTATTTACGGCCAATACCTACTTAATACGCTAATCAGTCACCATGCCGAGCTGCTATTTAATTGCCACAATATACAGCAATTACTCAAAGTACTTCTGCTTAAAGGTTTGGATATATTGCCTTTTTACCACGTTAGAAAACTCCAGACAGAAACAAGCTGCCATTTACTGTTTTCACCCGCCATTGCAGAAGGTAAGCCTGCGGTCACGCGATTTTTATGCGAAGCAATGGCAAGCCTTTGTTGTGGCTATCTTAAGTGGCGCAGCCCAGAAACTACCTTGACATTGCAGTTTCCGTATACAAAGCCAAAACAAGTCGCGCAATACTTAAGCCATATACACCTAACTTATAGCTTTGATCACAGTGATTTTGCCGTTGTAATGAGTAACCAAGCTTTAGCTCAGCAGCAAATTGGCACTTTTCCTTATTTAGTGGCTCGGCAGTTAAAAATCTTGCCCTCACCACAGCGTGGATTTCTCGCCCAGCTACACCGCTTACAATTAAAATATCCTAAATATCATAGTGAGCAAATCGCCGAAATGATGGGCATGAGCGCTGCAACTTTTAAACGCAAACTCAAGCTACATCAGACTACTTTTATTAACGAAAAAGACAGACTGCATCGTCAACAAGCCATGTTTTACGTGACCGAGCAAGGCTATTCCAATGAACAAATTGCAACCGCTTTACAGTTTAGCGACATCACTAATTTTCGCCGTGCATTTAAGCGCTGGACGGGATTAACGCCTTCTTATTTTCGTAAAATTTAACTTTATCCCCCATTTTTTCTTCTACACTGAAATGGATCTTGCGGTTACTAGGTCTTTTATAACGTGACTGCGTTTCGATAATCCTAGGCCGAAGCTAAGCACGTTAATTGATAACAAAGAGGATTAAAAACATGAAAGCATTAACGGGCGCTGCAATGGCGATGATGGTTGCGGGTTTAGTGGGTTGTAATAGCACAGAGAACAATTCCACGAGTGCACAAGCTGCGGCAGCTGAAACAGATTTAGTGCATTGTTATGATGTCAATGTTTGTGGTGGGCATAATGATTGTAAAACAGCGAGTAATGCCTGCTCAGGACAAGCTTCTTGCAAAGGCACCGGCTTTGTTGCGATGCCGAGTAAAGCATGTAGTGATGTCGGTGGCAATCAAAAAGACGCTTGGGTTGGCAGTGTCGCAAAGGCCGACCTTGTGCACTGTCACGATGTCAACGTTTGCGGAGGCCATAACGATTGTAAAACCGCAAGTAATGCTTGTGCGGGACACGCTTCTTGCAAAGGGACTGGATTTGTCAGCATGCCAGCAAAAGCTTGTGCTGATATTGGCGGCAAAGTGAAAAGCTAATAAGCGTTAACCTCGGCGCGTGTTTATCTATCAAGGTTCTGATTGCAATAGATAAACGCGCACTATGCATTAAAAGAGCGCAATTATGTCAGTACCCTTTTTGGGCTTTGGTCTTGGCCTACGCACGTGTTATTTTGACTCTATTATCGATACTCGACCACAAGTGGACTGGTTTGAGATTATCTCTGAGAATTACTTTGTCGACGGCGGCAAGCCTTGGTATTACCTCTCACAGATTAAAGAGCACTACCCCATTGTGATGCACGGAGTATCGATGTCGATAGGCAGTACTTCGCCCCTAGATATGAATTACCTTGCCCAACTTAAACGCACCATCGCACGGGTTGAACCCGAATGGGTGTCAGATCACCTCTGCTTTAGCAGCTTAGGCGAATTTAATAGCCATGATTTATTGCCACTTCCCTACACTGAAGAAGCGCTGGTACATCTCACCGCAAGAATCAATCAAGTACAAGATTACCTTGAGCGTCCAATGATCTTCGAAAATGTCTCAAGTTATTTAAACTACAAACAATCTGAGCTGACAGAATGGGCGTTTTTGAGCGAATTACACCAGCGTACGGGATGTCAGTTATTGCTCGACATCAACAATGTATATGTAAGCTCGCGCAATCATCAATTTGACCCAATGACTTACCTAAACGCCATACCAACACAAGCGGTTGCTCAAATCCACTTGGCTGGCCATAGTGATTTTGGGACGCATATTGTTGATACGCATGACCAACCTATTTGCGAAGAGGTATGGAGTTTGTATCGACAATACACTCAAAACAGATCCCCTATTAACACCATGATTGAGCGTGATGATAACTTTCCTGAACTCGCGGGATTATTACAAGAGCTGAACTTGGCCAAAGGAATAGCCCCTTGCAGTTGGAGAACAGATGGCTGATCTCGTCGCGCTGCAACACGCCTTTATTGCGATGCTAAAAGGCGATGACAGCCAATTAATGGCTGAAATTGAATATCAAAGCGGCCTAAATGTCGCACAACGCGCACAAATATACACTAATGCTTACCACATCAGATTAAAAAAAGTGCTAGAACAAGATCATGAAATGCTTGGCTTTTATTTAGGTGATGCACTGTTTGATGAGATGTTTTCGGGCTATCTAGAGCACTTTCCTTCGCGTTCGACTTCACTGCGCCAGTTTGGCGATGCGCTTCCTGAATATTTAAGTCAATTTGAGCCATTTAAACGCTACCCTATTCTCACTGAAATTGCACAATTTGAGCGTACATTACTCAGCGCTTTTGACGCAGAAGATGCACCTCAATTGGGACTTGTGCACCTACAAAAAATTGCAGCTGCACAATTTCCAAACTTGCAATTTACCTTACACCCCAGCGTTCACTTATTGCGATTTACACATAATGCGGTCGACAGCTGGCAAGCGTTAAAGAACAGTACACCAGTCCCTGAAGTGTCGACAAAGCCAAACTACTGGATACTCGCCAGAGAGCGCGATATGCGCACTGGCTATCATTCGTTAACGGAAGCCGAATTTAGTTGTCTACAAAGTATGAACAATGCACTGCCGTTTAGCTTTGTCTGTGAATACGCGGCCGAGCAAAGTGATGATCTAGCACAAGGCACGGCTATGGTGATGCAGTTGCTACAAAAAGGGCTTAACTTGGGATGGTTTAGTGGCTTTAAAGTTGCCATATAACCAAGATATTCAACAAATCGGCGCAGAAAATGAAGATCAAAGAAAAGTTAAAGCTGTATCAGTTAAGTTTAATAGTAAGCATGGCTTTCGCCTTGGTTGGCTTTTCTTACAATATCTGGCGCTTAGAAGAGACTGAGCGAAACAATAACATCCGTACCGCTTGCTTCGAAATGCTCAAAGAGCTCGCCGAGCTCGAGCAGCTGATTTATCTTTCTCATTACGATAAAGACATAATCAATGGTAATCCGCGCAAAGGGTGGATTAAAGTCGGTTTGCTCAATGACTTTAGCTACCTGACTAATGACGCTATAAAACTAGAAGCATCCACGCTGAGTAAGACATGGAGTGAAAACTGGCAATCAATTCAGACAGAGCCTCAATCAGTAACATTGTTAGTCCAAAACATTGACGAAGTGAGAGGAGAAATCAAAATACTGTTGAGCGATTTAGACTAGCGCCGCGCTCTACTCGCCCTAATACCTTCTCTAGAGGGGAGCTTATCTGCCTCTATATTTGCTCGAACCACCTCTTCATAGGATGAGTCACAACACAACCTGAAATGTAAAGATAAATTAACAAAATTCATATTCATCATGCTTGTTTGAATTTTTCATGCCTATTTATTTCACCTTTTTCGCAGTCTTACCCTCTTTCCAAAATAGAAATTAACCACCTGTATTTATTGATAATATGCAAAGAAAGAAATGAATCTCTCATTTAATTTAGAAGCTAATCTATGCAGTAAGAAATGCATTGTAAATTTTTTTTGTATTTTTTGTTTATTTTTTAAGCTTTACTTCTATCCTAGTGTAACCAGTCGAAATTATGTGCAATTTTTATTTAGCTGGCGTTGTTCATTAACTCAAAACAAACGCAACCAAGCGTTGAACTTTGGTGAATAACGCGTCTACAGCAGCTGGATAAGTTCATAACCTTGAGATTGGTAAACACAATTAAACAAAACAACATGCAAGGAACAACAAAATGCGTAAATTAAGTGCTATTAGTTTTGCAGTGTTAGCGGGTTTGACTTCAGTCAACGCACAAGCCGCTAAAATACTTAGCGTAGAGTCAAACAAAGCAATCGATGATCAGTATATTGTGGTGTTCACAACACCTTCTGTTTTAAATGTCAAAGACAGTAAAGCGGTTGCAGCCTTCGCTAATAAGCAAGCTAAAGCGTTACAGAATAAACATAACGTAAGCATTACAAAAGAGTTTGGTGGCGTGCTAAACGGTGTGGTGATTAATGCATCAGCAAAGCAACTAAAAGGTTTGCTTAATAACCCAAATATTGACTATATCGAACAAGACCAAGTGGTTACAGTGACCCCAGCCATCACAGCAAGCGGCGACCAAGCTAGTCCAACTTGGGGTCTAGATCGCGTAGATCAACGTAATCTGCCGCTAAACTCAAACTACCATTATGATTTTGATGGTACTGGCGTAACGGCCTACGTTATCGATACAGGTGTTCGCATTAGTCACAATGAATTTGGTAACCGTGCATCACATGGTTATGACTTTGTTGATAATGACAATGATGCAACAGACTGTAACGGTCATGGTACCCATGTTGCTGGCACAATTGGTGGCGGTGAATATGGGGTAGCGAAAAACGTCAATATCGTTGGCGTAAGAGTATTGGGTTGTAACGGCTCGGGTTCATATTCAGGCGTTATCTCTGGTATCGATTGGGTTAAAAACAATGCATCAGGCCCATCCGTTGCTAACATGAGTTTGGGTGGTGGTGTTTCTCAAGCGGTTGATGACGCAGTAAATAACGCAGTTGCCTCAGGCGTTAGCTTTGTTGTTGCGGCGGGTAATGACAATAGCAATGCCTGTAATTACTCACCTGCACGAGCGGCCAATGCAATCACTGTGGGTTCAACCACAAGCAGCGATGCCCGTTCTAGTTTCTCAAACTATGGTAACTGTCTAGACATTTATGCACCAGGTTCAAGTATTACTTCTGCTTGGTATAACTCAGATACATCAACCAATACCATCAGCGGTACTTCGATGGCCGCACCGCACGTTGCGGGTGCTGTTGCGCTATATTTGGATGAAAACCCAAGTCTAAGTCCGTCACAAATTGATAGCTTGCTGAGCCAACGCTCATCAAAAGGTAAAGTATCTAACCCACAAAGTGGTTCGCCTAACGAGCTACTTTATACGCTAGCTGATGGTACAGATCCGGACCCAGATCCTGATCCAATCACAGAGCTAGTTAATGGCCAAGGCGTTAGTGCATCTGGTGCATCTGGTCAGCAAACCTTCTATAAGTTGGTTGTTCCAGCAGGCGCAAGCGCACTGAACTTCTCACTTGCTGGTGGTACTGGCGATGCCGATCTATATGTACAGCAAGGCACACAACCAACGCTGAATAGTTACGCTTGTCGTCCCTATCTGAATGGTAACAATGAATCATGCGATTTCACTAATCCGACTGCTGGTGATTGGTACGTGATGCTAAATGGTTACGCTGCGTATGCAAATGCAACGCTCACTGGCACTTACTCATCTGATCCTGGTGGCTGTGGTAGCAACTGCTTAGAAAATGGCATTCCAGTAAGTGGTTTGGCTGGTGCATCTGGCCAAGAGTTGCTATACACCATTGACGTCCCGGCCAATGTAACATTAACAGTAGCAAGTTCTGGCGGCTCTGGCGATGCAGATTTGTATGTTCGTAAAGGTGCAGCGCCTACGACATCAACCTATGACTGTCGTCCGTTTTTAAATGGTAATAACGAGTCTTGTAGTTTAAGTTCAGGCCAAGGCGCAACCTATTACATCAAATTGCGTGGCTATTCTAGTTTCTCTGGCGTAACACTTGTTGCGAGCCACTAAACTAAATTAGTTACAAATAAATCTCATTTCGTTTGGGGTTTATTGAAAAAACAAGTACAGTGGTGGCTCGTTTGAGCCGCCATTTTTGTTCTTAATGAGTATTGTATTAGATCTTTACAGCCAATTATTACATCAAGGGTTTTATGACCATGTATCTGACGGTGAGCTACACAACGAAGTACCACTCATCTGTAGTAGCATCTCGCAAGTAAAACTCGATGGTATTATTTACCATCGCTCTGCGCAAACTGCGGCGATGATGCCTGAAAACTATGGTAGTTTAATCCTTATCACTGAAGGAAGTGGTTGGTGGTTGACTGAACAGTCTTTACAGCGTGCTGATCTAACGCAGCTAATCTATCTTGAAGCAAATCAAAGACATGTGTTTCACCTTCCTACACAATACCTCGCTGTTAGCTTCAACTTTCCAATCAATTGGCTAGCCTCTCGAACCGGCAAACGACTTCAGCATGGTCAAGCGCTGACCATTCCCTTTGGCCTAGCAACATTATTCAAAAGCGCCTTAACCGCCACAACGTTAAATTTAACAGCGGCAAAATGGCTAGAAGATGAAATTGTATTGCATCTAAGTGCTTGCCAGCCGACCCAATTACCAAGGTCGCCGTTAGCGGAGTTAAAACAGCTCATCTCTACACATGCAAATGATGAAGCATTTTGTATCGACATGCTATGTGACCATTCAGGCTGGTCAAAACGTTATATTCACAAACTATTTGCCGCATCTGATCTGAGTGCCAGTGAATATCTTATCCGCACTAGGCTCACTCATGCTTATTTTGAGTTACTTAATAGCTCTGCATCATTAAATCAAATCGCTATCAATAGCGGATTTAAAAATCAGGCGCACTTCAGCCGTCGTTTTAAGCAATTATTTTCTCTTTCACCCAAGCAAATTTCACAACGAGTGCACTCTTAGACAAAACTGAAGCGCGCAAATATATATAATAAGAATCACTCTCATTATCCATAGTAGTAGAACAATGAAAATTAACACGCTCTATGCTGCAGTGTGCCTCTCACTGCTTTCTCAAACCACCAGCGCCAATGAAGGCCAAAAAGATGAGTTAGAAAGAATAGAAGTTCAAGGTAGCCAATATAAAAGTACCGGAACAAAGTCGTCTTTAGCACCAATCAACGCGCCCTTTTCTATTTCTCATATAGATCAGGATACCCTGCAGCTACGTCAAGCTGACTCGGTCAATGCTGCGTTACGCTATGTTTCTGGTATCACACCAGAAAGCCGCAGTACAGTCACCATTTTTGACCAATACACTATTCGCGGTTTTGAATCTTATCGAAACTATTACGATGGCCTAGAACTGCAATCCAATAACCTTTGGAATTTATACCCTCAAGTTGATGCCTTTGCCACCGAAACCATTGAAGTACTAAAAGGCCCAGCATCAGTGCTTTATGGCTCAGCACCGCCAGGTGGCATGGTGAACCAAATCGCAAAGCTTGCTAACGGCACTGAGCAAACACAGGTTCGCCTGAGAGTCGGTAGCAGAGCGCTCAAAGAAATCGGCGTTGATCATGGAGGTGTGATCACCGATGAACTAAGCTATCGTGCCATTGCGCTATCAAGAACAAGTGATGGCCAGCAAAAAACAACGGAAGAAGAACGCACTGTGTTTGCACCTTCACTGCGCTGGCAACCGAACCATGATACGGCGTTAACTGCACAGCTTTATTACCAAGACGATCCCAAAGCCATACCATCTACTCCCTTACATAGTGTTGGTACGCTTACGCGCGCAAGTTACGGTTATCTAGATGCCGATGCATTTGCAGGCGATATCAATTGGGCTAATTTTGATAGGACAACGCTAATGGCAGGGCTAAAGCTGGAACACAGTTTGTCTGACGATTGGTCTTTGTTTGCCAACTGGCGTTACACCGATGCAGAAGGCCTGCAGCAAAATACCTACAACCAAAACTTAATAGCAGATAGCGATACCATACTTGCCCGTTCAGCATATAAAACCGATGAAACGCAACACGGCTATGTTTTAGACAACCAATTGTCGACTCACTTTACGGTTGGCGATTCATCACATCACTTGCTCTTGGGTTTTGAATACAAGACATTAACCTCTACAGTAGGATACTGGGATACACTCGGGACAGGCACACCAAGTATTAATCTAGCAGCGCCCAATTATGCAGCGTTTGATATAAGCGCTTTACCACTTAACTTTTATACCGAAGCGCACGATATTGAACAAAGTAACCGCGCGCTTTACGTCCAAGACGAAGTGACAATATCAGCGCTAACTCTATTGGCTGGTCTTAGATACGACAGTTTCACCAGTGATGTTATTGCTGACAAAAACTACGCAGGCACCGAGTGGCAAACGGAATCAACTATTGATGACACCCAACTCACCGGAAGGGTTGCCGCACTTTATCAGCTGGATTCTGGTTGGCGACCTTACGTAAGCTATAGTCAGTCATTTGAACCCGTTGCAGGAGAAGATAGCGTAACTCAACAAGCCTTCAAGCCAACTGAAGCAGAACAATGGGAACTTGGCGTTAAATATCAATCTCGCGATACGCAGCTAACATTTGCGCTATTCGATCTCACCAAGCAGAATGAAATCATTAACAGCAAAGACTTTGTCACGAAAACCCAAGCCGGTGAAATCCAGTCCAAAGGTATTGAGCTTGAGGCTTCTCACACCTTTAACGAACAAGTTGATGTGCAGTTCAATGCCACGCATCTGGACCAGAAAGTCACTAAAAATGAATTAGATCAAGATTTGGTGGGGAAACGCTTGGTGTGGGTTGCAGATAACACCGCTTCGCTTTGGATAAACTATTATCCAAGCCTGCTAGACGCCCTTAAAGTCAGTGTTGGTGCTCGTTATGTTGGCGAGAGTTATGTTGGCAAATACAACTCAGATACCGTGCCATCCTATACCTTATTCGACATCGCGTTTGATTATGAACTCAGCGAGCAAGCCAGGATCACCTTTAGCGTTAGTAACCTCAGTGACAAGCGTTACGTTGGCGCATGTTATGACGAAAGCAATTGCTGGATGGGGGCTGAGCGCAAAGCCGATATCGGTCTTCACTACCGCTTTTAGTCATTCATTTAGGAGAGCCTACGGAAGGACATAGACTGAAAGGTTTAAACGGACACCCACCTTAATGCACCTGCAAGCATTAAAGTGGGTGTCCTTGTTAATTCTTATTGTTAATTCAGCCTGTAAATTCATCCATTTATTCATTCTCATTTAGCTTTAACTCAAAGGAAAACAATGCGTAAAACACTATTTAAATGGCACAGTGCAATGGCATTAATCGCGATACTGCCACTCGCCGTTATGTCAATCACAGGTAGCATGTTGGTGTTTAAATTCGAGATAGATAGCCTATTACTTCCAACACAAGCGACATTGACTTATCAGGACCAAGACGTCCAACGTCAGTCCATGAATGTGCTCGTTAATTATGTCGCAGACACCCATCCAAATTATGAAATTGGTAGCTGGGAAATATTCGATGATGGCTACGAAGCTGATAGAGTCTATTTATTAAAGCATGGCACAGACACGTGGTTTAAAACGTATCTAGATCCGTACGCAGGCAAAATGCTAAGCGAGCCTGTGGGTATTCACAGCGACTTTACTGATTTTATTCTTCACCTACATTACACCTTACTACTTGATGATGTGAGTAAAACCTTTCCACACATGGGTGTCGTTATCGGTTTAGTTGTTGCCATACTTTTTACACTGCTCGGTGTTTCCGGCTTAGTGATATATCGGCGCTTTTGGCGGCGCTTCTTTAGCTTTAGACGACAAGCTCCTCGACTCGTCATGATGAGCGACCTGCATAAGGTAATTGGTATTTGGAGTGCGCCGGTATTACTCGCGCTTGGCATTACTGGCGTTTACTTTAATGCAGTGGAGTATTACCACGAGGCTTTTGAGCATCAAGAAGATGAGCACCATATTGTCAGCCACACAATGTTTAACCACTCATTAGATTTTGATGCCATGATGACCCAAAGCCATCGTGCGGTTGACGGACTTAAACCGACCTACTGGCTATTTCCATTTGAGCCAGAGCAAACCAGCATTACCATTTTTGGCAGCGTGGCCGATGCCAACCCGTTCATTAGTAACTATGCAGCAACGGTTAGCTTTGATGCGCAATCTGGTAAACAAACCTTTGCCTACGATATTCGAACGGCGTCTACTTTAGACAGGGTAATTGACAGTTTTAGAAAACTCCACTTTGGCCACTTTGCAGGGCTTACCAGTAAAATAATTTGGTGCATTATGGGACTCGCCCCGGTGTTGCTTGGTTTTACTGGGTTATATTTATGGTGGCAAAGAAAGCGTAAGAAACTCAAGAGTAAGAAAAACCGTCAACTCGCCTTAAGCTGACTGTTCAAGTTTCAATCCAGATCCGTTATTGTCTTTATTATCAGCAAATAACGAGCGATCACTATGAAACAACTTGGGCTAATTGGCGGTATGAGTTGGGAGTCAACACAAAGCTACTACCAGCTTATCAATCAAACCGTTAAAGCAAAGCTTGGCGGGCTACACAGTGCCAAGCTTTGCTTGTATAGCGTCGACTTTGCCGAAATTGCTGAGCTTCAAGCAGCAGGTGATTGGCAGAAAATGACAACCATTTTGGCAGGTGCAGCTACTTCGTTGAAACGTGCAGGCTCTGATGCCATTGTGATCTGTACCAACACCATGCATAAAATTTCAGGTGAAATTAGCGTAGCGTCAGGATTGCCTGTACTGCATATTGCCGACGCAACCGCGAAGCGACTTAAAGATGACGGCGTAAAACGCATCGCGCTGTTAGGTACGAGATTTACGATGCAGCAAGACTTTTATAAAGCACGATTACAAGACCTTCATGGCATTGAGGTCATAACACCTGATGGGGATCAACAAGCTTTAGTTCACAATATCATTTATGACGAATTATGTCGCGGTGAAGTCAACGCAAGTTCAAGGCAAACTTATCTAGACATCATCGACGCACTCTATCAACAAGGGGCTGAAGGGATTATTTTAGGTTGCACAGAAATAGGTTTGCTCGTTCAGCAAGGGCATACTCAAATCCCTCTTTATGACACGACTAAACTTCATGCTGAAGCCGTTGTAGAGTGGTCACTCGGGGCAACATCTTGCTTTATTCATGAGTAATATCAAACTTTGTTGTAATTAAAAAAATAACAACGAAATCGCTATTGTCGCGATTACTTGGCTACTATAGAATTAAATCTCACTTATTCTAATTAAATCAGGGATGTATTATGACCCAATACGACGAATATAAAGTTATCCATGTAGTTGAAGGTGGCTGCGGCACACTGTTACTTGGCTCAAGTGGATTACCGTTAAAAAAGCTTGAAGCAACTTTAAATATGGAAGCGCAAGATGGCTGGCAACTTGTTTTCCAAGTTATCGAAAACAAACGTTTTATGCTATTTTGGAGCCGCGAAGCCGTGATTTTAACACTGGGCCGTAAGCGTGCTTAAACACTTTGCTCTGTCTGCCATTCGCCGCTATCAAGCGAATGGTGGAGCAAAAGCCCACTTCAATATAAGTTGTAACTTTACGCCGTCATGTTCTGAATATACTTATCAAGCAATCGAAAAGTACGGCTTCTTTAAAGGCGTGCGTATCGGCTTTTGTCGGATTAGGCGCTGCAATGACCCAGATTGTATTGAAGTAAAGTCAGATCCCCTACCGTAACCTAATCCTAGGAGTTTGCATGGACGAAATAGCATTAAGAGAACAAGAAGAAGCGTTGAGAAACCAAGTTGCTCAGCTAAGTCCTGAAGCGCGCAAGCAGTACTACCAACTGGAAGAACAGCTCGTAAAAGATCCTGATACTTACGCGGTACTCAATTACTTTTTTGCTGCAGGTTTACATCACTTTTATCTGGGTAAAACAGCACGGGGTGCAATTAACCTCACTTTAATGCTATTAGGGCTTGTGTTTATTCTCTTTTATGGCTGGATACTGCTAATTTTAGTGTGTTTAATTGAGCTACCTCAGTTATTTAATAGCCAAAAAATAGTGAGAAAATACAACATCGATGTGATGCGAGAAGTACTAGATGAGCTCAAAGATACACAGCAGAATCAAACAGTCTAAGCAAACTCATTGGCTTTGGATTATAGCGGCCACGGTTGTGGTCGTTTTATTTAGTGGTTATCAGTTTTATACCAAAGGTGTGCCTTACTTCGCTGAAGAAATCTCAGCCTCATTGCCCAAACCAATCTACCAAGTCATCGACGAAAGTAGCCTAAACGAGCTAGACAACTCGGAATTTTCTGAATCAAAATTAAGTGAAATCAAACAGCAAGAGACTCGCGCTTTATTTGTCTCACTGCTTGGCACCAATGCATCGAGTGAACGCGAGTTTAAACTTGAATTTAGGCAGTGGAAAGATAAAGCCAACGCCATGGCATTGGCCAATGGTAGCATTGTGATCACCGATAACATGGTCGAACTGGCATCGACTCAGCAAGAGCTTAGCGCAGTGTTACTCCACGAGATTGGTCATGTTGAGCATAATCACGTAATGGAATCTCTTGTGAGCTCGTCTATCGTATTTGTCAGTTTGAGTGTCGTATTGGGTGACATCTCTGCGCTATCAGATCTAATGATGCAGGGCGCAATGTTAGGTATTAACCAAAATTACTCTCAGCAAGCTGAGCTCGAGGCTGATTTGTACGCACATGAAAAGCTAATGGCGCTGTATGGTAATAGTGACGCAATGATCTCTATATTCGAAAAGCTCGCCAAGGAAAGCGACGAACAGCATAGTTGGTTAAGCACACACCCAAGTTTTGAGCAACGCATCGAGCAGCTCAAACAAAACCCGTAACCCGTAACCCGTAAACGAAAATAGCACTAAGATTGTTAAATCCCCCTGCAAACAACAGTGATTATTTCTTTTTACTGTACAACCCTATTACATTTTTTAACTTGTCATCCCTGTTTCTAAATTGGAGAATCTGCTTTTAAATGAATCACGGGTAAAAAATGAAATCAACCAAATCTTCTCTGTTACTTATAACCGTAGCCAGTATCAGCACATTTCTTATGGCTTGTACATCTGAGACAGAATCTGAGCTGCTGAAAACAAATGCAATTAGTGCGGATATATCAATAACTTCAAATGGGGAGAGAGCCCGAATTGTGGCTGAGCTAAACGTCGGGGACTCGTTCGGATCTAATGTAAACTTAAGCGAAGGCGATACACTAAGAGCAATCGTAAATGGTCAGACAATCCAATTGACTAAAGATACTGACATTCTAGATATTGATTACGAGGGCAGATCCTCAGTTGTAACTAGTAACAGCCTGTATACTATCCAGTTAAATCGCAAGAAAGAAGCAAATGCTTCAGCGTCTGTGGAGCTTCCTTTAGGCTTTTTGGTACTTACCCCCGAAGCAAAGAAAACTTTTCGATATGATGAAAATATTGAAATTCATATTGATGGAATAGACTCAGCTAGTGACGCATCTCTTATCGTTAACTATGCATGTTCAAATAATACGGGCGGGTTAGTGACTGGCTCTTTCTCAACACAGTTTGGAAACTCGACCAACAATACATTCAATGCAAAAAGCGCTGGTCTCATAGATCTAGAACAGATTGCAACTTCAAAACCATGTGAATTTGACATGGAAATTCAGAGAGTTAGAACAGGTCATTTTAACGGTGAACTTAAAGAAAATAGTTTAATTAGAGGTATCCAGTCAAGAGTTATTAAAGATCTGAAATTTACTTTCTAGTTTACATAATTTTTAAGTCGCTATACGTATTTCAAAAAAGGTGGAATAAGTCCACCTTGACCCAAAACCTGAGTTCATATTGGATAATAAACAGCCTTTCTTAACTTTTTAGTATCGCTACGCCACAGGCTTTTATAACCAGCGCTCATTTATCGTCTCCGATACACTTCACTTATATAAAATTATTCCCTACAATGTGCAGCAGTTTCGAGTTGAGATTATTATGTGTAAGGGAATGTCAAAACTACTTATTATGATGACAATCTTGGTTGCCTTTGTTGGGCAAGCATTAGCATCTCCCTTTTTTGTATCTGATGATGACATTATTATCACGCAATCAATCACATTTGAATCTCAAAACGAATACCAGCAAGGTGCAGATGATTGTTGTGACACAGATTGCTGTGAGAACGATTGCATTTGCCCCGAAAACACCTGTGCAACCTTTGCATACATTCCTATAAACCCTATTGCCTCAGAACTCATTCGTTTTGGTGGTCCTGTACGATCAACTCCAACTCCAGATATTCATAGTATTGCGACCTCATTCTATCGGCCTCCTATTTTACCGCTTAGGCTACAGCCAAACTAAATTCTTACTAAAAATTTAATTTATATGCTGCGAAAGTTATACCAATTGACTTAATTAAGCGGTTTATTTTGAGGCGAAAAAATCTTGTCGATAACACAGCTACCGCGCCCTGCTATCGCCAAGGTATCTACACCCATGTAGGCAAGACGAAAATATTATTATTTAGTCGTTCTAAATAAGAAGCTTTTGACGTAGCTCGCGTCAGGTTTTTTCCTCAATTTGAGCTGGTATTAAGCTAATAAAACTTCGCGTTGTTTTGCATTACCTGAGGTAAAACATGCTTAATCAATATTCAAAGGTGGCGCTGGCTATCTTACTTGGCCCGTCTGTATCTTATGCGGGAGAACATGAACATCATGGCGAACATAACCAGAATAAAATAGAGAGAATTCAAGTAACCGCGTCACGACTTGGTCGGATCGTGAACGAATCGGCAACTAGAACTGAAATTATCAATAGTGAGGAAATCCAAGAAAAAGCCTTAATGCGGCCCGGAAATATTTCTATGCTAGTTGCTGAAACTGGCGGTGTACGAGTACAAAATACCTCTCCGGCTTTAGGCAGTGCCAACATAAGATTGCAAAGCCTGTATGGTCGCTATACCCAGCTACTTAGTGATGGTTTGCCATTATATGGTGGACAAACTGCGTCAATTGGGTTGCTTCAAATCCCTCCAACCGACTTAGCCAATGTTGAAATTATCAAAGGATCAGCTTCTTCTTTGTATGGTGGATCAGCCTTAGGCGGGGTGATTAATCTTATCTCTCGTACACCAGGGGATGAACTTGAAGGTGAAGTGCTACTCAATGCAACATCAAAAAGTGGTCAAGATATTACCTCCTATTTTGCAACCCCACTGAACTCAAGTACTCGTGCGTCAATTACTCTGGGACTTCATCATCAAGCTCAGCAAGATTTAGATGAGGATGGCTGGCTTGATATAGCAGGCTATGAGCGCGCGACCGTTCGCCCACGTTTTTATTGGGAAAATGAAGATGGTGCCAACCTTTATTGGACGTTTGGTGCGATGAGAGAAAATCGTGAAGGTGGTACGCAACAAACAGATACATTACCTACAGGTGAATCATTTCCTCAACAGCAAGACTCATTAAGGTTAGATAGCGGTTTTATTTTCGACCAACCACTTAGTGAAGAAATAAACCTCAGTGTTCGTGGTTCAGCGATGCACCAGGAGCATGACCATGTTTATGGGATGACTCAAGAAACAGATAACCATGAAAGTTACTTATTTGAATCTAGTGTATCGGGTTATCGTGAAGCTATTGCTTGGCTTGTTGGAGTAGCTTATCAGTCTGACCGCTTTGAGTCTGATGACTTTTCAGAGTTTAACTATAACTATCAAGTACCTGGGTTATTTTCACAGGTAGACTATGACACAGAAAAAGACGTTTCAATATCATTGAGCGCCAGAACCGATTGGCACAGTGAATACGGCACTCAGTTTAGTCCACGTGCATCCATTTTGTACAATCCAAACAGCTGGACAATTCGCGGATCCTACGGTCAAGGCTTCTTTGCGCCGACACCTTTTATTGAAGATATTGAAGACAGTGGCCTGTCTCGCCTTGAGCCTTTAAGTAACTTAGAGGAGGAACTGGCGACTACAGCGTCTATTGATCTCAGCTATGTATTTGATGACATTGAAACAAGTGTCACCCTGTTTGCCTCGGATGTCGACAATGTCACTGAGCTTAAGGTCATCGAAGCCCAAAACCCGAATACAAATAACCACGTTCGATTAGTGAATAACCCAGGCCAGACCGAAATTCGTGGCGCAGAATTGCTTTTGCGATACCGCTGGCATGACATCAAAATAACTGGAAGCTACTTATATACTGACGCAACAAAACTTAGCGGATTAGGCACTAGCCGAACTCCATTAACCCTAACACCAACACATTCTGCTGGTGCAGTAATTATGTGGGAGAAGCATGGCAGTCACCTACTAGGCTTTGAAGCTTATTATACTGGTACACAGCATCTCGAAAATAACCGTTACCGTGATAGAAGCGACGCATACTGGCACTTAGGCTTACTTGGTCAAATCACTCTTGGTAACATAAGTTACTTCTTAAATGCAGAGAACTTGCTCAATGTTCGGCAAACTAAAGATGAGCCAATATTGCTAACTCAACAGGCTCCGAGTGGACGATGGACAACTGATATTTGGTCTCGTAACGACGGATTTACGATCAATGCAGGGATCCGCATTAAGTTTGGTCATTAATTAGTTCTGAGCTTTGCTGAAACGATACCGTTTCACGCGCTAATTCACCAGCAAAGCCGTCTGAGCATAAATAAGGGTAAGATGGTTCAAAGAACCTGAACCATCTTACCCTATTATCTGACAGCACTTATACCAACTGGTTATTGCTTTACAACGCCAGCATTAAAATTTCTTTCGCCTTCGCTAAATCAATATCGCCGTGCTCACCTAATGCCGTCATGCCGTTCTTTTCTAGGTTAGCGATAACTTCCTGTACTGCTTTTTCGTCTAATTGGTAATCGGCTAAACGCGTTTGCACCGCCATCGACTCAAAAAAGTCCTGAACTGCTTTTATCGTTTGGTCAATTTGCTGTGCTTCATCCGCCGCTGTAATACCAAATACACGCTCACCAAGTTGCTTGATTTTCTCGGCTTTTTTGTCTCGTTGCACATACATCACCGCAGGTAATACAATCGCAAGCGTTTGCGCGTGGTCAAGGTTATACAATGCCGTTAGCTCGTGACCAATCATATGCGTTGACCAATCCTGTGGTACGCCTTGACCAATAAGGCCATTTAGCGCCATAGTTGCAGACCACATAACGTTTGCTCTTACATCATAATTGTTAGGCTCGCTTAACGCCTTTGGCCCTTCGCTGATAAGCGTTTGTAAAATACCTTCTGCGAATCTGTCTTGCAGTGGCGCATTTACTGGATACGTTAAATACTGCTCAATCACGTGAACAAACGCATCCACTACTCCATTACTCACTTGGCGAGGCGGTAGTGAGTAGGTGTATTCTGGGTCGAGTACCGCAAACTGCGGCTGTACCGTCGGTGACGAAAACGCACGCTTTTGCGAAGTTGCCTTTTTAGTAACCACTGAGTTGCCGTTACTCTCAGAGCCTGTAGCAGGTAAAGTAAGCACAGCACCAATCGGTAATGGATTGCTAAAGCTTGCACCTTTTACCAAAATGTCCCAAGGCTCACCGTCAAAATTCACAGCTGCCGCCACAAACTTTGCGCCGTCAATAACACTGCCGCCGCCAACTGCAAGAATAAAATTCACATCATTCTGCTTTGCCGTCGCGACCGCTTGCATTAGCGTTTCGTATGTTGGGTTTGGCTCCACACCACCAAATTCCACAACCTCAACACCTGTCAATGCACTCATAGCTTGGTCGTAGACACCATTGTTTTTAATCGAGCCGCCGCCGTACAGTAGCAGCACCTTTGCAGCTTCTGGTAATCGTGAGGTGATTTCACTCATTTGGCCTTTACCAAAAAGAATTTCGGTTTGATTTTTAAATACAAAATTAAGCATGCTCAATTCCTTACTGTTGAATATTCGATACTTTCGCTAACATTTCTAGCAGCTTTTTTGCTAGTAATTTGTCTGAAAATGGGTTTTGCCCCGTAATTAGCTCTCTATCAACAACCACTTTTGGCTGCCATGCATTTGCAAACTGCATCTTTCCTCCAGCCTGAGACATCGCTGCTGCTGGGTAAAAGTTGAGTTTTTCGCCATTTAACGTGCTTTCAAATACCTGTTCTTCTGGGTTCGAAAATATCGTCATTTGATATCCGTCATAAATCCAGTTTTTCGCTTGAGCAGGTGATTGTGTTGTTAAACTCTGATAATACGCTTTTGGTTCACTTTGCGCCGACAGCAACGTAATTGGGCCGTGGCAAATCGCGGCTGTAGGTTTATTCTCGCGGTTAAAATGGCGCAAAATTTCACCCACCTGCGGATTATTCGCCAAATCAATTAATGGGGCGTGTCCGCCTGGAATAAATACCGCATCAAACTCGTCTAACCCCGCAGCAAGGATCTCGCTAAAACTCGCGGTATCGTTAATATCTGGCAGATTAGCAATAAATTTTTTGATGCTTTGTAATTTAGTCTCATCACCGCCAAAGTAATCAACCGTCACTGACTTTTGATCAACAGCAGGGGCATTACCTTTTGGTGTTGCTAATACTAGTTTATATCCAGCATCCACCAACGCCTTTGCTGGGATCCCAAACTCATTGAGATAATAACCTGTTTCTATTGTCTCGCCACTGGCAAGTTCCATCGAGGTTTCGCTCGAAAGTAACACTAATACCTCACCTTCACTTGCATGAGCGCTAAGCGCAAGTGCTGAACCCAACAACGATGACACCCACACTATCGTATTCACTAAACTCTTGTTCATCCCGGCTCCTCATACCAGTTCAATATCGACAAGTTTAGGTGATTTGCGGATACAGGAGAATTCGGATAAATTGGTAGGAGCAATCAGAATATTTATGGCTTGAATGTTTTATGTCTCATCTCACCCAACTAAAAACCTTTGTGGAAGTATACCGCTGCAAAAATATCACCAAGGCTGCGGCCAACTTGGGGATGTCGCAGCCGGCTGTCACTGCACATATTCAAACCATGGAAGCGGTAGTAGGAAAAGCCTTGTTTGAACGTCAAGCACGAGGTGTAAAACCAACGCCAACAGCACATGACTTAGCGCTGCAAGTGTCTGGTCATATCGATATTTTAGAGCAGAAGATCACCTCAATTCGGGCACGCTCCAATGCGGTGTTTGGCACACTAAATATTGCCGGCCCCGCGGAGTATTTAAGCTTTGTCTCCGGTCCACAAATCGCCAACTTATTGCAAGCGGGCAACATTAACGTGGTACTTCATATTGGCAATAAAATTAACATTTTCGACGCACTAATAAACGACACCGCCGACATCGCCATTGCCGCCTCTGCGCCAGATCCCACAACCTTTGACTATCTCGTTCTAGATAAAGAACAACTGTGGCTAGTGATGAACCGTTTAGAGGGCCGAGAAATCCAAGACAGCGATATTACCGCCGACTTACTCTCAAGCTATAACGTCGTCACGTACGACCAAGACTTACCTTTGGTAAGACAATACTTTGACCGTGTATTTAATGCGAGCTGCAACTCTAACGTCATCGCTATTTGCCCAGACATTAGAGCAATTGCTAACATCATTCGCTCTGGAATTGGTTACTCCGTTCTCCCCGATTATCTCTGCCGAGATCTCATTAAAGCAGGTGAACTGATCCAGCTTGGCCCCATAGGCCCCGAAAACAACATCTATTTGGTATGGAAAAAGGGCGCGTTAAAGCACCCTCGCATTGCTTTTGCGAAAGATGTGATCTCCGCCTTTGCTAATATTAATTATCTTTCGAATTAAAAAGTTGTAAAAAAATTATTTTCCGCAGATTTCTGCTGAGAATTCCTGTTACCTTGCTGTAAATTAAAAGAGACGGGTTGGAACAACAATGGACTATCAAAGCCAATATCGTGACTTAACTATTTATTACGACGCACTAAAAAAAGCAACAAAGCAAAGTGAAGCGGTACCAGACACCACAGAAAAATGGCTGGCACTCGTAGAAACGACCTTATTTGAACTACAAGAGCTTGCCCATATGGAAAAGGCTTATATGCAAAAATCAAGAACGATGAATAACCTAATTGAGTTGGTGTATTCCAGCGCCCCAAGCATGGACTAGCAACTAAAGGGTATTACTGTTGAATTTTGCATCGACAAGAGTGCTACTACTAGCACTCTTTTTTTCGCTAGAAATGGAGTTAAATAGATTTAAAGATTAAACGATAGAGACGAGATCCTTATAGGTTTTCTGCAGTTCGCCACTTGCAAATACCATTTTATAGGCAGGAATTCGAGCACTAAGACTTTTATTAGACATGTTGTCCTCTGAGTTTTTTAAGCACATAGACAAAATGACCCACACACGAAGCTAGCTTTGCAAGGGGCCTGAGTCATCATTAATTGTCAGATATCATATCAAACTATCAAAATCGAATGGTGCTTCATATACGCTAAGCTAGGGTGTAAGTAAAAGAAGCGGGCTGTTTTGAACTATTGGCATAACTATAGTGCTAAGTTATACTTAAGAAGTCAGACAAGAGGTGTATTTATGGCTGTTACTTCGGTGAAAAAAGCAAAAAATGTTCAAACATTTATACCTAAAATGAGCAACTTTGAAATAAGCGCTAAATACGAAGGTCTAAGCTTTAAAAAAGAGAGCGTGAGCAAATCAATTGCTGATTTAAAAGCAAAATATGCGAGATAAATACGGCGTTGCTCAGGATAGTTATTGTTATCCAAAATCTGACGTACTAGTTAATAAGCTTAATATTACAGATGCAAATGAGTTAGCGGAAGCTGAGCTAGCGTTTACCGCCTTTAGATATAGTAAATACTCTTCTACAATCAAATCCCTCCACGAATTTAGTTTAAATCATTTACGACATCTCCACTGATTTATTTCAAGATGTATATGATTGGGCTGGCGAGATTAGAACTGTTGACATTTCCAAAGGGGAAACTCGGTTTTGTACTTGTTCACGAATCAATGTTGAAGTACAAAAGCAGTTCCAGCAAATTGAAACATTGGATATAAACGCAGCTAAACCAGAAATCTTAGCCCAGCTTGCGGATATCTACTGTGAATTAAATATTATTCATCCCTTTAGAGAGGGCAATGGTAGAACTCAACGTTTTTTCTTTGAGGAGCTAATATTTTTCTTAG
Source organism: Pseudoalteromonas sp. S2755 (assembly GCF_005886535.1). Taxonomy (GTDB): domain Bacteria; phylum Pseudomonadota; class Gammaproteobacteria; order Enterobacterales; family Alteromonadaceae; genus Pseudoalteromonas. The sequence continues at coordinate 49,199 of NZ_PNDS01000052.1, forward strand.
GCTTTTCTGTCAATTGGCCAGACATATCAAAAGATGAATGGGTTCAAGCAAATATAGATGGCTACTACGGTAATTTAAAACCACTAAACACCATCCTAACACTCGCGACGAGATAGCTTACCCCACACGTTTAATGCCTGAATTGTAGCGAGTGCTAATCCACATACAGCACGATATGTTAACAGCCCTATTTTGGTGCTGACTCAAGATACCCAACTTGTAGCGGAGCATTTCTTCGAGCTATAAACCCGATATAAAGTACCGCGACACACAGCAGCATAGGCACTGATTTTAAGTAAGCAAAATAGTCATAAAAGAAGGTTACTTCCCAGAACACCTTTGCGGTTTCTTCGTTTATACCTAAATGCTCCAGATTGCGCAGAAAGTTCTCCATTAACGCAAAAAAATCTATTAACGCTAAGGTCAAAACTAAGAAATGTAATGGCCCCTCCGCATAGTTTTTTTCAAACACAGAAGGGCTTCTTCCTCGAGTAAGAAACACAGCAAAAGCCATCCGATGTTTTAGTAAAAAGAGTAATTGTAGTGGCATAGTTAATTTGGCCACCCATTAAGAAAGAAATGTTATGCTATTTGCATACAAATTTGGGTGAAAAGATGACGAAATTAAAACGCGCAACGTATTCTGCTGCAATCAAATTAGATAC
>NZ_PNDS01000053.1 GCF_005886535.1 Pseudoalteromonas sp. S2755
GCGCCTTGAAACCGCTAATAAAATATATTCAAACCCTTGATAGGAGGCGCCTTAGGCGGCGTTTATTAGAGACAAGATCGCGGAATAAATCTGCTCCTACCATATATTCAAACTCTTGGTGGGAGCCGCTTTACGCGGCGATCAGTAGAAAAAAGACCCGCGCGTCAAGCGCTTTTTAAGTACTAAACAGTAAACTCTCTCGCATTGTCGTTAAGGCGATGACTAGTTTGCTCTAGCTGCTCAACAATGGCCATAAACTCATTCATCCGCTTAATTGCTTCTTTGGAAATATCACTCAGGCCATTGATATTGGTGTTAATGTCTTCTGTCACCGATAACTGTTCCTGAGAGGCAGTAGCAACACCTTGAGTCAAATCTTTGATTTTACTTACAGCTTCAAATATGCTGTCGAGCACTTCGGAAGATACCATCACCTGCTCTTCCGTTGCTTGCACTTGATGCTGACTCTGCTGAATGGCGGTATTCGCACTCCCCGCTTTGGTTTGCAGCTGGTTGATGATATCACGAATCTCTTCTGTGGATTTTTGGGTTCTTTGTGCAAGGGTTCTTACTTCATCTGCAACAACAGCAAAGCCACGACCTTGCTCTCCTGCTCTTGCCGCTTCGATGGCAGCATTTAATGCGAGGAGGTTAGTTTGCTCTGCAATCGCCTGGATCACGCTCACTACATTTGATACTTGATCACTTTGCTCAGTCAACTCTGAAATAATATTTGCAGTTCTGTCAAAGCGCGCAGATAATTCGGTAAATTGTTGGCTGGTTTGCGACATCACCTCCATTCCACGCTGCGCTTCAAGTTCAACCTGATTAGCGTAATCTGCGGTACTTACTGTACTTGAGGTGACCTCATTGAGTGTAGCAGTCATTTCTTCCGCGGCAGTAGCAATGGTTTCAAGGCGAGCGTTTTGTTCTTCGCTTATCTCTTTGTTGCTACGAATAAAATGCGCCACCTCTTTGGAAGATTTTGACATCGCACCACCTGCAGAGCCGATATTAGTTACTGTGTTTTTAAAACTATTAAGCATCCGATTTACGATATTGGCTACCACCTGAATCTCAGTTGCGCCGCTTTCATCTACCGTTTTTCTAAGATCATTTGAACTACCTATCTCTTCAAATGTTCTGCCAAGTAATTCAATTGGTTTTACGATGCGGCGACGAACCAAGTACACACCGAATAAACTGAAGCATACGGTTATGACTAACATAACCATGGCCCAAAAAACATAAGACTCCACAGCACTGTGTGCTTGTATAACGTTTTGTTTAGTGCGGTTTTCCAGCTCTGTGAAAAATGATTCCACCGGTTTCATAATGTTGGCTTTATAGCGATGATAATCATCACTGTGCGTGAGGTTAACCGCTTTGGTCAAATCAGGCTCGCCTTGAATAGTGTAATTGCCAGCGCTATCTTTAAATTTACCTTTTACAGCGTTCATGGCTTCAACTTCTAATGCGACGAGGCCATCGGAATTGGCTTGTGCCTCACTTAAGTAGTTGAGCTCCTTTTGGCTAAACCCTGCCGCTTTCATGGCATCGAGTAACACCTCACGCTGACCGTCTGGTTTTGGCTTCTCACCATAGTTAAGCACCAGATCCCAATAAATTTTATGGTAGCCTTCAGGCCTAGGCTTTTCACCATTACGAATTGCTAATACATCCATATACATTTTTTCGTATTTATCGTTGCCAGTTACCGCATAGGTTCTGCCCAATCGTGTTAAATCGTCGGAGCTTTGTCTTAACTCGTCGGCAAGTTGGTAAGCCTTGTATCGGTTATCTGCCATTTGTTCAAAATCAAGCAAGGCGTTATACATGTTGACAACTAAAAGGGTAACGATGACGACAAAAACAACAATACCACCAAAGATAGTGGTCATGAGGATACGGATAGAGTTTAACTTCATGATTCTAGCCTTTATTAAAGCGTTCACAATAAAGATTAGTGCAGGGGTTGAGATTCTTCTAGCATCGAATTAGGAACAAATGGAGCCGATATAATAACAGTGAGAACCAAATCAAAAGATCGCGGAGTAAATCCGCACCTACCATAAACTCAAACCCTTGGTGGGAGCCGCTTTAGGCGGCGATCATTGGAGATAAGATCGCGGAGTAAATCCGCTCCTACCATATACTCAACCCCTTGGTGGGAGGTGCTTGAGGCGGCGTTCATTGGAGATAAGATCGCGGAGTAAATCCGCTCCTACCATATCTCAAATCCTTGGTAGGAGCCGCTTTATGCGGCGTTCATTGGAGATAAGATCGCGGAGTAAATCCGCTCCTACCATATCTCAAATCCTTGGTAGGAGCCGCTTTATGCGGCGATCATTAGAGACAAGATCGCGGAGTAAATCCGCTCCTACCACAATAAACACCACTTAAATACTGGCAGGCATACCCATGCAGCTTGCATAGTAAGTGGTCGTTGCTGGCCAATCAGAGAATACGCCGATTACGCCAACCTCTTTGGCCAATACATCTAGCACTTTAAAAGTATCGCCATCATTATCTATCATCGCCTCACCTGACAGACTGCCGTTGATGCTTTGATAGTACCAACCACCGCCGCTGGCTAGGTGACCAGAGCGCTCTAGTGTCCAAGTGATGATCTCAAGCCCTGCTGCTTTTGCAGCTTTGGCATAAGGTGAGGGTACGATTTCCCCTCCTTCTTCGGTTAATAACATCCAAAGAGGTGGTGCGATAATGTTAACACCATCCGCTGCAAGCTCTTCCATCGTTGGCGACAATAGCTCTGGGTTATTCACGATTTGCTCGGCTGATACCATGGTTTCATTATCTGCTGCTTGCGCTTCGTATCTGTCGTCCAAATACACCGCCTGTGCACCAAACTCGGGATTTTCTTTTATCCAATAGACGACATCGTCCCGATTAAATGACTGCGCCCAGACATTTTTTGGATCTACATTTGCAGCTTTATATTCGTCGATCATTTTTTGTGCGTAGGCTTCTTGTGTAAAACCGTCAAAAGGCATAGCGACAGACGGAGTCTTCAGCTCTGGTGTCATTTTCACGCCTAAACTTTTAAATAACTCAATACTCTGGGCATGGGTCATTAAAGTGCCACGGCTCGAATATAAATCGGTGCGCCAATTTGCCGTGCCATCCATATATTCCTCTACGGTTGTCGCCATTGAGTTCACGGCATCCATTTTACCTTTTAATGTCTTAAACTCAGCCAAAGTAATGTCGCTGGTACAACACATAGCTTGGGCTGCAATTCCATTTTCAGGATCGCCTGGTACAAATGGTGTTGTACATTTTTGGCCTAAATCCGTTGCTAAAATATTTGTTGTAGTGTGTAAATCACATTGTGAATGGCGACAAACCAGCTCTTTGTCTTTGGTAAAGGCAACGTCACACTCCAAAATCCCAGCACCCATTTTAGCTGCCGCAATATAAGATTCTTTGGTGTGTTCAGGAAACTGCATTGGCGCACCACGGTGTCCAATTGAAAAGTCTGTTTTATAAAAAGGTCCGTTAGCACACTGCTCAAGCTTGGTTTTGAGTGCACTGTCTTCCATATCTTGAATCAAGAAATCAGGCCGTGTGCCCACTTGCATGACACTTGCGCTACCTGCTGGCACCTCCACAATTACCGGAACTTCAACGACTTTTATTTCAGTCTCCGTTGTGATCACCGGCTTTTCAACCTGTACAACCTCCACAGAATCATCATCACATGCACTTAGTAATAATGCAGCTATGAGCGTAGAACAAACGCTTATCTTATTCATTGTAATACCATTATTATTTTAAAGAAGGTTTACGCTAGACGCTTTGCATTACGATTACGGGAACAAATCATGATCTTTTGATTACATCTTTTTAACTAAATATAACTCCCCTGACTGGATAATAGTTGTGTAATTTGAATATAAAGAAAAAGAGCCTGCGCTTACAGACTCTTTGATGCGAGATAATTATCTTAATGATTAATTAACTATTTGACCTCTTAACTCACCACTTGGATTTGCTGGTGTATGCACATTTACATAGTGACCACCGCCCGCCAGAATCGCAAATATTTCCGCTGTCAGTGCTGCATTGGCTGGAGCCATCCAACGATTGGCATCACTACTATCTTGCATTAATGCCAGTAACACAGGGCCGTTTTCACCAGCAATACCTGTATGTATGTGCGCAGCAGTTGCATCGGCAACACCTGAAGTGAGGACTTGTAATTCAAGGCCGAAGCCGTTTCGATTTACCAAAGCATATCCACTACCAGTGGCTGTGGTTGTAACGGCTGGGACTTCTTGCTCGCCACTCAATGGAAAGGCTACCAACGTGTAGTTGTCAGTAAGGATCTGACCACGGAGTTCACCACTCGCATTTGCTGGTGTATGCACATTAACATAGTGACCGCCTGATGCGAGCACTGCAAAAATCTCGGCATTGATCATGGTGTTGTCTGGTGTCATCCATACATTCATATCATCGGTGCTTTGCTCTAGGCCAACTAGAACGTCACCATTCATGCCGATCCGACCGGTATGAATATGTGCCGCCGTTGCATCCTCAACACCCATTGTCACTACACGAAGTTCAACTTCATAATCGTTCATGTTAACCAGTGCGTAGCCGTCACCTGACGCCATTGTCGATACCGCCGGAACCTCTTGCTGACCTGAAAGCGCAAAAGTAGCGAGCGCATAATTGCTGGTAAGAATTTGGCCACGTAACTCACCACTGGGATTGCTAGGAGTATGGACGTTAACATAGTGACCACCTGATGCGAGCACCGCAAAAATCTCAGCATTGATCATGGTGTTGTCTGGCGTCATCCACACATTCATATCATCGGTGCCTTGCTCTAGGCCAACTAGAACATCACCATTCATGCCGATCCGACTGGTATGAATATGTGCCGCCGTTGCATCCTCAACCCCGCTAGTGACAACTCTGAGCTCTACTTCATAGTCATCAGTGTTAACAAGGGCATAGCCATCACCGGACGCCATTGTTGCTACTGCTGGCACTTCCTGTTTACCGGATAAGTCAAATGTCGCAACTGCGTAATTGTCCGTCAAGATTTGGCCACGGATCTCACCGTTTGGCATCTCTGGCGTGTGAACATTGACGTAGTGTCCACCCGAGAGCAAAACATTCAACGTCGCTTCGTCGATCATCGTGTCATCTGGCGTTACCCAGTCTGTCATTACTTCGTCGTCCTGCTCTAACACCACGAGCACATCGCCGTTCATACCAATGCGGCCTGTGTGAATATGTGCCGCGGTGGCATCATCAACACCCATAGTGACCGCGCGAAGATAAAGCTCGCCATCGGCGCTGTCGTAGGAAGCATAACCATACCCCATGGCACTACTTTCATTCATTGGCACCTGTTGTGAGCCATCTAATTTGAACGTGATCACGCTTACCGTGTCAGGCACAATCTGAGCGCGTAACTCGCCGTTTGGAAAGGCTTCGGTGTGTAAATTTATATACCAATCACCGTCAAGCATATCCTCAATTAGATCCTCAGACAGATCTGTTATTGGAATACTCACCATATTGTCATCTGATGCTTCAAAGGCGAATGCCACATCGCCATTAGCCCCCAAATCACCATCGTGAATATGTGCAGCACTAAAACCTTCGACGTTGCTGTAGTCGAGTGTTGCTCTGAATTGCATCAGATTTTCATCAAGCTCAACTGTTGCAGAAGCGGTTTGCATTGACGTATTCATCGGCACTTCTTGCTTTCCAGATAACATCAATTCAAAGGTCTTAGTCGCTGAAAACTCTTGGGTTGGTGGCGGTGGCGGAGGTGTAACAGTATCGTTATCGTCGTTGTCGCTACATGCCATAAGAAGCATGAAACTGGCACTTACTATAAACTTTTTCATTATACTCATCCTGTAGACTCGATTAAAAAGAATGACTTTTGTCACCCATAGCTAACCCTTACGAACAGAGTCGAATAAAAGTTCATCAAACTTGCAAAATTATTGTAAATATCTTACCTGTACCTAATAGCAATATTCACTAGACGGGATTTTGGCGAGCAAAGCACCCATTAAATTGTAAAATGGATGCATTTTTTTATTTATGTAGTTTTATTTGAACTGAGTTTTTATAAAAAGTTAGCAAACTGATTTTTCCGAGTTCAGGCTATTGAGTAACCACACGCTTTCAACTGCCTCATCGAGTCCTTTCAACCCTCCCATGATCAATTGACGTGCTTGTAGCTCAATTTTGTGGCTATTACCGTAATAGCTTGTGACCATGTCTGCTGAAACAGAAAATGGAGGCCCCTCCATTTGCGATTGCTCGTATTCAAAACAGATTAACAGCTGTGATGCTGCATTCGTGATAGCGTTGAGATGCTCACTATATTTGCGGCGCATAGCTTCAGGTAAAGCGACTAATGCTGCTCGGTCATAGATGGCATCAATATTTTCAAGTTCAGCTTTGGTAATCGTAAAGAAGTCTCCAACGTAAATCGTTAGATTTGTGGCTCGGTAAAGGGTAAACGCTCCTTCACGGCTGATATTAGGTTTCACTTTTAGCGCTTCAAACAATGCTTTAATTGCGGGTTCGTATAACTCTACGCCAATCACATGATGGCCCTTTCCTAAGAAATAAAATATGTCATGTGTCTTGCCACATAGTGGCAATAACACCCTGCTATTTTCTTTTAGGTTTAAAAGCTCACCGTACTTTAGCAGCATTCGGTTTACTTGCCCTTCATGAAAACCAGTTTGTTCGCTTTCCCATAACTCGTGCCAAAACTCTGCTTTCATACTTTGTCTCCCATTTATTAGTGTGCCGATGAATACTACTTTCTCAAGTCAACTTTAGGTCAAGTAGGTAGGGTGAATTTCCACGACATTAAGTTTAAAGACAATTTTTACAATCGCAGATTATAGGATGCCAAAAGCAATAGCTATTTGGTGACAGAAGTGCAATATGCGAAGCCTTATTGGTGATCGGTAATGAAATTTCCGGCCCAATTGCGGTATGATAATTAGCTGAAAAATAAACCATTCACATTACGTCGCAGTGGGAAGCGCTCTTGGTGAAAAGATCGCGGGGTGAACCCGCTCCTACACCATA
>NZ_PNDS01000054.1 GCF_005886535.1 Pseudoalteromonas sp. S2755
GGAAATTTTGTCGATAACACCGCTACAGCATACTGCTATTGACAAGGTATCTATATCCATATAGGCAAGGCAAAAATTTTGCTATTTAGTTGTTCTAAATGAGAAATTTTTAACGAAGCTAATATGCTATTTGACCCTTCAAATTGATTAGAGAATTAATTCAATTGGTATAATATGAAGGCCAGAGCTATTTCTGCTTGGGACAAGGCAATGTTATCAAAGCGCTTTATTATTGAAACTGTGAATGACCAGCTAAAGAATATTTGTCAGTCAGAGCATTCAAGACATAGAAGTTTGCATGGGATGATATTAACAGTCTTAGGTGCGCTGATTGCATACAGCCACAACGAAAAAAGCCATCAATTTCTGTTGATGAACTGATGGCCTAAACCGCTCTCGGGTTAGTTAGCGAAACGCAGAGTAATAAAGCTGAGCTTTCAATTACTTTGGTGGATCAATTGAATGGTTAATGCTGGCGTTAACCCTAAACCACCCTGCAATTGAATAGCGCTTTTCGTTGGCAACTAATACTTCGTGAGGAAATTCATCACTTAAAAAGGTAACCAGTGTGCCGTAACTTGGCAGTACCGTTGTGAGTATCTCGTCGTGATTATCGGGATTATAAACAACTAGTTCGCCGCCATTGTCTGACGCCCAAGACTGATTCAAGTACAATACCGTGGTCAAAATACGGTTGGTCTTTCCCTTAAAAGCGTCCATATGCTTTTTGTAAAACGCCCCTGGAGGATAAATGGCAAAGTGGCTTTCATAACTAAAAAGTCCCATAAACAGCCGTCTGTTTAAATAGGTTTTTAGCTCGCCCATGTAGTTGAGCCAAACAGATTCCAACTCATTGCTGCTATCTAGCCAGTGAATTTTATCTCTGCGAATTTTCTTATTTTGCTCGTGAGAGGCTAAACGACCAATGCCAGCTTGCTTAAAATCATCATTGCTTAGCTCTGCTATTCTCAATTCCAACTTGGATAAAATGTCGGGACTGACGAAATTTGGCAAAATACTAATGCCTGTGGTTTGTAAGTCCTGAGCTAATTTCTCGAACGGAAATTCTAAGTCTAAATCTAACAATAGCGGTGCCTCTAAAAAAGGTCTTTTTACCCCTTTGTTTGGTACCGATCCAGCGAGTTAATTTTACCTTGTCGATAAGCGAATTTTGTTAATGATGTTTTCGCTGGCGGCTTCGATTAAATCAAGCACATGTTCAAAACCTTGTTCACCACCATAATAAGGATCAGGCACTTCATGCTCACTCATGTCACCAAACGCTAAAAACAGCTGAACTTTATGAGCCAAACCGGTAGGACAAATGGAGAGTAGATCGCGGTAATTAGCGTTGTCTGCACACAAAACTAAATCGTAATCTTCAAAATCGCTGGGTTTTACTTGCTGCGCTGATATGCCTGAAAAGTCATATCCTCTTGCGCTTCCTGTTGCGACACTTCGTGGATCTGGAGGGTTACCTTGATGATAGCCAATGGTACCAGCAGAATCGATACGGATTGTTAACTCTGTTGCTTCGAGTTTGTGCTTTAATACCGCTTCCATAGTTGGAGAGCGGCAGATATTGCCCATGCAGACGACTAAGATACTAGAAATTGCGCTCATATTATTGTCCTTCAAGTACGCTTTTATACCAATAGTATTCATTCTCCAAGCATACCGACTTTTTAATTCAGAGCAAAATACAAGGCGCCGGCTAATACCAACAGTATTAGGGCGCCAAATTTAAATTGTTAGTTTGGAAGGTTTTCGTGAGGACCAAATACCTCATAGAAGATTTGCTCGGCTTGTACACCGGCATTAATCAGTTGGGTTTTGATAAAGCGCATAAAGGCAACCGGGCCGCATAGGTAGAACTCTCCGTGTGTGAGCGGCAAAGTATCTTTGATTACGTTGATATCCATCAGCCCAGAATATGTACCATCGGCTTCTGACTCCAACCATGTAACCACATTAAAATCTCGGATATTGCTACCAAGCTCATTGATTTCTTGATTGAAACCTAAGTCACTGAGGGCTTTATTAGCGTGTAAAAAGTGTGCCTCGACTTCAGGTGAATGCTGGCTATGAACACCAAGCATGCAAAGCATAGGAGTAATTCCAACCCCAGCGCTAATGTATACCTTTGGACTGGCTGTGTGTTGTCTGACGAAGTCTCCAGCAGGTGGAGTGAGCTTGAGGAGGTCGCCCGCTTTAAGCGTATGAAGATATTGCGATACGGCACCGTCGTGTTTAGTCGAAATTCTAAGATACGAACCATTGGGGGCAACAGACAAAGAGTATTGGCGGATCTGCTGAAACCCTGCTACTTCTTTTGGTATAAAAACAGAAATAAATTGCCCAGCTTGGTAATGAGGTACGGCTTTACCGTCGACTGGTTTGAGATAAAAGCTCTTAATATTTTCAGTATTGCTTATTACCTTTTCAATCGTAAATTCACGCGTTCCTTGCCACCCACCTTGCTGATCAAGTGCGGTTTGATACAGACCATGCTCTGCGGTGATAAATAAATCTGCTAAAAACTGGTAGGCACTAAGCCAAGCTTGCTCTATTTCGTCTGTGAATTGTTCGCTGAACTCGGCTTTGAGTGTTGCAATTAAATGCCGGCCAACAATAGCGTATTGCTCAGGTAAGATCCCAAGGCTAACGTGTTTGTGGTTGATACGTAAAATGGCGTCACTGAGCACTTCTGGTTGATCAATGTAATTGGCATAGGCTGCTAATGCCGCAAATAGTGCCAACGGCTGTTTTCCCGAAGCCTGATGGGATTGGTTGAATACCCCTTTCAGCTCAGGGTGTTGATTGAACATATTATGATAAAACTTGGCGGTGATCTCGGGACCGACCTGAGCCAATAGCGGTGCACTTTGTTTTACCAACTCAATCGTGTTGTTTGTAAGCATTAATATCTCCAATTTGAGAGTAGAGTTAACCCATTCGCCCATCGACGCGTTTTTGTACCAGCATGGGCGCGAAGGTAATGAAAAAAAGCATAAAACCAAAAACCCAAGCCACGGCACTTAACAGCCATGCATTGTGCGGGTTTATAAAGTGAATTAGGAATGCGCGGATAAGACCTGATACCGCGATACAGATAAACGCCAGTATAGTTGTCGTGCCTACCTGTAATAGTCGACCAGTGTGGCCCAAGGTAACGCGAGTCATCATGGCTAAGATCATTAATCCCATGCCATTAATTGCCACTAAGTGAAGATGGCTGCGCAAATGCTCTGGTGCAAAGGTGTTGTTGTATGCGATAAGTATTAAACCCACTGCGATTGCACAGTATGAAAGATATAATGACCAAAGCAGTGGTACGTTAAATAATTTACCGTTAAACCAATAGGTTGCTCTTATCGAGTGCAGTAGCCCAAGGAGCAGGAGTGCAACACTTAAATAGTGAGTATTGGGTATCGCAAACTGCAGGATATAGGTGAAAACGCAGATGATGGCGAGGTAGAAAATCGTCCTGTCTAACTTCGGAGTATGTGGTTTTTGTACTTGCTGCAATCCTCGGGCAATAAAAAATGGAATAACGCGGCCACCCACTACACCAATCAACAGCATGTAAGCAACTAGCGTTGCTTGGCTTATAGCGCTTAGCAATAATAAGTGCTGGTTGTGAAGTAAAATCAAAAATATGATGTTGCAGCCACACAACATACTTACAGCAAAAATAAAAACACGATTGTTTTTGGATTTTGCATCAAGAATAATGGATGCTAAGTTGATTAGAACAATGAGCCAAAAACCCAGTTGTAGTAGTAAGGTGATGATGATTGATGAATTTGCCACAAAAAAGCTCAGCCTAGCAGCACACCAAATAATACAGAGTGACAGCAGTGCGCCACCATGTAATGTCTGTCTTTGCGTCCAATTTTTTGCCGCGGTTAGCAAAAAACCGGCGACGACAGCACCGCCAAAGCCAAACAGCATCTCGTGGGCGTGCCAATAGGTCGCTGGGTATTCATTACGCCAAACAACATTGCCATTGAGCAATAAAGCCCATACAGAAATGCTCACGACAGCGAATAACCCCGCGAGTAAAAATAGCGCTCTAAAGCCGAGCATCAACACCGGCCAAGTAGATGGTAAATACCAACACACTGCTTTTGGACAGGGCTCTTCTAGCTGGATTAAACTCATTTATTTAACCTCCAAACCTAGGTGGTATAGACAAACAAGGCGGATGACGTAGGCAAGCTTAATCAAGGCGGCCAATACGATAGTACTAATATGCGCTGCAATTTGTGAGAAAAGGCTGAAGCTTTCAACGCTAAAAAAACTCACTTGCAGTGACAGCATAAACGCTGCGAGAGATGTGAAAATGGCGATGTTGCTAAATCTTAAAAGTTGGTATGCACGGCTCATCGTTAACTCTGCGAATGTTGATATATAGACTATCTATTGCAGGTGTTACGCCAACTTTAAAATTTTATATAAATCAAAATATTACAATTATCCTATTGATATTTGAGTCAAATTGACCTACCTTAAATGGTGTTTATTTGAGTAAATTGAGTCTTTTTGACATGAATTCGTTAGAACTCTCCAAGTTGCTTGAGCTTAGTATGTCGTTGTCACGACTTTCGTTAGCACAAGAGGGGCGCGAGGTTAAGCAATACGCTAAGTCCTTGCTTTCAGCATTGAGTCAATCTGTTACCGCTGATGCCATCGCCATTCTCTATGGCGATCAGCATGCATTAACGATTCTAGCTTGCAATGGATTGAGTGCGGACGCTGTTGGGCGGCAGTTTTTGCTCTCAGAACAACCTAGATTGATGTCTATTTTCGAGTCTGACGAGCTAGTTAGTTTTCCTGCCAATAGCAACTTACCGGACCCCTACGATGGTCTGTTACTAGCGGAAGAAAGTCGCTTGCCAGTGCATGCCTGCATGGGATTCAAGGTCGCACTGCAAAGTAGTGCCTTATTGGTAACGTTCGACAGCCTTAAACCTGATAGCTTTGAGCACTTGTCTGACGTTTATATGAAAACCCTACAAACAATTGTCTCAAGTAGTGCATTACGTATGTTTGAGGCTGAGCGTCTCTATGAGCAAGCACGTTCACTTACACATACCCAATCCCAAAAGTCCGTTAAAAAGCAAATCTTGGTAGGAGAGAGTGCGGTGATGCACTCGCTTAAATCAGAAATTGAACTGGTAGCTGGCTCTGAGTTTAATGTCCTTATTCAAGGTGATACGGGAACGGGTAAAGAGTTGGTAGCAAAACATGTACACTTTAATTCCCAGCGAAATGACAAACCGTTTGTACAAATTAACTGTGCAGCGCTTCCTGACTCGATAGCAGAAAGTGAACTCTTTGGTCACAAAAAAGGGGCGTTTACTGGCGCCGATAAAGACCGATTAGGCAAGTTTGCAGCCGCAGATGGAGGCACACTGTTTTTGGATGAAGTTGGCGAACTGAGCCTGACTTTACAGAGTAAACTCTTACGTGTGCTGCAAAGCGGCGAGGTGCAAGCGGTAGGTGCTGACCGTATTCATATTGTCGATGTTAGAGTAGTTGCTGCCACTAATCGCAACCTAAAAGAAGAGGTGAAACGCGGAAAATTTAGGGCGGATCTTTATCATCGCTTGAGTGTGTATCCTTTATTTGTTCCTCCACTGACTGAGAGGCTAGATGACATACCGCTGCTGGTTGGTTTTTTTTTAGAGCAGCTTAGAGGTACGCTCAACGCAAAACAAGTAGTGATGGATAGGCAAGCACTCAGCCGGTTAATGCATTACGATTGGCCGGGTAATGTCAGAGAGCTTGAGCATTGTGTCAGTCGTGCAGCGTTAAAAGCTAAGCACCAACAGTGGCAGGCTAATATCATCGAGATCCATGACATAGATATTGAGCCAAAACACAATCAACAAAAACGGCAAGCTGACCGCCTTATTAAGGAAGAGAAAGCAGGTCCTATTACCATGAAACTCGCCGTCGAGCTACTACAAAAAGACATGATCGTTAACGCGATGGAACGTAATGGGTTAAATTGGTCGGCAGCTGCGAGAGAGCTGGAAATGGATAGAGCAAATTTAGTTCGACTAGCGAAGCGTTTGGGGTTAGATGTTAAAAAGCAGATGAGTTGAATAACCTGAGCTGCTTTTGTGAGTTTCAATAACTTAGCCTGTTTCTTATTCTGAGTTAAGATTGAATACAAGCTATTCAAAAAATGAAACCCGAAATGTAATGAAAATTGTTATTAATACTCTTATAAGTTGTTTATTTTAAAAGGGTATATTAAGAAAACTGTTATTTTTATTTAATCTTGCGAAGAATAAATATTGAACTAGGGTTATAGGGCGTCACTCGACATTATTAGGGGGCCCTATGCAGGGTAATAAGCAAGTTATAACAGCGCTAAATCAAGTGCTTACGTTAGAGTTAACATCGATAAACCAGTTTTTTTTACACGCAAGAATGTACAAAAACTGGGGATTGGAAGAGTTAAACGAGAAAGCTTACAAAAAATCTATCAAGGATATGAAGCAAGCGGATGATCTAATCGAGCGTATTTTGTTTCTTGAAGGGTTACCAAACCTCCAGCATTTAGAAAAGTTACGAATAGGTGAGCATACCGAAGAAATGATGGCGTGCGATTTAGCGTTTGAACTCGATCAGCTACCGACACTACGCGATGCGATTGCGTTGTGTGAACACGAACAGGATTATGTTAGTCGAGAGCTACTAGAAGATATTCTTGAGTATGAAGAAGGCTATGTGGATTGGCTCGAAACGCAGCACTTCTTAATCAAAAATACTGGCATTGAAAATTATCTGCAATCGCAGATTGAGGGGTAAGTTATGCAAGGCAATTCTACCATCATCGACTTACTCAATAAGCAACTTACTCTTGAGCTTTCTTCTATGGATCAATATTTGGCTCATGCCAAAATGTATGAAGATTGGGGGCTTGAGAAGCTGCATCACAAGCTATCTCACGAGTACGAAGAAGAGCTTGACCATGCAAAACGGATCACCGAGCGTATTTTGTTTTTGGAAGGCACACCGGATACCGCTTCTCGTGCGCCAATTCACGTCGGTGCTGACGTGAAAGAAATGCTAGAAAATGACTTGGCAGCTGAAATTTTGGTAAAAGATCATTTGAAAAAGGTGATAACAGCGTGCGAGCAAGCGCAAGATTATGTCACGCGAGAAATGCTTGAAACTCTGTTAGATGATACTGAAATGGATCATATTTATTGGCTTGAGCAACACATTAACTTGATCAAATTAATAGGTCTACCAAATTACATTCAGAGCCAACTTGCAAGTAGTTCTGAATGACCCAACCACCGCACCCGCTTTAGGGTGTGGTTTCTTTATGTACCATGCAATCTTCTGCTGAGCTATAACGTGTAAGGTATTCGCTATAAAATTAAGCAATCACAATGATTTGAACTAAAGTTTAGTTATGTGTTGAGTAATTAGTAATACGATGAAAATATTATTACTGTTTTTCTGCCTCCTGAGCTCGGTTTGTCTCGCAGCAAACTCAAAGCTAGTGTTTCGTATTTATCATGACGCTGATTATTCTAATTTAAATGAGTCAGCCGAAGCGATAAAAATGGGATTTTTGACCGCATTCGATGAAGTTGATAATCAAATACAAGGTTTTAAGATTGAATTAGTGAGCAAAGATCATCGTGGTAATAGTAATCGTAGTTTGCTCCATTTTAAGCAATTTTTAAAAGATCCCGATGCTTTGTTAGTACTTGGAGGCGTGCATTCTCCCCCCTATATTAAATTTCGTCAGTTTATCAACGAGAATAAAGCGCTGCTGTTGGTTCCTTGGGCCGCTGGTGGACCTATTACAAGATACCCGAGTAAGGACAATTGGGTGTTTAGGCTTTCGGTAGATGACACCAAAGCGGGTAAAGTACTCATCAATTATGCAAATCAACAAGGTTGTGTTGCGCCTCATTTACTCCTTGAGGATACTGCATGGGGACGCTCCAATTACGACACATTGTTAAGAGAGTATAAAAAGGCTAAGCCTAACAGTGCGTTACCCGTATCTTGGTTTAACTGGGCCACTCGAGAGAGTGAAGCAAGGATTATTATTCGTAATATCATTGAGAGTGAGCCACAATGCATCATTTTTGTTGGCAATGCGATTGAAGGAGCTGAGTTTGTAAAAGCCATGGCGAGTATTGATGAAGTGGAGCGCCTGCCGATTATAAGTCATTGGGGAGTGACTGCGGGTAACTTTTTTGATGTTATTGGGGATAAGTTATCTGCAGATGTCTCATTGGCGGTGTTACAAAGCTGCTTTTCTTTTGAGAATAAACCGTTAGATGAGTTTTCGGCGCGAGTATTTAATCGGGCAAGGCGGCTTTTCCCAACTCAGTTTGCAACGCATGGGTTTGTTCAAGCAGCACCTGGATTTATCCATGGGTATGACATTGCCAAGCTTCTTATTGCGGCGGCAAAGCAAATAAAACTGACAGAATCGGTTGCTACCAATAGAGCCTTATTAAAAAGTGCATTGGAGGATTTGCAATCGCCAGTTAACGGCCTAATAAAAACCTATCAACGACCATTTCGGGTGTGGAGTGAAAAAAATGATTCCGCTCATGAAGCGCTGACAGTGCAAGACTTGTGTATGGGACAATACCAGTCTAATGGCAGTATTAAACTAGTTTATAGTTACTCGGGGTCAAATTGAAAAATAAACTCACTTTGACGAGTAATCGTGCCTTTTACGCCTTTTTAGGATTAACGGCTATCATTTCACTTCTGCTCAGTGCGCTCTTCGTTGGACTAAGAGCAAATGTCATAGTTGAAGATTTGGTAAGAGAAACGAATGAGACCCAAGCTCAACTCTCGGTAAACAATTTGACACAATACTTGGAGAGCCGAAAACAAATACTATTTGATCTATCTTCGCACCCTATTGTTGTAAATGGTGCGATGGGAACAGGCCTCTCTGCAACACAGTTACGAGATTTTCTGCGCAGTTTTCAAATTATAGGCAAAGCAGAGAAACTGATGGTAATTAACGTTCTCGGAGAAGTAGTCTATGCAAACTTTGACTCTAATGAAATACTAGGGCAACAACCTATTTGGTTGGATAAGGTGATTAACGCTGAAATCAGTAATGCAATAGATTTAACTAAAGTTGCTAACCAGCATTTTTTTACGGTAGCGGTACCTATTTACTATAACGGTTTTGCTGAAGGAGCGCTTATTGGTGAGTTTTCGACCAGCCTTGAAACCCTACTGGCGACTTCTTTAGACTCTCAACTTCATAGCATCTCGTTAAAAGGGCAATGGCTTGAGTTTTCCGATGTTGAACGTGTTGAGGACTATTTTAGTATCAAGTCATTAGCTATCGGAACAACGGGACTTCAACTAGACTATCGTTTGCGAAAAAGCTTGGTTACTAACGAAGTGCAAATATTTGTCTTGGACCTTATAGGTGCGATAACCTTTGGGTTACTCCTGTCCTTTGGGTTGCTTTACCTATTTGGTAAACAACTATTGTTAAACCCGTTCAAGAAACTAGAAGAGTCCAGAGCAATACTTACGCGAAGTGAAGAGCGATTTAAACTCGCAATATTTGGCAGTGATGATGGCCTTTGGGATTGGGATCTTGAGCGAAATGCCGTGTTTTATTCAGATAGATTTAAATCTTTGCTCGGCTTTTCTCAAGAGACACAAGCCTTATTCTCTGCACATATTTCTAGTTTATTTGATCGAGTTCACCCTGCAGATCTACCCAATTTAGAAAACTCTATAAAATTCCATATGACAGAAGAAGAGCCTTTTGGTGTCGAGTGCCGAATAAAAACGAGGCAAAACAGCTATCGCTACTTTTGGCTCAAAGGCGCGGCAGCACTTAAAGATGGAAAAGCAAAGCGAATAGTTGGATCACTTTCAGATATAACTGATCAAAAGCTCCATCAAGAAGCGCTGAAAAAGGCAAAGGAGCAAAATGACCTACTTGCTCAAGCAATAGAATGTGCAAATGTTGGCATTACGATCGTTGATGCGACGAACCCTGAATTACCGATCGTATTTGCCAATAAAGCTTTTAAACAGATCACCGAATATGGAGATGAAATACTTGGTAAGAACTGCCGCTTTTTGCAAGGAGAACAAAGCCAACAGCAAGCTATAGATAAAATCAGAGCTGCAATAAAAGCTCAAGCATTCGTCAAAGTTGAGTTGATAAATTATACCAAATCTGGGAAAGCATTTTGGAATAGTTTACAGATCTCCCCTGTATTTGATGAACAGAACCAAATAACAGCATTTGTTGGTATCCAACAGGATATTACTGCTGCCGTCGAGGCGAAAAAAGAGTTAGAGCAAGCGAAGCAAGCGGCGGAGCAGGGCGCCCAAGCTAAAAGTGAGTTTTTAGCGTCAATGAGTCATGAGATCCGCACGCCAATGAATGGTGTAATAGGCATGTTAAGCCTGCTGGAAGATGAGCACTTGACTCAAACTCAGTTACATAAAGTGAGTCTAGCAATGGGAAGCGCCAAGTCATTGTTAAATCTTATCAACGATATTTTAGACTTTTCTAAAATTGAAGCAGGCAAACTTGAGCTTGAGTCACTAGATTTCGATATTAGAGCTTTGCTTGGCGAGTTGATTGAATCCGTTGCGTTGCAGGCGCAGAAAAAGGGACTTGAACTTATCCTTGATGTTACCCAACTTGAAAAGCCATTGGTGCGGGGAGACCCGAGCCGCATTCGACAAATCATTACCAACTTAATTAGTAATGCAATCAAGTTTACCGAGCAAGGGGAAATTATTATTCGAGCTTGGTTTAGTGAGGTAGAGAATAAGCTGAGGTTTCACTGCTCAGTTGAAGACACTGGAATAGGTATACCAGAGAACAAAGCTGAAGGACTTTTTGCTAAGTTTTCTCAAGTAGATGCCTCTACAACAAGGAAATACGGTGGTACGGGTTTGGGGCTTGCCATTGTCAGGCAACTGTGTGAGTTAATGGACGGCGATATCACCGTAAGTAGTCGGTTTGGTCACGGTAGCCAATTTGAATTCTTTGTTACCTTAGTTCACGGTGACAATACTCAGTTCGAAACGACAAAAGTAGATCTGGAAGGGATCAAAATACTCTTAGTTGACGATAACCTCGCGACCTTGGCGAGTTTAGAATCTCAATTGAAGCATTGGGGAGCGGAGGTGTGTAAAGCCAGTTCAGGCATACAAGCATTATCAATGTGTGAAGCTGAATACCAGCGTGATAAAAATGTGTTTGATATAGCCCTATTGGACATGACGCTCAGAGGTATGTCGGGTGAGCAGCTCGGCGCTGCACTAAAAAATGATAAGCGATTCAAAACGATTAAGCTTATCATGATGACGCAAATGGGAACTAAAGGAGATGGCCAGTTTTACGCAGAGCGTGGCTATTCGGGTTATTTCCCAAAGCCCGTGACAACCAAAGACCTCTTTGATGCATTAACCATTTTGGCTGAAGATGGCAAAGCGCTGGCTAATGCGAAGCCACTGGTTACAAGTCACTATTTGAAGCTGGTAAGAAAGGCGAATGAAACCGAATGTACTTGGCCAAAGCCTTGCCGCATTCTATTAGTTGAAGATAATGAGGTAAACCAAATTGTTGCATTAAGTATGCTCAGAAAATTGGGGATCACAGATGTTGAAGTCGCTGAAAATGGACTTGTTGCTATCGAGTTGCTCAAATCTCATCAAGATGAGTGCTGTTTTGAACTGATCTTAATGGATTGTCAGATGCCAGAAATGGATGGCTATCGGACTACCGAGTTAATCCGAGACGGAGCCGTAGGCAAGAGTTATCAGGAAGTGAAAGTATTAGCCATGACCGCTAATGCAATGTCTGGTGATAGGGAAAAGTGTCTAAATGCGGGCATGAACGATTATCTCACAAAGCCCATTTCGGAAGAGCCATTGAGCGAAAAATTACAATATTGGCTATACAAAAGCGAATATACATCTACAGATGGTACAGAAGAAACGACTTAATGGGTAACTGAAGCAAATTGGCAATATTTTCTATCTATGGTAATCTTTACTGTATATAAAAACAGTTGCCTTGGTTTGTGTTGAGAAAAGAATTACCCGTCAAATATTACTTAAGTCACTTTAGTGAGCTTAGTGATTATTTACTTAAAGTATGTCAACCGCTATTAAGTAACGCACAGCGTGAGCTGTTGGCTGAACTACATCGCTTGCCTGAAGATGAACTGTGTTTGCTAGTGCGGTTTATTTCTCGCAAAACTCCTTTTCTGGATATCAATTCGTTGCGCTACGAAGAGATCAATAGTATTTATGAGGTCGCGCTTTCACTAAAAGCAAAAGGGTTACTTCGCCAAGTACAGCAAGACGACTTTCAAATATTACTACATTGCTTAACTAAACCATGTTTAATTGAACTTGCTGAGCGAGAGAACTTAACTAAGCCGCCAAGTAAATCGGCAAAAAAATTGCTCTGGGTAGAGCATTTGCATCACTCTATCTGTGTTGAACATGTGAATGTACAAGAATATCTATCCAAGTATCTCACGTTCTCATTTCAAGCTGATATTGACTACTTTCTATTTTTGTACTTTGGTAAGGTAGGCCTTAGCTTAGCGCAATTTTCGATGCGGGATCTTGGTGTAATGAATACCCGGAGCGTTAACGCCGCTTACCATGCACATTTTGAACAAAGATCAGAAGCAGTGAGCGCGTTTTATTATGCAAATGCACTCAGTGAGCTCAAAAACACCCCTGAAGATGAGTTGGTACAGCGTGCTAGCGAAGCGATAGCGCAACAATTACCTAAGGCCGATGGGCAATATGCAGTGACTGCGCATGCAAAGTACCTGTTGACGCTTGCCAGAAAGTTAGGTCCTGAATTTTCCCATTTTAAAACCTTACTGTGTATGAGTGAGCTCCCTCAAGCTCGTGAGATGTTGATACGACATCATTATAAACAAGGTGAAGTTGAGCTGGTACGTGAGCAATTAGAGCGGATATTACAGGGTGAAAACGATGAAACACTGATGATCTTCGCGGAAGACTTTTACCAGCGCAAATTTAACCAAAAACGCACTTCTGTACTCACGGATATGCTAAGAAAAAGTCAATCTGCGATCCAAATTGATGAGGCCTATAAAGGGCAAACCGAAGCAGGCGTTATTGCTTACTACAAACGTCACGGCATTGAAGCCTACCATGTTGAAAATAAAATTTGGCTAGCCTTATTTGGATTGACCTTTTGGCAAGAACTTTTTTATCACCCAAAAAGTATCGTTGCTAATGGGTTTTCTAGAACTCCGCTGGCGTTAAAAGAAAATCGTTTTTACAGCGAGTTTGAGGAAGAGATTGAATGCCGCTTAGCGAGTTTTACAGATACTTTGGTTTGGATAAACTGGCTTTTGCGCCAGATGAGTCAACATTACGGAGAACCCAATCGGTTGTTTATTTGGCACGATAGGATGCTCGACGCGATAAAAATATTATTGTCTAACGTGTCAATTGAGAGTGTTAAATCTGTTTTAAGGCTATTGTGTAGTGACTTTCATCTGATGAAATCCGGTTTTCCCGATCTGATGATAGTCGATGAAAAAGCGGGCTTAAGGTTTGAAGAAATCAAGGCACCAGGTGATAGTCTTAGCAGAAGTCAGCTAGTTAACATTTCTAAACTCTTGCAATGCAATATTCCCACACGGCTGCAAACCGTTGAATGGCACATCTCCAAAGCGCAACCATATGTCATTGTCGATATTGAAACCACTGGGGGAAATAAGGAGTTTGATCGCATTACTGAGATCGCCATGGTAAAAGTCGTTAACGGTGAGGTCGTTGCTAAATGGCAGTCGCTTATTAATCCGATGCGCCGTATCCCACAAAAAATCACTGAGTTGACAGGGATCACTCAGTCAATGGTGAGTGATGCTCCGAGGTTTTGCGAAATCGTAGAGCAAGTTGAGCAGTTTAGCCAAGGTGCTATTTTTGTCGCGCATAATGTGAATTTTGATTATGGCTTTATTCGGCAGGAGTTTGCTCGTGTTGATCAAGAGTTTACTCGTGCAAAGTTATGTACTGTGCAGTTAGGCCGAAAGTTTGTACCAGGTCTGCGCTCCTATGCGCTCGGAGCATTTTGCCAAGCGATGAATGTACCTTTGGTTAATCATCACCGGGCGATGGATGATGCTTATGCTACTGCTGAAATTTTCATTCAAATCAATACAATAAGACAGGGAAAGTAGCATGTCAGCCGTTCGTTTAATGCATCAGCAAATGGGCCTATTTTGGGGGACTGGCGTGTGGCTAGGGGCACTTTGTGTATCTAAGCTACCTTGGCAAGCGGTTATTTCTGCAGTGGTGTTGTTGGTTATCAATTTATTTATATTTGCACTTTTTTGGTGGGATAAGCGAGCTTCAACACTTGCTCAATCGCGCATTCCTGAGCGTAATTTGCTACTTTTTGGGTTACTCGGGCTCAATATTATCACACCAGTGGCGATGTATATACTCAGGCATAAAACCATCAAGCCTAGCTTTAATTTTAAGCTGTTGATGGTGCTCATGATGCAGACCATCGTGTTCGGCATGCTGTTTATTTGGTTATTTATATAGGCCCTAATAGAATTTTTTATTGATAAATTTTCTTTGTTGACTAATTATCAATAGGATAATTGGTATCAGTGAGAGAATAATAATGAACAAACTAGAGACGCTATTAAGTCAGTATGCCATGTATCATCGCAGCAAAAAGAACATTCTGACTCACTTTTTTGGGATCCCGTTTATTGTGATTGCAGTTGTCGGCATGACTTTTATCCCACTATTCGATGTGTCAGGAGCTACCATCACGCTTGCCGCGCTGATAGGGTCAGTTTTATGTTGCTACTACCTGATGTTATCCCCCACTTTCGGACTCATGATGAGCGCAGTCATACTGGCTTTTTATTTCCTTGTTCAAACGTTAAATCCACTTATCGCTAATGCTGGGATAATGACCGTACTGTTTTGGGCTGGTGTTTTCTTTGTGGGCTGGGTGTTACAGTTTATAGGGCATTATTTCGAGGGGAAAAAGCCTGCGTTTGTTGATGACTTGATTGGTTTAGCAATTGGGCCATTGTTTGTGCTTGTTGAGCTTTTATTTGTATTAGGGTTATTCAAGGAGCTCGAAAACAAAATAGTGAATAATGCTGGAGAGTATAAAGCATAGGCAAATAGTTGGGCTAAAATGCTATTTCTGCCCAACTGTAAAGACTGTCTAAGTTGTCATGCGAGTTTCTAGTTTAGAGCCTTTTATTATGGTGATATCTTGGCAATTTAATCTTACTCGGCCACAGCGAGTTTCTAATAAAAAGGTAGCTTCTGGGTAATCTTCACCACCGGAATCAACAAATTGCTTTCGTGCGCGGTGAACCATAATGTTCATATGGTTTGTTTGTACGCCGAGTGCTTTTGCTAAGTCATCACGATAAACCCAACCTTGAACATCCGATTCAAGGCCTGCATCTTTATCTTGGATCCGAGTTCTTGCAAGCAGCAGCAGTAAGTAGTGATGACTTCTGACGCCTAAATCTAGGTGTTTGTCGTCAACACTTAGTGTTAGTTGAGTATCTTCTTCGTCTTGGCTAACATTGAACTCTAACGCCATTGGTTTTGCTGTCTTTTGGCACTCTAAATGCTTGGTTACAGCAATAGTCGTGGCAGAAAAAAACATCCATTGGTCATTCATCAAAGAGACAATACTGCCATCTATCAAGGCCTGTCGATCCGAGGTATTCAGATCTTCTAAAAACCAATAGTTGAGCAATTTATCATAGTAAATGATGTGTTTAGGGTCATCTTCACTAGGGAGTAGAAGTTGATTCGTTACTTCCACTACTTTTTGGTTGTTTGACTGTGAAACTAAATATTGACACTCGGTTTGTAAGTTCGCCGCCACAAACGAGTTTTGACCAGGTGCTGCAAAATCAATCTTATCATTTTCGAATAGCTGATACGGCAGGTTTTTATCGAGTTTCTTGTCATTTATCCAGATGCCATTTGTACTCACATCTCGGATAAACCATTTGTTTTCATTGAGTTCGATAATGGCGTGATGTCGCGAAACTCCCGGCTTGTCTATTAAGGTATCTACACTATATTTATAGCGGCCTACCGTATGATAGCTTTTAAGATAGACTCGTTCGAGTTTCTGTTCGTCGATTAAATAAGCCATAGTTAGTTCCGTATAACTTTGATGAAAATTACATGCTTATACAAAATAGATATCACAATTCAGCGAGGCGTAAATCTCATCTATATCATGTATAAGTGCGGTGAAGCATACAATTTTATTTCCTTCTACTCAATGATAAAGACCCACGAGGTGGGTCTCGTTGAGGGAAGAATTCACCAGTACTTACGTACCGGCTTGGTCTAATTTGGAATTACAGTTTTTCTAGTTTGACGCAGAATCCCAAAACCTAAACCAATTGTTTGATATTAGGGTGATAAATCCTAGCAAACATCTTTAGTCTAATTCGATTACTTAAATTTAGCTATTACACGGCATTACACTGAGATTACAGGAGTTTTAGACTTCATTGACTTGAATAGGTCACCTCCCTATGAAATGAGACATGCATAATTGGAGATTTTGTAATCTCTCTTACCTTTCCAGTTACCTGAACTAATTTTTTACTGCTTTTACACTGATTGTGCTTTTTATTTTTGGTTGTGGGTTGTTCACAACAACATAAAAGCCAGAAGCTCTGTAAAAGCAGGAGCATAAAATGAGCCAATTCAGAGCGTGAAAGACAGTTAAGTTGGAAGGGGGATTTCAACTTTGTGATCACTTCGATTCAGAACCTATAAATATGGATGGTGGTGTGGTTAAGGTGGCGAATGACTTTACTCGTAGGCTGCTTTAGGTGAGAGCAAAAGGTGTCGATATTGTTCATGTTTTAGACATGATGAAAAAATGGCTACGTGCGCTCAAAACTCGTTGTTGACGAAGCTGATAATTTCTTGCGAGTGGTAAACAGTCGTGACCTGACCGACTAAAAGGCCTAAAGTGTTCTACAGAGAAAACAGGTGTCGGAGAGAAGATGTGTGCGTTGAAGATTTGATGGTGACTAAAGAAGAACTCTTTGGGGTTGTTAGCGGTCAGCAAGACTTAGCGAATTAGCTTATATTAACAGGTCGTGTTGTTTTCATCGGAAAAGTTTAACGTTGCACAATCGGACACTTTGGTAGGCTATGTTCATTTTCCTTGGTGTGGTTTAACAAACCACACCTTCTAAAGCCTTATCGTCTCTCGCTTTCTAAGTACTTAATGGCCCCTCTAATTGCGGCCACTTGTCCCGCGATACAGTTTTCTGGTGTTGCGTTTTGACCATCAGGGTAAACTTCTGTGGTTGTTACAAAAGCGGCATTGGTCATACCCATACATAAACCTAGCGCAGTGCCATCATAATTAATTACACCGTGCTGCTCTATATCAACACCGATTAATTGCCCATTTTCATCAGCATCTGCAATTTGGGTTACCTCAGCCACCTCTTCGATAATACGTTTTTGGAATTTAGCTTCCGGTTTTTGAGTATGTCCGACTAAATAGAAACCGTCAGGTATATTCCAATTGTGATTCTCTTTACCATCTCTTGCTGCCAATGCCGGGCGGAATTCAGAATTATCAGAATCTGTGGTTTCGTGTAAATCAACATGACACAGAATATCTGCTGCTTTCTTATTGACAAAGTCCATTGCTGATCGAGATTCAGGTGCTGGACTATTTGCATAAAAAGAGCGGTTAGGGTCAATGGCTTCTGGATTCCAGCGGTTTATCGTCTCATAGCCCCAAGGACTTAAGCAAGGCAAGATTATGAAATTATAAGCCTGTTCATATTGTTGTGCTTCTGATTTTGCAAAAGCGAGCGCACCATGTACACCGCTTGTTTCATAGCCATGCACGCCACCGGTAACGAGTATGGTTGGTTTGTTTTGCTGCCAGTTTTTTGTTGTTAATGCAAATAGAGAATAAGTTTGGTTGGGGTAGTCAAGCTGACCATACTCGGTGACGTCAAAAACGTGCTTGAGCGCTTCTATTTGAGTTTTTACTTCTTCAGAGTATGAACGTTTGATAGATTGGCTTTCTAACCACAATGTTTTTTCTTTGGAAGTCCAAGGTACGCCGGGCGTACCTATAGCATATTGTCTTTGCATAATAACCTCATTGTAAATTTAGGTTATCTTACTCAATGCCTCGTTTTGAAAGCAACTTTATACGGCCTACTACACACCAATAAGCTTGGGATTAAGTATATCCAAGTAGTTTAAGGCTATGCTGTTGCGCAAGATTGGGTTTGAAAGACCAAATTCTAAGTACACCGCTTGTCAGATAAAGTTTGGTATAACTAAACCAAAGTAATCGTTCTACGGAGATTTTTTCCACTTCTTCTGCTGGAATATAGTGTTTTTGGCCTAACAGACTGTGATAAACCACGCCTTGATTGCAAATGATTACTCGGCTTTGACCACTGAATATTGCCCATAACCCTGTAACAATATAAAACATGATTGCTGCAGATAGCGTTAATTGGACAAAAGAAACCATGCTGATCTTTTCTGACACGATTAAGGCATCTAGAACAAGTAAGGTAAGCGCTATAATAGAAAGGGAAATGAAAAATGATAAGTTCATTCCTAGTTTTAACTCTTTCATTGTTGTTCCTATTTTCTTTGATTGATTCTGAGAGTGTGCAAATTATTTCAACAAAATGAATCAATTGTGGAGGTAATGATCTTTTCTTACTAAATCAAACTTTGTAATTGATATTTTCTCTAAAGGCTGCTTCTTTAGTCGTATATATTAGAGGTGTAGGTTCGCAGACATAACGCCTTTTAGCGATAGAGATAATAATGTTGGCAGTGTTTGGGAGCTTTTTAATTGTGAAAAGTGAAATGTAATGAGTGGCTCCTCCTTATTTTTCGACTTTTTACGGCCTACGGAGCGTGGTGTAATTGAACTTGCACTTTTTTAATATGACAAATGGAAAAAGTTAGCATATGTTTAAATCTTAGCGTTTTTTGTTCCGTCTTGAAATATCTGTGATCTTGTCTTGCAGAAAAGGGTTAAGGAAGAATTATGAAATTTGAACAGCTACTCAATCACTTTGACACAGGTATTTGTGTCGATCAGATGCAAAAAGAAGCCCTAATTGATATCGCATTACTCTTTATTGGTGTTGATGGCGTCATCAGTGAAAGTGAAAAACATGTTGTGAGAAAGTGGGCAAAAAGTCTGCAGTGGAATTCTGCAATCGCATTAGACGATTACATAGAAGATAGCCTTTCAAAATCTGTTGTAGCGATAAAAAATAATGACATTGAAGCTTATGTGCAACACCGCATGAATAATATTATCGACGAGCCGATGCGTAACCTTGCTAAGGATTTGGCCGTGCGTGTTATTGAAGCCGATGGTAATGTGAAACAGGCAGAAAAGGACGCACTTGCCATTCTTGAGGCCGAACTATAATACTGTCTTTAGCTGCAAGGTCAGTGGATCCAAGGTATCCAATTAAATACTGAGATCCACTGATATCTCAGTGTCTTTTTGGCTTTGAACTACGCACATAATAAGTCGTGTTCTATTAGGTTTTCTTATGTTTGAGAAAACTGTTGAATTAGGCGTGTTTGTTGCTCAATTTGACTTAGCAACTCTTGACTTAAAGCAAACGATTGCTCGCCATGTTCAGTGCCTTTTTCTGCCAGCATTGTTACGCTCTCCACATTGAGGCTTATCTGCTTTACCACACCGCTTTGTTGTTCAATGGCTGCAGCAACACTGCGATTTAAATCGGCTAAATGCATGACATGGCTTTGAATGGTATCAAGGCTTGAACCGTTATTTTTTGCAAGGTCAACACTGTGATTTGATAGACTATTACTTTTTTGCACTGACTCAACAGCGGAGCTGGAAATATCATTTAGCTCTTTAAGTAATTGCGTAATTTCTTCTGTGGAAGTTTGTGTGCGCTGTGCAAGTGTGCGAACTTCATCTGCGACAACGGAGAATCCTCGGCCATGATCGCCCGCTCGGGCGGCTTCAATTGCGGCATTTAACGCAAGCAAGTTGGTTTGATCGGCAATAGAGTTGATAACACTCAGAATATTTTGAATGCGGTCATTTCCCGAGACTAAGCGATTTACGGCACTGTTCACTTCCATTAAATGCTCATCAAGATAGTGAATAGAATCAATAACATCCTTTACTGCGGCTTTCCCAAGCCCAGCCTGATGCTCTGAATTATTGGCTGCATCTGCAGCATGGTTTACGTTTTCTGAGAGTTCATCAATTGTTTGTGAAAATTCGTCCATGCAAGCGACCATTTCTTTTGCCTCGCTTGTTTGCTGTTTTAGTAACTCAGCAACAAATTGACCGCTTTGTGTGGTAAGTTTTGCATTTTCACTGACTTGAATGGATACATCGTTCACTCGGCCTACTACCGCAGAAATTTTCGCCTTTTGCATTTCGAATGCCAGTGTAATATCGGCAACTCGGTCTCGAGATTGACCGTATATCACAGACATTAGATCATTATCAAAAATCGCTTTGGCTTGTGTGAGCAAAGCTTTATATTTAGATCGAAAACGTGCGGTCAACACAATCGTGAAGCATAACAGAGTCAATGGTAGCAGGGTAAACCAATGGTTGTTTAATACTGATGCTAGAGGCAAAGTTATCGCGACGAAAAGCAATAACATAAATGAAAGGCGAGTGCTGTCATAGCGGCTCGTTTTTTGTTGGCTATCAAGAGTGCGATAAGCATTTTCTGCGCGTTTAATTACGGAGGAAGAAGGGCAAGTTCTTACAGATTGGTATTCAACTATGTTGCCTCGCTCGTCTTTAATTGGAGTGACGAAAGCGTTTACCCAATAGTAATCCCCATTTTTGGTTAAGTTTTTAACAGGCCCCATCCAAGATTGGCCGTTTTGAATGGTAGACCACATATTTCTAAATGCCGCTTTTGGCATATCCTGATTACGAACTAAGTTGTGAGGCTGACCAAGCATTTCTTCAATGCTAAAACCCGCGGTGTCACAAAATGACTGATTTGCGTATGTAATTCGACTATCCAGATCCGTTGTTGAAAGCAATACACTGTGCTTGTCTAACTTTATTTCCCTACCCATTATTTTTGACATTTGTTTTTTATCTCGGTAGCTAAAGACAAGGCGAAATATAAATCTAAGACTTTATAGTCAGAAGGTTTTTTTGACCGAACCGTGGTTTAATAAAAGGCTTGCTGACCAAGATCAGGTTTATCTATTGTTACCTTAGCCGAGATTAATTTGATTGTGATACATCAATAAATTCAACCAGCTTTCATGTTATTGAGTGTAATTAAAGGTGGTATGGAATTCGCTTTAGTTACAATCATTAAGCTGAAATTGCGTTAATGTCGGCAGATTTTTCTTAGCTGATTTACTCGGTCGGTAATTTCTACTTATGTTTGTAATAAAATAGGGGGAGCCACCAGTGAAAAATGCGACACTTTACCGAATGCATACCTCATCGCACATTTGTCCTTTTGGTCTCCGGGCTAAGGATTTGCTTTCACGAGAGGGCTTTTATGTAGACGACAGAGTGCTCAAGTCAAGGGAACAGACGGATGAATTTAAAGCCACTCATAACGTTGACACTACACCACAAATATTTATTAACGATCAACATATTGGCGGCTATGAAGCGCTACGCCGATATCTAGGCAAGCCGTCACATAAGGAAAAGAAAAACGTATACTGGCCGGTACTTTCAATATTTTTAGTCGCGCTGCTGGTCACATTCGCGACACAATTTCCTGTCGATAATCTTGTAGAATGGATAATGCCCTTTATTGGGTTTTCCATGCTGTTACTCGCGGTACAAAAGATACGGGATGTTCATAGCTTTACAAACTCCTTTATCACTTACGACTTGTTAGCGATGCGCCATCTAAAATACGCGTATGCTTACCCCTACTTAGAGTTATATGCCGGCGTTTGCATGTTAACAACGTTGTCTGCCATTTATTATGCGCCAGTGGCAATATTCATAGGGCTTATAGGCGCAATCTCGGTGTTTAAGGCCGTATATATTGATAAAAGAGCGCTCAAATGTGCATGCGTTGGTGGTGACACTGATGTGCCTTTAGGCTTTATATCATTAACAGAAAATGTGGTTATGTTTAGCGCTGGAGCACTTATGTTGTACAGCTATTTCTGATTTATCCTGAGGCTCGGGTAAGGTACGAGCTGGTTGATTACTTTTAAAACTTCCGTAAATTAGCAGGCAGCATAGTGCTACCTGCCAAATTTTAAGAGAAGAAACCGCTGACTATTGGCTTATGGCTTTCAACCATTTTTTGACCGTTACACCAAACGCTATGTGGCGTTAGCGTGTTTGCGTCGAGCAAAACAAGGTCGGCATCACTACCGACAGAGATCTCACCTTTATTTAATCCTAAAATCCTCGCTGGATTGGACGTAATCGATTGCAGAGCTAAGTCAAGCGGCACATTAAATTGCTGTACCGCTTGCTGGAACGCCCCAAGCAGCGAAGACTCTGAACCCACTTCAAATCCAACTAAATGATTTTGTTCATTATAAATTGGTAAGCTTGCATGTCCATCGGAGCTCATGGTCAGTTGTTGCGAGTTCACGCCTTTGTCTAAGCAATATGCCAACGCCTCGGCTGCTGCTAGTTCACCATTAGCTAAGTCGTACTCGGTGGTACTAGTGGTAAAGTCGATGGTTCCGCCAGCTTTGCAAAATGCAATCCCCGCAGTTAGCAATTCGGCATTTCGATTCATATGAGTTGGGTAAAACTGACTGAGCGGTATTTCACTAGATTGTGCTACTTCATGGAGAAGTTGTAAGTGCTCAACACCTGTTCCAACATGAATAGAGACGGTACCACGTTTACCACTCAATAGGCCTGCAGTTCTCGCTTCTGCTGCTATGGTTGTAAGCTCTTTTACCGAAGGCTGCGTACCTCGATGATCGGCGATTGCAACTTCTCCAACACCGATAAATTCATCAATATACATAATGTCATGGCGGATACTTTGACCGAGCGTTTTTATTGGCAAGTGGTAAGAGCCTGTATGGCAAAAGGCGTTCAACCCCTCCTGTTTTAGTCCTTTCGCTTTAGCAACTAGATCGGTATGTGTTCGGCTGACATCATCGGTGCCAAGTGCGCCAATGACAGTCGTGATCCCATATAGCGTTGCATCAGTGAGGTTCATTTGCGGTGTGCGGCTCGCAAAACCGGCTTCGCCACCACCGCCACTAAAGTGCACTAAAGAGTCGACAAATCCGGGGGTTAATATAAATCCCTGTCCGTCAACGATAGCGAACTCCAAGTTGCTGTTTATTTCGATATCCTCCTCGATTGCGAGGATTGTTTTCCCTGCAAAAAGGACATCACGCTTTCCGAGCTTTTTAGGCGTAAAAAGCTCAACATTTTTAATAAGTGTTAGCATAAATTTATTGATAATTTGTTAAGTGAGCAAATATGGTGACCACACTTGCTAATGTGAAAAGAAGTAGCATAAAGCGCCAAATAAACTGCGCCCAATCGTTCCAAGAAAGTTTAACAACCCCTAAGCAGCCAATTAGGCTCGCTGAGGTTGGGATAATGATGTTGCTCAGTCCATCTCCTAGCTGAAAAGCCAGTACAGAAGTTTGTCGAGAAACACCAATTAAATCTGAAAGGGGTGCCATAATAGGCATAGTAATAGCTGCTTGTCCGGATCCCGAAGAAACAAAGAAGTTGAATAAAGATTGGAATACATACATAAACCAAGCTGCCAACGCATCTGGGACTTGGGTTATTAAGATAGCCGCATAATAAAGCACAGTATTTAAGATTGAAGGTGTTTGGAGATCGCTCCCGCCTAGTAATAGTACAAGCCCCTTGGCGAGACCAACTAGCAAGGCTGCAGGCAGCAGATCTGCGCTTCCTGTTTTGAATGCTGCCATTGATTGACTAATAGATTGGCGTCCTCCCAATTTAGCTATCAGGGCGATGACCAGCCCCAGCACAAAAAACTGAGTGGCAAGTTCAGGGATGTAGTATCCTTTTGCAGTCACACCGTAAATGACCCAAATAATTACCATGAAAAATGCAAGCAATAACGCCTTATCAACAAGTTGTAGCTCCGTGGGCGAAGTACTTGCCATGATATCCTCACGATTTTTACGTACTTTCGCAGCGTAGCGTACCGTAAAAGCCAGCCCGACGAATGTGAATAGGATAGTGAGAGCAACCCTAAACTCAGCGCCTGAGAACACCGGTAACTGGGCGATACTTTGCGCAATGGCAATACTAAAGGGGTTCATGGGGGAAGTAGCAAACCCGATTTGCGTTGCGACATAAGTCACAAGCACGGTAACTTGGGCGTTATAGCCAAGCCTCATCATGATAGGGTAAAGCACAATACAAAATGCGATAGCCTCTTCACCCATGCCGAATATGGCACCACCCAAAGCAAAGGTGATGAACAGACTAGGGGTAAATAGCCAATCAATCCTTTGTGTAGAATTGATCAGCGCCATAATGCCATTGTCTATTGCTTTGGTCTGCATTAATACGCCAAATGCACCACCTGTTATTAGGATAAAAGCGATAACCCCAATAGCGGCTCCATTTCTGTCGCCACTCACGAGCCCCTCAAATAGCACGTTGAACAATCCTGCTTCACCTTGAGTGGCAAACAAAGGTAAAGGTGCGGGTGTTTGTGCTTGTGAAAACTGTGAAAGTGCAACGGTATCATTAGTTCCTGCTAGCTCGAACGAGCCGGGCAAAATAAAGTGTGACACCGCATAGCACAGCCCTGCAATCACCAGCAAAATAACGAATGCGTCAGGCATTTTTATAGTTTTTTGCATATAAAGAACGAAAATGGGGTTACCCCCATTTCTCCATTAGAACTGGTAAGTTAATCCGAGAGTATAGTTGGTGCCTAACGCATTGTGATTGATTGAGTCGAAACCTCGCGATGAGCCATAAACCACAGGCGGCTTTTTATCGAAAAGATTATCAATACTGAGCCTCACTTTTAGGTGCTCTGAGAACTCATAACCCGCACTAACATCAACCACTGTCCAGCTATCAACATCTCGTTTCCCTTCGCTATCGAGTTGCCCAAGTTCAGCTAACTCGTCGATTTCTCGACCACGTAGCCCTTCGATGTCATCCTCATAACTGTCAGTATAGTTTGCACCCAGCGAGACATAAAAATTATCAGCGTTATAAGTCACTGAAACTCTGCCTATATTTTCAGGGTATCTGAAGGTACCAACAAGTTCTTCACTTTGATCAGAGCCTGGTTTATTGCGTTCGTATTCAAGGTAATGAGTTGCATCCAGTTTCACGATTAAGTCAGCGTTATCAAATCTAAATCTATGATCAAATTTAATGTCCAACCCAGCGATATCTTGGCTACCTGTGTTCTCTAATTGAATAACATGATCGCGATATAGTTGTAGGCTTTGAGCGCGAGAGTCAAATTCATTGATATAAGCCGCCAAAATTTCGCTTAGATCAGCGCCGCTTTGATCTATGCTCAAACCTTGTGTATCGGTTACGCTACAAACATTTTCATCATACGAAATACCCATCAGACCATCAGGTACAAGGCCACAATGACGCAACGACGGATCGGTAATCGCACGACTGAGTACAGCGGTCATATTTGTATCAATAACGTCGGTATATTCAAACTGCCAGTAATCAATCGCGATAGTGGTATCTCGAGTTGGACTCCAGGCTAAACCTAGAGAAATAGATTCAGACTCTTCTGCGTTAAGTTGGCTGTTACCAAGCTCTAAGGAGTTAACCGTAACTTGCGTGCCATCACCCTCACAATACAGATCGGCGACAGCTTGATTCGCGCCGCAATCGAAGGTTGAAGTCGTTGTTCTCAGCTTTACCCCCGCCTGCGTTAAAGAAGGGGCTCTAAAAGAAGTAGACCAACCGGCTCGTAACATTAGGGCATCAGTAGGACGATAGCTTATGCCGATTTTTGGATTAAAAGTTGAGCCAAAGTCGTCAAAGTGGTCATATCGTCCAGCCACCTGCATTTCTACGGTTTCTGTTACTGGAATGTATAGCTCTACAAATGCACCTAGCTGCGTTCTTTTTGCGTCCGCGATGCTAGAGCCATAACCAAATACATCAACTAAGTAATCGTTGGCAGCGTCTGCAACCGCATCATTTGAAGGGGTGTCCGACAGCTCTTCTTTTCGTGCTTCGAGACCAAACGAGGACTGTACCGCGATATCTTGCCAAGAAAAGAGCTCACCCGATACAGTAAAATCCCAGCTGTAAATACGGCTTGTACCTTCTCGGGTCGGGCGTGCTTTGGTAAGTGCAAGTGTTGCATCGTTAGTGGCATTGCCTACTAAGAATGGGTTATAAAAGTCGAGCAGGTTACTATTAGCACAGCTTAACTGGCCGTCGTTAATGCTGGCAATGTTCCCATCACCACATAGCTCCCCGGCCAAAGCGGCATGAAACTTATAACGATTGTATACCCCATCGGTGGCCACCTGATCTGATTTAGATTCAGAGAACATAATCCCAGATACCCAATCCCATTCGCCTAGCTGCCCTTCTAGGCTCGAAACCAATCGCATATTTTGGCTTTCGACTTCAATGGTGCGTGGTGAGGTAAAGCGAGCATCAAACTGAAACCCCCATTGCTCCTGTCCAAGTTGTGTGTCGAATGGGTCGATGTAAAGTGAATTAAGTAGCGAGTTGTTACCGCTTGCGTCGCTATAAATGAAGAGGGCACCCTCTCTCACCCAAGGGCCTTCACTGTCATCAATCTGATTGATTGCGGCTGGGGTTGAATAAGCCGTCGATTTTGTTTTACTGATAAAAAATTCAGTTTTCCAAGTTAACTCGCCAACCTGTTGATTGAACATCGCACCACCAGACACACTCTCAAATGGAGTGCTCAGCACATCATCTTGATTACCATAGTAAGCACAGATCTGCTCCCCATACTCAGTGGTGATCAGCTGGCTCATACAGCCAGGTGCTGGAAGCTCATTACCGTCGCGACTGCTGTAATAATAAATATTAGGCGTATTGTTGAGTTTAGGAAGATAAGAATATCCGTTAACTAAGTTGGGTGTTGCTAAGAAGTCTCTATCTGTTGCGTTAAATTGGTTTCGGTCGTAAAAATCTGCAAACAACATAAGGCTGCCATTACCAACTTCAGTTCCCCAAATTAGATTGACTTGTGTTTTGCCCTCATCAGAGCTTTCAAGACTGTTACCATAGCTAACCTCAAGTTCTGCACCATCGTAATTGTCTTTAAGAATATAGTTAATCACACCCGCAACGGCGTCGGCTCCATAGATTGCGGATGCCCCAGTCGCTAGGATCTCAACTCGTTCGATTGCCGCTAAGGGGATGGCGTTTACATCAACAAAGTTTTGTGTGCCCGCCGCAAAAGAGCTTGGCGCGACACGACGACCATTGATCAAGGTTAACGTCGCTGAAGGACCCATGCCTCGTAAACTGGCTGCTGCTTGCCCCGCGGGTGTTGAGGTTGATGTACTGCCACTCTCGCTTGTGGAGAATGTGCCAGAGCCACCTTTTAATTGAGGAAGGTCTTGAAGTAACTCGAAAATTGAGGAAGCACCTGAGCGGTCTATGTCTTCTGAGCTTAAGATAGTAACGGGCTGTGTGCCTTCTAAATCAACGCCTTTTATGCGAGAGCCCGTGACCTCAATTCTTTCAACGGCTTTTACGTTTTGATCTGTTTGTTCTTCTGCATGAGTATTAAAACTTGAAGCAGCCAAGGCTGCTGAAATTGCTACGAATAGTTTGTTGTACATTACTTCACCTACTTTCTGTTGATGAGCGGCTTAGTACAGGCGAATGGCGGTGCTGTAGAATTTATTTGTTGTGTTTATTGCTCTACCGAGTTGAAACTTCGCAATCGTTTGTGCTTAAAAAGCGTTAAAAACAATAGGTCAGTTTCAATTAGACAGATAAAAACCACGCCACTACGAAAAATAATCGCGATAGTATGCCTTAAGTCAGCCGTTTAATTTTTATAGAAATCAAGAGGTGGGGTTGCAATTAATAGACAACGCCACGGCTTTACACCGTGTGTCTACTCGTCGAACCACTCAGAAAGGTAGTGAGGTGAGTAGAAGTAGCAAACAAATTTGAACGCATTCTTCAACATATTTTCATCTCGTGTTTTTTGACAATGCAAACCAGCGTATGCTAGCTTGCGCTTCGCAATGTTCATTAAAATTTATAGCACAAGCGTTTTTGTGCTGACAAGTCGTTTTTAACAAATTTGTTTGGAATTTATCATGAATGTTGTGTTTTTTATAACCACAGTGTTAACTGTGGGTACGCTTTTCTTCAGCTTAACCTCTTCTGCGCAAACACTTTATTTGATTGGCGGGGCACTCAAAACTTGCTCTAGTATGGCTACAAAAAACTGTGCAGAAAATGTCGAATTTTCAGCGGCTGTGAAAACGCATTTGCTGTTTTCTGTTGATGAAAGGGCAATAAATAAATTCACTAAAGGTTGGCCAACTAACAATCGCGCGCACCTAAGGCGCACCCTTAAACTGCTTAAGAAATTACCATCGAACAAAGTTTTATCTAAACTACAGCTTGCGCAGCATGCGAAACAATTTGATGAAGGCTTATATCGCAGTTGGAGTGATAAAGAATATAACTTCTTCTTCGATATGCTTGAACTGCCCTTGTTGTATGAGCATAACCGCATACCTGAAATAGTTAATACTAACGGAAATAATGAGCCAGCGAGCACCGAAATCATAGAAGATATTGCTAAGCGCATTGGCAAGACAAAAACCAAAAGATTGCTGCTTGTCACTGCATCTTCTCGTGATCCTTATGAGTCTGCTGATTTCTATGAAGGACTATTTCAAAGCTACGATGTTAATGCTCAATGGTTCCCCCTTACTCCAGCATTAGCCGCAGCACTTAGTCGCGATGACTGTGAAAACCTAGATAGCTATCGTAACCAGCTCAATGGGGTTTATAATCGTGAAGTCATTTATCCGGATAGAACATTAACCGAATATAATCTTTGCCAGCAAGGGATTGAGAAAGTGAAACAGCAGTTGGTAATTGCGGATGCGGTCATGTTTAACGGCGGTGATCAATCACTCACTAAGCTAGTTATGTATGCTACCGATAAGCAAACGCCTTATCCTTGGACTAAAGTTCTAAAGGAGATACCAATAATTATCGGTACGAGTGCCGGAACAGCGGTGCTGGCTGGCGGAAAAAATACCTTCGGTAATGTTCCAATGATCACCAATGGTAGCAGCATCGAAGCTATATTAAATGGTGCGATAAATGCCTCTGCTCCAGTACAACACTGCGAAAAGCATGGTGGGTGTGGCAAGCTAAATGCCGATGCATTAACTTATGATGCTACAGGTGGCTTAGGAGTCTTTTCCTTTGGCGTTTTAGATACGCATTTTAGTGAAAGAGGCAGAAGTTTTAGGCTTGCGGTGTTAGCACTAAAAAGCGGCCAAAAATTTGGTTTTGGTGTGGATGAAACCACAGCACTAAAATTTGAAAGTACTGAAGAGGAGTTCTCGGTACTTGGTAAGCAGGGCGTAGTCGTGATTGAAACTCATAAGCCACAGCATTTCTACTATTCGTTTTATCCTGCAGGCAGTGCGTTTTCAATGTCCAAGCTACATTCAAAGGATAAAAGCGACAGTAATGTGGTGAACAACACAAAAGGCAAACGTCTAGTTGAAAATTTAGTCGAAGACAATGCGCTCCGTGAAGTGACACAGCTTATGTGTTTAGAGCACCTTAGTGAAGTGGAAGCCTCACAGGTAGACCTGCCAAACATTCATATTGAACGAACCAACCAGAGTCGCTGTGACAGGGTGGTCAATGGGAAATTCCGAGTCAAAAACATAAGCGTAAAATGGCATGAAAAGTAGTGTAACCTAAACCTTAAATGAGGCGGGTATTCATCGCGAAAATGCCTTGAAGCAAATTACAAAGTGAATTAAACGGCTACCAACTGGTAGCCATCATAATTAGCAGCCTAGTTGTGAGCTAAGACCGCCGACTCGACCCTCAATGTCGGTGGCTTTATAGCTTGGCAGGCTAGGTAGGATATTCAGGCCCGCTTTTTGTTCTACTTCGTCAATGGTTACTTCTGTTTTGCAGTAATCAAGATATCTACCAGAAGTTTGCTCCATGATAAAAGCAGAAGCCTTCACATTTGAGCCTGCTATTGTGACAACGACCTTAAAATAGCCTGACGGAATAGTGTGAGATTCATCAGCACCAGGCAAGGTAGCAAAGTAATATTCATACAAGGGACCCGTGAACACATAGGCATTTTCGCCTGTTCGCACTAAACTTCTCACTGCATTTTCTAATTTAACCCATGGGCCTTGATTAAGGTTTGATGATTGCGGGGTAATGTTCGAGAGGTAGTTAGTATCGCTCCAATTGGATGTATTGGAAAACGACGCCAAAGGCACTTGATGACCTCTATCTGTATGAATAGTTGCCCATGCATCGCTGTAGTCACTTGGCTCTAGCGTGTATCTACTTGCAATTTTAGGGTCTGATTTCCAACTCCTTGAACGGCTTGGTCCGTCAATTGTGCTTGGTGTGACTTTGTATGCTACCCAGTCCGCAAACTTTGTTGCGCGATTATTGCTAAGTACATATATAGGTCGCTCAACGATATCATTACTTGATGGTGTGCCAGTTGGGCAACCGTAGTTGCTACATATGTTGGTGTTTGCATTTGCAGTCGCGCTGACTGCAAGTATAAGTATTGCGAATTTCATTTTAATCCCGTGCTTAATTGAAAGTCACGCAATACTAGGTTGGCTATTTGTCAGTATTATTACTTTAATGTAAATATATTGTGTTTTTTGATCGCTGCTGTTAGTTGAGAACTACAGTGAAAGAGCAGATTTATAAGGCGTTATAGCTATAAATTATGTTAAAAGTCCCTCATTTTTATTTTACAAGTTAACTGGAAAATAGAGGCTAGGAGCAAAGTGATAATTTCAATTGTTGTCCACTATTAGCATTCTCACCTTCAACCCTTGTCGGCAAATTTCTCAGCTTATATTTGGGTACTCTGTATGGTTTTACATTACAGTTCTTGTTTGATCAGGAATTTTTCACCCAGTCTAGATAAGGTAGTAACGCATTTATCGATACAGAAATCGGTTGAGTTGGAAGAAGCGCGCAGGTTTTGAGCCTTAAAATAGTTACATGCTGACTTCTGCAGGATTAAACTTTTGATTTCAAAGTTCCCAAATCCATAAAGCTTTATTACTGCGTTGAAGAAAGTTGTGTAGTGGCCAATGCTTTTTGGCCATCACATTATAAATTCTCAGTATTGCAGTTCTTGCATAATAGTAGTGGTAACCATTGTTGTGCTGATCGTAGAAATTCTCCTTATAAACTATTTAACTTTATAGGAAAGTTACACCCGCATGCGTCAATGTGCCATGATCGTGTCTACTCTCACGCAAAGCGTTTTGCGGTATGCTTTTAAAAGGTCGCCTGGTCTAGCGAGCAATGCCAATATCATCTAAGATGATTGACATGTTTTGGCTTGGCGTAAAACTAATATTTAATATTATCTTATCAGTATTACTACTCTCTGCTATAAGTTCGATAGGAAAAACAACGGTCTGAAGTAATGGCTCTGTAGGTGG
Source organism: Pseudoalteromonas sp. S2755 (assembly GCF_005886535.1). GTDB lineage: Bacteria > Pseudomonadota > Gammaproteobacteria > Enterobacterales > Alteromonadaceae > Pseudoalteromonas. The sequence continues at coordinate 31,732 of NZ_PNDS01000054.1, forward strand.
ATAACTTACATCTTTGTTCTCCAGCTCTGAATAGTCTGAAGTTAACAGCGGGGAAATGCTTCCTGGGGAAGTAAAATTCTGATTAATTACGACGCCATACTTATTGAGAACTTCTATATTTATGTCAGACAACAGGTTATATGGGCTACATTCTCTGTTCTTTTCAGAGTCCAACACTGCTATTGCAAAAGTTAAAAACTTATCTTTCATCGTCAAGCCATCGATTGACGCTAATTTAACTTGAAAAGAAGTTTCAACTTGTTTCTTGAGTTTCAGAGCTAATACATTGTTTGGTGTATCTACGCCACCTCTTAATTGCTCCTTTACAATTGAAGGCATGCCCAATTGCTCCTGGCCATCAACCAAAACCTTATACCTTTTACGATCTGTATTGAGAATGTCAAAGTTCTCAATAACTTGAAAAGCTGAAGTTATATATCGAGAGACATAGATGTCCTTGGGAAGATCAAACTCTGAGATGGGAGGTCGTCTTAGTATATTTTCGTATTCTTTCTTCCCTAACAAAGTAAGATCAATAAAGGCAGATACAAAGACTTTGGTCAACTGCTCTTGCTGTTTAGGCGACAATAGCTTTTTATAAAATCTTTTGCTTCCTCCCCAATGAGTATCATTAGACATATCTTGATTAAAATTTATGTGGTTAGCTTTATATACGTAAATTGAATACTTTACATAGTCATTACCGTCATCAAATAACGTTCTTTGCCATTGCTGACTACCAAGAAACTGATAAACGTCAGCATCGTGCCCTCCTTGCAGTACTAAGTAATTAGTGTTTCTTAGAATGTTTTTGCCATTAGCATGTTGATATTGACCATCCATTGGGGCTAACGCAACTACCGATTTAATACCGAAACCAAACTCTGTAAGCTTATCGCTATTTGGTAAGGTTTTTAAATTATTGAATGTAGAGGCTAAGGAGACGGCTTCCCCTCCTCTAGACATACCAATTAATGCAATGTTTTCCAAATCAAGTTTGTTATAAAAAATGCTATCCTGTTTTCGATTCCAAGAACGCAGTAGCTTCAGGTGTTCCAACAATACCCAGCCACGAGCGCCGCTTTCTCCCATTAAGCCATTTAAATAAGTTTGATCTACCTGAACAACGACGTAACCGCGACTAGAAAACAACTCACCTAAATAATCAAAACCTGGGTCTGAATTGCCATGAACTAAAAGAATAACAGGCTTCTTCTCTGAAGTATCAGGAAACCAAACTTTACCATCTAGCGCTAAATTTGCGCTTTCAAATGTATGGTATGCGTCATATTTATAGCCCTGATTTTTGGAATAGTCAGCAAGAAAGCTTGGTAGCGTGATGGTAGGAGTAATTATGTCGGGCTCATCAATAGAGAATAAAAATGGCTTTTCCCCGTAGGTAATCACGTCAAATTTATACTTCCCTCTTTCGGCTGGGTTTGATAAGCCACTCTTTTGTGTTTTAGGAAAAATGTATTTATCTGAAACACACTGTAAAACCTCATGGGCAGTAGCTGAAAGGGAAATCGATAGAATGATGATAGATACTAAATGTGCAAGTAAACGTTTCATTATTATCCTTAACACTTTATTTACTGAGTTTTATGTTAACAATGTAGGAGTTGAGGCTTTAGACGCAAAAAATATAAAAAAGGTTTAAAGGTTTTGAAAATAGGACTAGTCAGCATCCTTTTTTCTGCGATTGCAATTATTCTGTGTACTAACTAATTCCTCTTCAAAATTAAGTTAGATCCAATGTCCATTTCTTGTAACTTGTAGTGATCAACTAATTCCTGACAGTGAACTAAGTTTTTCTTCTGCTACTGCTGGAGCTTGCATATCGTTATGACTGTGTGGCCTTCTCCAGTTGTAATAGTTCATAAAGTAAAAGCTAACGTATTGTTCAGCTTCTTTAAATATAGTGGAGTTTTGTTTTGGGTTGCTTCTCACAAAAAGATTCCTTCTAGTCGTTCAAGCTTCAGTTTCATTTAGACCTAAGAGCAATGCCACTCATTTGAGGTGCTATTAGGTGTCGTCCTATATATCCTCCCCTAAAAGGAGCTAAAAGGGCAAAATAATTTTATTGAAATATGGTGCAGCAAGTGTGCGACGAAACTAATGTGCGATAAGAATGATAGTAGATAGAGTTAACTTATTGAATAGGGTAAGGAAAAGCTGGTCGGCATAGCAGGATTTGAACCTGCGACCCCTGACACCCCATAGCTACTATAAATTACGCTTTAACAATCTGTTTTAATTAGATTTATTTCAAAATAAACTGTATATAAAAACAGTTTTTTTGTCTGTTCTGGTGCATTTTTTATGTCAGCTAAAACAATAAGTTAAGTTTTTAATTACCACCAATTATTGCCCGTTCAAATCAATTTTTCAGCCTCTTTCATTAGTTTATATTGCATCTCGAGAGTTTGATTTATGTTTCAATTTGTTTTATAGGTGTTAATATCTTGTTTGTTTTATCTGTTTGGAAATTCTTTAAGGAAAATTGAAAATGAAAAAACTACTTACTTTGGCCCTACTTATAGGTTCCACATCGTCATATGCAGGCAACATACGAGATATTCCATTACCTAATGCTGCAAATGTTTTGAGTTCAATGGGTTATACAGAGTTTGAGGTTAAAGAGATGGAGGCAAACCCTGATTCTATTTATTGGACTCAAGAAACTGGGTGGAAAGAGAGCACTGAAAGACTGCAAGAAGCCATGATGAAATTGGCGTCACCAGATGGTGAATGGGAAGGGTGGTATTTGAATGATGCAAATACAATAATCAACATGTGTAAAGCGTATGCTAGGGACGCAAGGCACTGTGTCGTTTTTGCAAGTACTGTGGGGTGCACTGAAAGTAGCTGTGGGAAGTATCACTATAAAAATAGCATTTTCGGAGTTGTAGGAGAGACTTATTCGAGTAAGGCTAAAGCGATTAAAGCGTGGGTAGATAAGTACAATAATGTTGATAATCTTCCCTATAAAGGGTGGTATGTTGCAAATGAAGGGAGCAGTGACTGGTATAGTTACTGTGAAAGCCCTAGAACGGGAGTCTGGCGTTATTCAAATTGCAGGGACGAAAATGGAGTGCTTAAAGATATAGAAATGCGTGATTTTTACAATGATCAAAAAGAGGCATACGATAATGGTGATGATGACGATAACCCTCGCCCAAGATTTAATTATTGCATGAGTGAAACAGATACTAATATTTGGGGGTATTGCCCAAACGGTTTAAATAATGCAAATACCTTTTATGCCAGAATTATGAGCGTTTTAAGATAAACTTTTGTCTCTGTCCATTAAAACTTTTTAAATTATACTGGTCAGAGCTCTTGATAAAGAGTATCAGGAGCTTTGACAAATTTATTAACTTTCATACCAGATCACTATGCACTTTTTACATTCAAATTAATGTGGGGAGCACTTTGCTATCGGTATGACACCAGAACAACGCCATCCACTTAGTAAGTGCTAAAAACGTCTAAAGATCATACTCATAACCTTTGACTGTTTCACTGGCAGGCTTACCACAGCTTTCACATCTAAAAATACTGTAGTTATATTCTACTGAAGGTAAATGTTCTGGATAATAGGCTTGTTTTCCGTCTTTACGATGATTACTCATTGAATCAGCACCTGTAGCAACTGTTATTTTCCTTCCACATGTACATGCTGAGTTGATTATTGCCATGCTTATGTTCCCCGAGTTCCAGTTACGCTGATTTATTTTGAATCAGCAATAAATCGTATTGCTGAATTGTCCAAACGACTGCGTAACAACACCACAAATAACGAGGAGTGTATTCATTATTGTCACACTCCCAAAAGTCGCTTAAATCAATACCATATTCGTTGTCGCTTTTGAAACTCCGATAAAACTCTACAGCGCCAAATTCATCTTCTTCTATGCTGTTTAGCTCGCTTCTGATCCACTCTTTTTGAGCTTCTGTTTCGCAGTAATCCAAAACATTCGTTTTGAATTTATCAAATGAAAAGGCTTTATAGCCACCATGGCGATCAACCGACACAAGCTTCTCAGACCAGTAATGAGCATTGATTCTTAGCTTTGAATCTCTAAAGAACTCAAACATATCTTGCACGCGAGAAAATGTGAATGAACCCATATCGCCGTAATAGAATAAAATCCCTGGGGAGGTAACAATGTTAAATGATTGACAAACAGTGCCAGGTTCACGCACTAATAAATGACGATACATACCATCATCCTTTATGACTGTCACTCTGTGTTGCTTAACGTCTTTTAAAAACTTTTCTGCTGTTAATTCCATCATTTATCTCCAAATTGAAATCCAATGTTTAATTTGCATTAGTACTTTTGACCGTTAATGAATGAGGTCTATATCACTAACTCCGCCAGCGGCACTTCCACCCAGTCTCTATGGTTCTCTGTATACACCTTGGTTGATTTAGCGTCTGTGTGCGCCATTCTCGCTTGTGGGTCTATGCCGGCTTGTGAATATAGGAAGGCGGATAGAGCGCGTATTTCATGAAAAGTAGGGCGCTTGGACTTGGGTAAGTGTTTGTATAAGCCTATTTTGTCTCTAATGTCGCTGAACTGCTTGCTTAAGTAAGACGGGTTAAACTGCGTAGCGTGGGTGCATTCTTGGCTGACTATGTTGTAGTTAGTAGCACGTTTGTGGACCACATAAGGCGAAAAGAACAGGTCTTTTTTGCTCATATCAATAATGTCTTTTATCGCTTGGCCAATGGGTATTGCAACGTGCGCAGCTTCTTTGTTTTTAACTTTTTGACGGTGAATGTATAACGTGCCGTAAACTTTACCGCCGTTTTGCATTTGTGGTTCTTTAAACCAAACGCACCCGCAGCGATTTGGCATTGGCTTACTCAGTTTGTATTCAATTCGTGATATTTCTAGCGCGGCATGGGTGGTTTGTAATGCCAAATCCATTGCTACTTTTATATTTAGTGGGGCAGCAGCATAAATACGTTTAAAGTCGTCGGGTGTTAACCTAACTCGCTGCTTTTCTTCTTTAGGTTTGGTTTTTTTGAGCTTGGCAGGGTTTTTTGTCATTAGCCCTTCGTCCATGGCATAGGCAAAGATTTTACCTAAAAACGAAATTTTGCGGTTTGTAACCTGGTTGCTAGCCCCGTCATGAAAGGTATATAAATACTCGTTTACATGCGTTAGTTCTATGTCTTTTGGGTGCGTCTCGGCGAAGAACTTTTTAGCTCGTTCTATATCATTCATGAGTGTTTTCATGGTGTCGTGTGCGGGCTTTTCCTCGTCGATTATCCTTGTTTGGATCTTATCTAAGTAAGCTGCTAGTGCTTCTTGTTTTGGTGCAGAGCGAGTAATAAGCGCCTCTATACCTTGTTTGTTCCCGCCACGCATACGCATATTGTACTCTTGCGCTATGGCGATAGCCTCAGCACGGTTATAGCCGAGCGATACCCGCTCACCATTTATCAGCTTAAATCTAAAGCCTTTTTTGGCATCGTGATAAAGGTGTGCGGGTAAGTCGCTATTTTTATAGTGTCTACGTTTAGGGCTCATCACTAGCAGCTCATTCTGATCAACTTATCAACGGCGTTTGACACGTTTTGAGACACCCCAAAACGCTGATCTTCAAACACATACATCTTTTTTCCAACGATACGCCCTTGGATCTCGCCGTTATCCATTAAGCGTCTAATAGTTTCTAGCGACGGTGCGCTACCTTCTACAAATTCGCGCGATAACCAGTCGCGTACTTTCATTAATTTGGGGGTCATAACAACTCCAGTTTTTCCTAAAGCTTTATAAAGTCATTTTCAGTTTTGGGTCATGCTGCTTCACTTTTCTTTACTAAGTTCCGCTCAAGTGGGGCGGCAAAAACAGCAATAGGGCCGTCGTCGGCTTCATGAATCGAGAGCAAAAATGCGCCGGGCGTATTACAGGTTGGATGCCAGCTATTGATGTTGGTGTTGCCTTGTTTGTAGTAGCTTTCTTCCTGTTCTACCGTGCAACTGTTTTCAAACTTGTCTAAACATAAGCGAAAGCCACGTGATAGTGCATAGTTATGGATTTCAATAAAGGTATTCCCGTCATCCCACATTGGCCAGTCAGGGTGAGACCAATACCCGTTTTCGTCCCGTTGTACTTCAACCGGCTTTAGCGGGTTGCTTGCTGGCAGGGCATTTATTAATGCACTGGTGTCTACGTTATTTTCTAATGCAAACTGGCGAATAGCCGACTCCATTTTATGTGACATATTGGCTAGCTCATACATCGCGCTCACCACCCAGCTGTGTGGCACAAATTGAGCTGCTTGTATTTCTGTTTTTGGTAAATAATCGTGTTCTTCTAACTGGCCTGCGCGCAGTGCAGCGTTGCTGATAATCTCTTTAATCATATTAGGTGTCATCGTTGCTCTCCTACCAAGGTTTTAGTCCAAGCGCTATTCGCTGCTTGTTCCATTTGGCTACTAAACTCGTAGCCTCTCGTTTGTCACTGGCGTCAGGCTTATCTTTGCCCTTGTACCACGCCAATTGCAGTGCGGTGGCGGTAATAATGTCCATGTTTGTGCATGCTTTATTTACCAATCACACCCAGAAGTTTCATAGTCGTGAGCATAAATACCTTTATCTAGTACTATTTGACCTTTCATTGCATAGACGTTGAATAGCGCTTTTTCGAAGTTATATAAGCGTCCAATCGATAATTGATTTTTTGGATTATCCCCAGAAATACGTATGCCTAAAATTTCATAATTTCCGGTTTCTTCGCATTTAGATAGGTGCAGGTCGTATTCACATTCAGACGAAGATTTATCTGCTTCTTTATCGATGTACACCTTGAGAGATGAAAATGAGTTACCTGATGACCATGATGGTTCTTCAATAATTAGTGTTATTTCGCCTTCGTACTCTTCGTCAGTACTTTTTATTACTCGTTCCAAAAACCATGAAAGAGTCACAGTTTCAGGAAGCTCACTTGTTATTTCTGCTAGTTCCTGTTCTAACAAAGTAGAGAGGCGTTCGTCATAGAACTTTTGAGCCGCTGCTTTTAGTCGATTAGCTACAAAATTGTGGTAAGTCGGTAAGTCATCTAAATCTTTTAGACAGGGCATAATAGCGTTGGTAAATTGCTTTTTTATCTCCTTACCAAACTCACTGTAGCTTCTAAATACATCCTTAGCGGTGTCTTCAATTAGGTTATCCACTTGAGTTGCGATTGCTTTTTCAAGTGCTCCCGCCTGAATTCTCTCGCTCAGTACGTTCGTTAGCATCTGTTGAGCTGAGACTTCAGCGCTATTCATTGATGGAGTAAACTCTTGTGTTTCTTGCGTCATTGTATTGTTCCTTAAAAGTTAAAAGAGGTGTGCCCTTGTGGGGGCACGTCTCTGGTGCTACATGGAGAAATAGTTACCGCTTTTTACTCTGCTAACCTGTGCAGCAGCGTAGATATAAATCCTGTTCTTGAGGTTGGTGTTGGTTGTGCTTCTATTTGCTCTTGTTCGGAGTATTGATCGCACAACATTTGTATTTGTTCGTTAACCTCATTTAGCTCTTTAAGTGCTTCTGCTTTATCGATATGGATGTTCTTGTTGAGCAGTGTTTTGGTCTTGCTTACACCAGAAAAGTCTGGGTCTAGATACACCATTACCCCTACCATTTGCATCGTCGGATACGTGTTAATGCACACATGCACCCGCGGGTGAGGTGTTATGCCTAATGTTATCAATTGTAAAATGGCGCGTTTAATTTCTGTTTCCATGCTGTACAATCCTTAGTTGCTAAAAGCATTAGCTTTAGTTATTTGGAATACATAATGTAATCTATCTTGTAATAAGATTACGATCGTGATTGCAATTAGTCAATTATTTGGTTATTTTATTTCTCGTTGTAATCATTGTTGATTGCACTGTGTATGCGTTTTGATGTGAATTACATTGGAGTTATGCATGAAATTTTACGGTTTAAAAAATAAATCTCTGACCAGGGAGTTGAGTACTAATATGGCCTTAAAGGTTACTGGGGGTACAAATGGTGGAGGAATAGAGCCACCTGCGCATAAAGCTGCTGAAGAGGGTGCTACTAAAAAAAGCACTATAGCCATAAAAGGATAAATAAATGTTTTCGTCTTTCCAGCTAGAATTGCATGAACTTTCTAAGCACGTTATTTTGGCTTATCTATTCCTTTGGGGATTATATGTAGTACTTTATCGAAGAATTGATAGCATTAGTTTGACATTAACTTTCGCGCTATTTGCGTCGTTAGTTATGCACACCTTGACCCCTTATCTCTATTCGATTGCTAGTAATGGAGGTAACACGATAGGTATTGCTTTATGGTATTTAACCTTTTGTTTTATCAACATCATTCTTATTTTTTCGGTAAGAAAAGCCCATGGGATTTTCAAGTTGAAAATGGATAAACTGGCTGTGGCGATACCAGCGTGTTTTTTGGTAGCAACGTTTATTCAGTTGGGAAGACTTTTCGACAGACTGTTATTTAATACCGGTTTCATAGCAGACTTGTATGTTTATGGAATCCAAATTGTTAACCTTTTGTTGATAGTTGTATTTGCATTGTGTATATTCCGTGGAAAGCATATCACTTAACAGTGTATAAGGGAGGTTATATGGATCTGTTTAGTGTTGTAGTGATTTTAATGGGATTACTTACATTACTACTTTCAGTTAACGAATTTCGTTTACTGGTTTTACAACAAAAAATTAGCTCTCAACAACCTGACTTCACAAATGTCCTTAATATCGAAGTGTACTTGGCTACCAAATCATTAGGTATTACAACTAAGCTTGTTCAACATAGCACCTTGGCTCAGCAGGCCATTTTATTGAGACATCGAGATGAGCTAATTGAGCGGAGAGGTTCGTAATTTCTGCCTAGATTTTACCCTCTATAAGTAGAAAGGAAGTAATTCTGAATGAAAGCTAATTGGGCCAGAGCAGCCAGTGCGCTCATGCGAATTAAAGGTGTAAAACAGAAGGATCTCGTGTCGCTTTTTGGTGTAAAAACTCAAGGTGGTGTTAGTCACTACTTTAATGGTAGATACAGTATAACGGACGAACAATTAAGAAAATTAGCTATATTTTTGGGAGTAGATGAAAATTATTTCACTATCGTTAATTTATCTGATACTTCTTCTGTTTTAGACACAGATATTTTGGAAGAGTCACTTCTTATTCTGTCCAGATTTGCAGGTATAGACGACGAACAAAAGAAGCTGTTTTTCTCTATTTTTAATCAGTTAACAGGTGAGCGTCTTGTAGAAGTTTATGGTTCTTTACTTCAAGCGAAGGTACAGAAAGAAGAACTGCTGTTGGCTACAGCTGTTAAACTTACAACGCCATTGCAAAGTAACAGTTAAGCTATCTGTTACTTTGCGCTTTTAACCTATCAGATGCATCTTGGATCACTTTATCCCTTTGAAGATTTGCCTCAAGTAACACATCGTAAACCTCTGAGATTCTATCTAACCCAAGGCTTTCTAAAGTTTCAAAAAAAGTCACAATCTTGGTGTCGGGTAGTTTATCAATTCTAACAAGTGTCTGTAATGTATCAACTAAAGTCTGCACATGGAGTTTACCATAGCTAACTTCTTCATTAAGTAGCTTACTTACTGGCACCCCTAATCTATTAGCTAACTTTGATAGTTGCTCAGATGAAATACTATTCCTACCACTAAAGTAGTGACTCACAGCACTAGTACTATTAACGTTAAAAACTTCAAGCAAATCTTTTTGATAAACCTTTTGTTCTTTCATCAATTCATTGGCAACAGAAACCCAGTTTGGCGTGCTCATAAAAACTCTTTTTGTTCAAAAGGGGTGAAAGAATAGTACATGTAAAGTCGTGTGTATTCAATCTTGTAGATATGAAGTGATCTTATAAATGATCTTGGGAAGTTGACTTACAAGAATTAGTGTATAATATACATTTTAAGTTACATAATGTGTATTTCATTGTTGTATCATTGGGGGCTTATGAAACTACTTAATTGGATTGTGGACGAAAAGCATTACGAGATGCTCAGTATAAAGTTAGGTAAATCGGTCCACACAGTCAGGAGTTACGCTTATGGTCACAGACGTGTACCTGAAAATGTAGGTTTAGAAATTACAAACATAACTAGTGGGGCTGTTACTCAAGTTGATCTTGATGATGCATATATCGAATTCCAAAACCGTAGCACACAGTTCTCCTTATGCTACAAACGCGGATTGCGTTTGTTCCAACCTGTTTGCTCTGTAAGCACTTCAGCAAGCGTTAGCGAAAAAAAGGCTTTTATTGAATGCATTGCTCAAGAGCTAGGTGTAGCAGAGGGTTGTAATCATCCTACAGGCTGATTACCTATATAAAACCCACATAGAAGCATGTAATTCCGTTATTCGGTGATTTCGGCCCCAAGTATATCGAGCAGTGCTTCTGTTTTCATCGAAGCGACTTGAGCTTGAGGAAGCTTATGTTTTTGCACGATGTAGTGCTGGATGGCTTCAAACCATCCGTCAAGGCGATAGCTAGCGTAGTCGTCCTGTTCTACTAGTTTTTTGCCGAACATATAAAGGCTGAACTCAGCGGCGGCACGAGCTTTAAGTGAATTGGGGTTTGGTTGGGAGTTTGTACGATTAGGGTGTGAGTATTGAGTCATTAAACAATTCCTTTTTGTTGATGTCCTTTACGTATTAAGCATAGCAGAGAGATTCGGATTTTTGTAAACGGTTAAGTTAATGAAATTGGAGGAGTGATGACAGATTTTGCAAGCCATGTGATTGACCAACTTAATTTAAAAGATAGTGGAGCAAATAGCGTTGGAACAATCACTTATATAAGTGATGGTCAACAAGTAACAACGGCTTTAATGCAATATGAACTCGACTTTATTTTTAAGAAAAGACAAGAGATTAAAAATGCGCTGCAGAGCTTTGAGGCAAAAGCGGCACTGTGCAAAAGCCAAGCTGAATTGCTTGGCAATGTTGAGCGCACTATTGAGCCAACTAGCTGTCGCGACTAAATAGTTTTGATGCAAAGTTAGGTGCTTTGAATGATTCTTGTTCCTTATTAATGAGGAACACTTCGTCGTTATCTTGCCTAAGCACGTGCTGTGCGTTTGATGGAGATAGCATGAATTTGTGATTAATTGCATCGAGTCCTTTTTCGGTTATTGAGTAGTTTAATAAGACTGTTGGAATTGAAGTGAAGTCCAAAGAGGCATGTTTAAGACAAATGTAGTTTTCCTGATGAAGCCATTCAAGGGTGGGCTCAAGCACGTTTATAGCAGTATCGACAGCATGATCAAATGAGTATTTGCTGAATGCCGTCCAAAACTTAGAGTTGTTGTTTATGTATACATCGAGAGGAAACTGCTCTGCTGCATGGTGGAGAATAAATGTAGAAAATGCGGTAAATGCATATTCATGGTCTTCTTTTTGGATATTTTGCATGTGGTTCATGGTTAGTCCTTTTCGTTTGTTGATGTTGTTTGTTCGCACTTGCAGATTAGCAGACGTAAGGGGTTTTTTAAATGCACATGTTAGCCGGTTTACTAAATGAGATGAGGGTTGCAAGTGGCTGTTAGCAATAAAGAAATTGTAGTGATAGATACCGAAACACTAGATACATCGCCAAGTGCGGTGGTGTTAACTGTGTCTGCTGTGCGGGTATCTTTGGATACTGGTTTGAGCCTGCCTGTTAATGACGGTGTGCTCAATGAGGTTGGTGAAAACATTCTGCATGTTATGCCAAATGTGACTGAGCAGCTGCTTAGTGGGCGGACGACATCAGCCGGGACTATTGCTTGGTGGAATGGCCAGAGCAATCAAGCAAAACAAAGTGTTTTAAGTGGTAGCACTATGTTACTTGCAGATGCGCTGGCTTTACTTACGGCATTTATTGGAGACGCCCAAGTGTTTTGCCGTGGTACTGATTTTGATCCGCCTATTCTTGCGAGTTTATATAAAAGCGCGGGTTTAAAAGCGCCATGGAAGTATAACCAGGTTCGCGACGTTAGAACGTTTATTGATGCGCTCAGTGGTGGCACTAAGGGCTACCTAGAAAATTGGGAGCAGCCTAGTTGGTTGGTGCCTCATCACTCTTTACACGATTGCATTAGAGATGCAATGCAGATGGTGGAAGTGAGTAAGGGGCAATGTGTAACTGTACCAATGGATTAAGTAATTGATACATATAGGAGGAAGGGGTATGCACCCTAATAATTTTACGGTTACGGCTGTTACAGATGAGGGCGAAACGGTGACGGCGCCATTGGTCTGTGTGGATTTTAGCTCTTTAAACCATGAAACGGAGTTGGTGAAAGTGGATATGCCGGATAAAAGCATCCGGTGGGTTGCTTGGGAAACAGTGAGAGTTAAGGGCCAAATTCCATTTGAGGACGAGGCGCAATTAAAGTTGATGGGTACGCAAATTGCGCTGCTTGAAAGTAAACGTGCAGCGCATTTGAAGCGTTTGGGCATTGTGGGTGTTTAGAGATTTAGGTTTACAGGCTGAGCGTCTCGTTTGAATTTTAAATTATACCCTAGTCTCTGTAGGCCAGCTTCGGTAAGCACAATGCAGGCGCTGTCTACTTTGCTTTGACGAACAAAGCTCTCTTCAAAGAAAAAGTTTACTACTTCTTTAAGAGTGTTTCTTTCGTGGTCTTCGATTTGTTGGCTTGGTTCAGTTTGGTGCACGTTTTCGTAACTTGGGTGTATACCGTTAGGAAATTTATCAACGAGAAGTTTTGAAAGTGGTTTTGCATGTTTTTTAAATAGTTCGTCAAATTGTGGCATGAGTATTCCTCCGTGTTGCGGAGTTTTAATAGTAGTCAATATTTTCGATTGAGGAGAAAGCGATGTTTGAAAATTTATATGAGCGTTACCCAGGGCATATGCCGGGTAAAAACAAGCCGCAGGCGACACCGCCTGTAAGTAAAGAAGAAAAGCCTACCCCAAAGGGGTAGGCCGACAAACAAAAACCCGCAATCTGAACTTTGGCGAGCCGGATTTGCGGGTTTAAGTATGACGGAGGTTAGTATGACATGTTTGGTTGATTTAGCAACAGGAGTGGCGTGATGAGCATGGAGCTTATGGTTCTGGCAATGAAAACTCACGTTGGAAGCCATGCAAGAAAGTTAGTGTTGATTAAGCTTGCTGATAATGCCTGTGATAAAGGAGAGTGTTGGCCGTCTTATCAGCATATTGCTGATCAATGTGAGATGTCTAAACGTTCTGCTATGCGCCACATTGATAAGTTAGTAGAAGATGGGCTCATTAGAAAAGAAGTGCGAAAAGGTGGGATAAAGGGAAATAGGTCTAATGTGTACTTTTTGGAAAGAGAAATGCTATTAAGTAGTATGATCCAGCCAACTACCCCTAGTGACAAATTGTCACTAGGGGTAGTGTCAGAAAGTCACCCCCCTAGTGACACCGTGACACCACCCCCTAGTGACATTGTGTCACCCAGAACCAGTCACTCTTTAGATCCAGTCAAAGAACCAATAAAAAATAAATCAAAAAATTTGGATTTTTCTGTTTGGCCTGAAATGCCCTCGAACCAAACATTGAACGATTGGCTGGCAATGCGAAAGCGGATGAAGGCGGATGTAACTCAAACTGTGATCAACAGGCTGGCGCCTCAATTGACGATTGCGTTTAACAAAGGGGTGAGCGTTGATGACTGTTTGGGCGAGTGCGTAGTACGAAATTGGCGTGGGTTTGAATTTGATTGGCTGAGTGACGAGATTAAGGCTCGGGGTTTAGGGCGTTTGCGGGCGAATCAGCGTCGTTCATCTGACTTTGAGCTGTCGGGCCAAATTACTAATCACTCGAGTCGCAAGGATGTGAGCTTGGCTTTGCAGGCAGGAATGCCATTTAAGGCGTTACCAGAGCGGCATCAAAACGACTTAATTGGTGAGTGGCGAGCAGGGCGTTTACGGATTGAGTTGGTTTCGTTGCTTGAGAAGCAAAATGTTTTGCTGTGAGGCCGTTATGGGTAATTATCGTTTTGACCAAATCACTTTTAAAAATGCACTTAAGACAATTTTAGGTGCGAAATACAACGCTGCTGCGGCTCAAGCTAATGCTGAAAAAGCACGTGTACTTGCTGAGGTTGGCGGTGAACCAAGTTTGCGTGATAAAAACCGAGCAGCTGCAGCTGGTAATCGTGTTATGGCTGAGTGGGCTAAGAATGCTGGGGTGCTTAGTGTGTCTGACTGGATTAAGAGCCAACGCTAATGATTGAAGCCGGTAACATTCTTAAATGTGCGCGTAAGCAGTCTGGTTTAAAGCAAGTGGATGCTGCTATTGCTTATGGTGTGTCTGAGCGAACGTATCAAAGATGGGAGAACAATGAGATCCAACCTAAGTTTGTGGACGTGGTTGGGCTAATTGAGGGAGTGTTTAAAGTTGAGTTTAGGGATTTGGTTGGATAGTTGCAAAACTACTATTGAAATAGATAGAATGCGCAAGTTATCACTTATTGTTATATATTTTAACTGTACTAATTTTGTACTTAGCATGCCGATAATGGATTAATAATGTTTAAAGAGTCTGAATTTAAAGCGGCTGCAATTGACTGGTTAATTGCAAGAGGAGAGCTTTGCAAAGATGCTGTGTTGATAAATGAGTTACCAGTTGATGATTTTAGTCGCAGAGCTGATTTAGTAGTTGCTAATGGTAAATTACAAGCGTTTGAAATAAAAAGTGATGCCGATAGTTTGACTAGACTGGAAGGGCAGATACAAACGTATCTGACTTTTTTTGATAAAGTGACTTTGATTTGCTCTCCTAAGTTTACCGAAAAAGCAAAGCAAATATTGCCACCCAGAGTGGAAGTTGTTGAACTTAATTTTGCTGATGCTTGCACACCTAAGATAAAAATTAGAAGGCGAGGTAAAATTGACCGTATTAACACTGCAAGCCGATTCTTATCGTTTGTTGATAAGCGCGAATTAGTAAGAGCTTTAAGAAATAGGGGGATTGCATGTTCTCATGCTGACACCCTTCAAGAACTGTATGGAAAGTATAGCAAGTTACCAATTACTTTTTGGCGCTCAGTTGTGCTTGAATATTTGAAGTCTAAATACAAAGTTACGCATGATAACTTTGTTTCTGCCCGTGGTGATTTTACTTCAATTGACGACTTAGATATGTTGAGTCCAAATAAGTTAATTGCTAGTGAAACTTTAGAATGTACAGATGATGCTATTGATCGGTGGGACTTACCTAATGACGAGCAATTGGTAGAGGCTGGTGCAGTTGATGTAACAAAAACCATGAAGCAGTTTGGAATGATCTCTGAAAAGCCTGTTTTTGTGATACCTAGAGTGAAAAAGAGTAAGGCTTGTTAATCTGAATAAGCCATAGTTGACCTGTTAGATTTGACTAATAGCACTTAATCAAATCTAACATTCATATCGATGCACTTGAAGACAATAGAAACGACTAATTGAGGTGTGAAGACATGCAACGCATGGAACCTAATCACGAAACTCAATTCATAGTAAGAATGCTGAGATAGCCGAGCCACTTTTAACCTTCTTGTTAGCTTTCTATATAACGTGAAATAGCTTATTTATTATTAATTTTTTCAGTTTTTGTTGAAATCTCTCTAATTTTATAAAAGTTTACATTGGAATCGCTATCTAATGAAACATAATAATCTTTAGCGTTTTCTTTTTCATCATAATCACCGAATATAACATAATTAAGACCTCCTTTGCGTTGAGATGACTTGAATATAATTCCATCAAACATGCCTTCTTTATAATTACGGATGGTTTCAGATAAAATTTGAAGATCTATATACGTAACATCTGTGGGCCTAACTGGCTTAGAAACAAACTTATGTAATTCATTTAATAAAAACCTCCTCCTTATATCATTGCCACCTTGGGGGTTTTCAAGAATATTAAACTTTCTTATTTCAATTGTTTCTAACAGCGTGAAATCAAAAAAGTTCAATTGTTTAGTAGATACAAACTCTCCAATTGCAATGGTATCACCGACATAAGGACGTAATTCCGCAATAGCAGTTTCATAATCTCCAGCGGTATACAAAAAAGATATTCCTGAAGGGCTCATTCGGTTACTTGCGGATAAGAGTTCTGGAGGTGCTCCTAGCTCTTTTTTAGGATTTTTTCTAAAGATATCTTTTTGAGTATCATCTTTTACTATTCTCCCCCTAAAGAAACTTACTCCTTTATCAATTTTTGTTAGGGCAGAGTTGAAATTTTTATCTTTTTCATCATTTTTATCAATCATTAAAAAGCAATCATTAATTAACCCTTCATAAAATTGAATTGCTTTTTTGTTAGTAAATCGACGGTTATGTTTTACATCATTTGATATTTCATGCCACTCAGTTTTGGATTCTTCTTTATATTTTTCAATGGTTTTATCATCAACAGTCTCTTTATATCGCCCTTCAGCTTTAAAGAATTCTGGTGTTTCATTACATAGCAAATTTGAAATTTTAGTTTTAAATCCCTTATTGTTATATGTAAATCTAGATACTACATCTTCAAGGGGAATTGAATTAGATGTGTTTTTATCAACTAATTTATAGTGGTTCGGTATTTTTCTATTTAATGTATAAATAAAACCTTCTAAAATAAGTCCTTTGGTGCTTTTTTTTGAACATATCACACAGTTTTGTTCTGCATCTTTATAATCCTTATTCCTTGTTTTAAAGTAGAATGCAGTGGAATTACATTTCTTGCAAATAAAACCAATTGATTTGTCTATTTCTTCTTTTTCAAATTCTTTAAAAATTTCTTTTAAATGTAAGTTCATTTTTTCCAAAATAATATTGATGTACAAAAATTAAACCCGGTATCATTGTAATGCTTTTAAGGTTAGCACTTAAGTCACCGGAAATTGCGAGCGTAAAGATTAATATAACCATGAAGGTAAAGGTGATAATTTCTGACTAACGGTATAAATTCATTCTGATACTCGTGAGTGACGTCAAAATCTCTTTATCTAAACTGTAGAGCCAGGTACGAGCAAATACAGTTTAACTAAAAATACCTTTACTATTAAGGTCGTTGTAAAGGTATTGTAAGCTATTATATCATTAGAGATGTTACCACTCGCCTTCCTCTTCCCATGCTTCACCACCATCAAAGTCGCTTAATGGTACACCAATGATGTCTTGCTCTAGAAACTCTATGGTTCTTTCAATGTGTAAGTTAACACGTACAGATATCCATTTGGACTGCACGGCGGGATCACACTTTGT
>NZ_PNDS01000055.1 GCF_005886535.1 Pseudoalteromonas sp. S2755
CTTCTACTTTTCAAAGAAGTGACATCTTAAAAATGCCATTTGAATGAGCGATATATTGCCCATGCTTAGAGCCAATTATACTGAAAAACGAAAGTTTCAGTCCGACTGACTAAATATGCTGCGTATTATAAAGACAGTATGCCTAGATAGCAACCTTGATTTAGAACTATCTTCTGACGTTTCAGCTCGTTGCTGAGATGTAATCAGGTATTTTACTTTTCACATACAATACCGTGACGCCCGACTCATCGGTCCAGTTTAGTTCCCTTCTATTTTTTGTAACAAAAAAGAAATATTTGATCCATAATTGGGGACAATAAAATCACCAAATTAAGGAAGACCAAATGAGAACGGTTATAAAATCAAGCAAATTGACAGCGCTGTCTATATTTAGCTTCGAAGCGTTTGCAGCGCAATGTGAATCAGCAGGGCCACAAACACCGAGAGATATTGATAGTTTGCAGGGTCACAACAAACGGGTTTTTGCTATGGCCCCCCCAAAAGAAAAACTCAATCTATGTAACATCCATTTTCATAAAAATGCAGAACATAAAGCCAAAGACTTCTCTGTCGTTTCCAATGATCCGAAATATGGCGGATTCCAATGTAATGCAACTGCAAGCCTCACCCCAGCGGAACTAGCTCCTGTAGAAGAGAAAGTATGTAACAACGTAAAGCCCGGCGATACAATTGAAGTACACTGGGTTCATAGCTCTTGTAATGTAAAACCAGGGCCAACACTTGGCGCTTGTTTAAGTGACAGCTGCGCCAACCCCGATCTACGCGTCGAAACTCAAGTGTTTTTAGTGGTAAATGATAAGAATGCGCAAGACTTCACTGAGCTTGATTATCAAGGCCAAGTTGGCGGCTATCATCAAGCCGGTGCTCTACCAAGCAATACAGGCACACCTGTCGAGTTTTTAGGTTCGACCACAGGACCTAGTTATAACAATCAACAGTGCTCCCCCCTGCAAGTAAGCTGGAGTGTACGCCCAAGCTGTGCCAAAGTTGATATAGATAGTCTCGCGCGTTGGTGTAAAGACAATGCGTTTGAAGAGGACCATGCGCATGGCATTCGTAAACTTGTGACAGATCCACAGTTACTTTCTCCAATTGAGCACTAATATTTTTAAATAAATGTGGGCCGTCGCTCAATATCGGCCTACTATAGCTAGATTCAGCATATTGAAATTCAATTAATTATTGCAATGTAAGAAAAATCCTACAAAAAAATATTAAAAAGTCTCGCATTTAAAAAAAACAGCTATACTCTAACTTAGGCTATTTGTTTTTGAGCAAAGGATCCGCTCTTCATCAGTTTGAAGAGGCGTCTATGAGCATTACTCCCTATCAATATCAACTTTTAACTCAAACGCTTGCGAGTATTCGTCCGAATTTTCATGGCTTTTGTACTTCTTGGTACAACCAAATTCAACATTACGATTTGCGCATGCAAATTCCAACAAATGTGGGACAACTCATAATCTGGGAGCATCAAATATTTGATTTTGTACAAAATTGTGTGATGAGAATTCCACAACAGTCAAACCTGTTACATTACCTGCAAAAGCAACGCGGTACGCTGTTGTTTATGGGGACGTCAGAAAAAGATATCAGTGTCTTGTTATTTACTTTTACGGCAACGCTAAAAAGTCATCTTGGCAGGCATTTTACCACTGCAGCAAAAAATGCTTGGAACAAGGCACTGTTACTCATCGAAAATATGCTGCGCTTTGAGTTATTCAAGAAAACGAATATTGTTGGTCTAGAGGAGTTCAAAAGAGCGCAGCAACAAGCAAACTAACTTGAGCTACTGAACAAAGAAACAGCTCCAGCCACTAAACATCACTCTAAACCAAAGTCACGTTGAGCTTTCAAAATTAAACTCTGCGTGACTTCTGGCGCTTAGCTATTTAGACTTTCACAAAATCTTTATATAGGAAGTGATAAAATGCTAAGAGCGATTGCCTTTGCGTCTACTATGGTCGTTTCACTTACCGCATGCGATATGCTGGAAGACTCTAAAGCCCAAATCGAGGCACAATATTTATCTGAACACCAAGAGCTACAACAAGTGGTTGAGCAGATCCGTGATAAAGGAATTGAGTCAGTGCAGGCATCAGCAGAGGCTGGTAGTGTTGCAGCTTGCGTTGCAAATAATCTAGATGCCGATCCGATGGGCGCGCTTATTGCGGTTGAAGGCGCATTGCAAGACAGTGCAAATCTAAGCGACCTACTCAACTCTATTTCTCGCCTCAGTCAGCAGGAAATTTCCATCGAACAATTTCCTGATTTACTTCAGCAAGGTGCTGATACCGTTAGATACTTAAGAACTTTGCTTGAACAGTACGATTTGGCTGAGCTAAAACAGCAAGCGAGCAACTTACTTGAACAAAGCCAAACCAAAACACAAGACGTTGGTGCTCACTTGCGGACACTTATTGAATCTTGCCAAACTAACTGAGCAATTTAGCTGATTGTTACGTATAGAGTCTTATTCGTTCATGACTGTTAAGAATACACGTGAAAGTAGGACTCTATTTATTTGAAAACGACTGTCGCCTTAGTGATAATCCCGCACTTACAAAGCTGACGTCTTTAGTCGACACACTTATCTGTATTTATCTACCCACTGCGAACCTATGGACGGCTCGCAAAGCGCAGTGCTCAACTTCTTTTGCTGTCGAATGTTATCGCAATCAGACGCTCAACGCCTTGCATCAATCACTAACGTCACAACAACAGAAGCTGTATATGCTACGTGACACAACTCACCTCAAAGCACTGACCGAGATTATTCATACACAGCAGATAACTCATATTGGCCGCGCAGCTCATCCAGGATTCGATGAACAAAAGCTTTGGTTAAAGTTACAAGACAAGTTTCCGCATATTCAATACATTAGCGCCTATTCTAACACCCTTTTTGAGCCAGACTCACTACCAATCAGCGTCAGTGAATTGCCACCTAGCTTTACACCATTTAGAAAAGCTGTAGAGGACATTGAACCTAATTCACCTATTGCAACCGCTAAGCTGCCCCCAAGACCGAAGCGAGTTTCAGATTTAGCTGAATTTAAAGCAAACTCTTTATACAGTATCAAAGTAGCCGTCGGTGAAGCGCAAGCTCAGCAGCAGCTACAACAATATTTTCAAACGGATGCGGCTCTCACATACAAAGAAACCAGAAACGCTTTGCTCGGTGAGCATTTTTCCACTCGCTTTAGCCCAATACTCGCCTCTGGCGCTATCAGCCCTAAACAGATCAAGCAAGCACTTACTCAATTTGAGCAGCAAAGAGGCGCAAATGAATCAACCTACTGGATTTGGTTTGAGCTTCTGTGGCGTGAGTACTTTCATTGGTATGCATTCAAACATCAACAGAAGCTATTTTACTTTTCAGGCGTCAAAGCCAAAACACCAAAAACCAGTTTCTATCCAGAGCGCTTTTTAAAGTGGTGCCAAGGTGAAACGCCCTGCGCGCTAGTCAATGCCATTATGCACGAATTAACTAAAACCGGCTGGATTTCCAACAGAGCGAGACAAATCGCTGCGAGCTACTTTATAAATGAGCTACAATTAGACTGGCGCTATGGTGCTGCTTTTTTTGAGCAACATCTTATCGATTATGACGTCGCGGCAAATTGGGGAAATTGGCAGTATATCGCGGGAGTAGGGGCTGATCCTCGAGGTGGTCGTCATTTTAATATCGCAAAACAACAAGAGCTATTTGATCCTGACGGCGAATATATAAAATTATGGCAAGGGGAAGCATCTTCACAACTCGACAGCCAAGATCATGTTGGTTGGCCTTTGGAGGATAACTAATGGCACAACAAAAATCCCAATATAAAGGCCTCAGATTGATTCTTGGCGACCAACTCAACGCCAAACACAGTTGGTTTTCTGACGAGAAAGCCGAGTATCTTTATTTGATAGCAGAGCTCAAGCAAGAGACCGACTACACCAAACATCACATACAAAAGGTATGCGCATTCTTCAAAGCCATGGAGAATTTTGCTATCGCGCTGGATAAAGCAGGATTCCATGTGCTACACCTCACCCTCGATGAAACTCAGAAGTATTCGGATCTCCCCGCTTTAATTGCGCATTTATGTGATGAATATCAGGTCTCTAGTTTTGACTATCAACGGCCTGATGAATACCGCTTACTCAAGCAAATGACGGAGTTGAGATTAGATCATTTACAAGTTCGCTACTTTGATACTGAGCATTTTCTAGTTCCATATGAAGAGCTGGATGACTATTTAACCCCAGGCAAACACACCACAATGGAGTTTTTCTATCGCAAACTCAGGCGCCGCTTTAATATATTGATAGAAGATGGAGAACCCGTTGGCAAACAATGGAACTTCGACGGCCAAAACCGTAACAAGCTAAAGCCAAAAGATATCGACGCTATTCCACAACCACTTTGTTTTGCCAACGATGTTAGTGATATTTTAAAGCGGATTGAACGCCATAAAGTGAAGACTATTGGTAACACTGAAAATGAACTGCTTTGGCCGACTACACGCGCTCAAGCCGAAGAACTTTTATGCTATTTTTGTGAGCACCTACTGCCTTCATTCGGTCAATTTCAAGATTCAATGACCTGTAAAAGTGACGATAAATGGTCGCTATATCACTCACGGCTCTCTTTTGCGCTCAACACAAAGATGCTTCACCCTAAACATGTTATTGATAGCGCGATCGCAGCTTACGAAGACAACTCACAAATTGATATCGCCCAGGTTGAGGGGTTTGTTCGGCAAATATTGGGCTGGCGAGAATATATTCGAGCCGTTTACTGGCTCAATATGCCTGACTACCGCCATAAAAATTACTTGCTCGCTCAGCGCAACTTGCCAAGTTACTTTTGGCACGGAAAAACGAAGATGCGTTGCCTAAGTGAAGCCATCACTCAAAGCCTAGATTATGCCTACGCCCATCATATTCAAAGGTTAATGGTCACAGGAAACTTTTGCCTGTTGACAGGAATTCACCCTGATCAAGTGGATGAATGGTATTTGGGTATATACATCGACGCCATTGAATGGGTAGAAATGCCGAACACGAGAGGTATGACACAATTTGCTGATCACGGCATAGTAGCAACCAAACCTTATGCTGCAAGTGGTAACTACATGCAAAAGATGAGTGATTATTGTCAGCATTGCCACTACAACGTCAAACAAAAATCGGGGGACGATGCTTGCCCGCTTAACAGCCTTTATTGGCATTTTATGCATCGCCATGAGGATAAGTTTGCCAATAACCACCGTATTGGCATGATCTATCGAAATTGGCAAAAACAAGATGAGAAAACACGGCAGGAAGTGCTCACCAGAGCTCAATGGTGCTTAGATAACATTGAGCAACTTTAGGCTACGCTTGCACGTAGCCTAAACATTAAAAGAGGCGCCAACGCCTTTTTTTGGTTTTTACTTTGTGAACCCAATTCACCTCAATCGTGGTCACTGCTAGTACATCTCGAGACTGCTTTGAAATAAGTTCATAACTTAAACTTTCATCAGAGCTAAAGTCTAACTCATATTTAAATGTATCCGCTTTTGCCCAACACTGGAGGATCTTTTTCGACAAGCTTTCTCGAATGCAATAGTCTCCCTCCGTCGGTGCATTTACCGTTACTTTGACGTCCGCATAGCAAGTCCTCCCCTGGTTCAGGGCAACACACTTGCTCGGTACAGCATGCAGTATTCCCACTGAGTTAGTTTCTTCGGCGCGGAGCTGGTGGCTCAACAAAACCCCAAGAAACAACACTGTCCATGTGATTAATTTAGAATACATATTTCACCCCAGTAAAGAATACTCTGGCGTGGCGAGAGCGAACTAAGGGGCTATCTAAGGTATCTTGAGAACCAACTAACCACGATGCGCCTGCACTAAACACCCAATCTTCTGCAATGGGATAATTTAGCTGCATTTGTACGAACGCCGAGGCCGAAGCACCGGGTTTATAGGGAGTCAAGTAGCCATTGGCTTCATCCTCTGAAACACCATAGAAGTAATTATGAAAATTACTAGAATAATAGTTAGCGCCAAAGTTAAGCCATAAATCCCAGTTCCTTAATTCAAAGTTGCGTGTCGCTTCGAGGTGAAAAACCCAACCGTTTGTGTCACCAAAAACATCGTAGACTATTTCAGCAACGGCAAGAAATTCACCGACATGGCGATAATAGGAAAAGCCTAAAGAATTATCTTGATCGCGTTTACGTATGCCCCTTAGCTCAGGTACCACATCGTCGGTATCGTAGTAACCACGTTCAGAAAAAGGCAACATATAACTGCCATAAATGGCATCAATTCCCCATTCACCATTATTGATAATTTGGTAGCCAACATCCGAGCCACCAAAGAAATCTCCTGAGTGGGTATTCAAGTAAAAACTTTTATATTCTATTTTTGCATCAACTAGAAAAGTACCATGTTTGAATGTCGAATCCGTCCCAATCAAAGCTGGCATTGTCATGTCAACATAAAAGGCACCAACACTCAGCTGCCAAGCAAACTCGTCGTCAAGTTCGTCACTGTGTTCTTCGCAAATTCCATAAAACGGTAACAATAAACTGATTATTATAAGTAGTTTTTTCATAGTTCCATTCGTTTAGCGCAGGTGTGCCTAAATTCTCCCCGAGATCATACCTGACCCATTTGTGACCAACAAGCATCTTCTCCAATTTTTAACCCAAACATAATTTAACTTTATTTTAATAAATATTTCACATAAATTATTTTAAATAGCGCACTTTGCTTTAAGCAGAGAAATTCGCGTTCACATAAATTAAAATCAATAGAGGCAATTCATGCAAAAATATTTACTCCCTTTGGCGCTAGTAGCCGCAGCAGGTCAAAGCCACGCATTTAGTCAAGAAACACATAAGCGTATCGTAATCGACGCGGTGGACTACATGGCGCAAAACCCGACAACAACACAGTATGCGAAACTACAAGCCTATGCTCAAGCTAACGGCATGTCCGTATCCCAGCTCGCCAATGTACTAGGTCAGGCAGCTTATGATGTCGATGACTTTGAAGATACGTTTTTTTGTGGTGCCATTACGGGTGACTGTGTACAGGCACCTCTTTGGGGTGCTGCTGAAAGCATCGTGAAATATACCAGTTACTGGCACTTCCAAAACCATACTCAAGGAGCTGATACTCACGGCAATGACTTCGGTGGTTATAACTATCAAAAGTTAACCGTGTGGGGCTCCGTTGATACGATGGCGGCGACCTGGCTAAAAGGCGATTATTTAGACGATGGTCATGGCGGCGAAACCGGATGGTTTAGTGCTGATGACACTGAATACGATAGTTATGGGATAACAGAAAAGCACTATCGTATTGACAGCCACTCAACGTACAGCATGTATGATGACTTTGAGGAAATGCCTTTTCAACCGATTGACAACTTAGGTCAGTATTGGTACCAAAGTTATGTGCAAAGCGGGAACCCACAAGTACTCGGTTTTGTATTTCACACCACAGATTTACTGCAACCACACCATACTTGGACAACATCAGCTCTGAATCATGCTGGCTGGGAGTCCTGGGTAAAAGACTATTATGATCAAGAATCATTAAATGACTTTACTTTGGTCAAGCAAGCAATGAATAGTTTTAGTGCAGTTGATACTAACTCAACAGACATCCGCCCACTACTAACCCAAGGTGGCGCTTTCTCCTATTCGCAAGGTGGTATCGTATTGAATTCTGAGGATCATTACGACCGCGTAAACACAGGAAAACAAGTGATCCCACATGCGATAGCTATGGTGGTTCACTTACTTAATCACGCGATGGACGTGAGATAATGCGATTTGTTTTACTTCTCTTGGTAAGTAGTTTTTGCTTACCAAGCTTTGCCTCACCGAGTATACCTAAAGCCCTGACGCCTTTGGTTCACCAACTCTATCTTGAGCAAGGTCGAAAGCTATCTAAAAAGCAAACCGCGGCGCAATTGCTTGAAAACCAATTTTTACTATTCCAAGCGAGGCAACTTAACCCAAGTATTTTGGAGCGCCAGTCTAACGTTGGTTTCAGCACCGAATATCACGTCGATAAGTTTCTCGCAAGCTCACTCTTGCATTGGTTCCCAGCACTTTCTCAGCTTGAAAAAAAACACTACCCCTTGGTATTTGATAAGGATAAAATGCTGTCTTTACTGGGCCAGTACCCCACTGACGGGCAATATACTGCTGAGCAATTACTCAAATGGCAACAGCAGCAGCTAACAAAATCAGCGTCACTAACACTTGCTCAAGTATTAGACAGTCAATCGATGCAAAACCGCTTTAAACTTCACCAGGGAGAACTCGCGTTACTGCAAGCTATTGTCAATCAACACCTCAATCAACAGGCGCTATTTACCGCCGCAAAACCTTATGTTGCTAAGCAAGGCCTGACAATAGAACAGTTACGACAAGTGGTAACCGCAGAACTATTGAGGCCGAGCATGTTGGCATTTCTTGGTGTTAAGGAAGAGATGCATGGTGCAACGAGCCAGTATGTTGATACCCTGAGAAGTGAAATTCCAGAAAGTGCTATCGCGAAGTATTATGAGCGTCATAAGAAAAGGTTTAAATATATCAAGCAAGTCAGTGCGAGCGCAGCGAAATTTCCCGAACAAAAAGCCGCACAGCAATTTAACGAATATGCAAATGCACACTCGTGGCAACAAGCCGTCGCTAAATATACCCCGATATTAATATGGCAAGCCCAACTCACTCCGCTGACGCGCCAAAGCACACCGAAATGGGAAACACAGCTGGCGTTTAGTAATCAACAAGGCAAGATAACACCTAGTATTCGCACGCCAAGTGGCGAATGGCTGGTATTGTATAGTCAGTCACCGGTATATGATTACTACGATGTGAAAAGTGAAACAGTACGCTACCAAGCACTGCGAGCACTAACCCAAGAGTTTGCTCAGCACAAGTTCGAGCAAAATTATATGGCTTGGAAAGCGGCAAACAGCGGAGCGGTAATATGAAGTATTGGCAAGCATTGATTGTCATATTCCTTGGGACAGTGATCGCTGTATTCACACTGCGTTTTGCCAGCATAGGTTGGCAAAACCCTACATATAATCCCCCCTCGCAGACAAAGCCCGAGCAGGAGAAAAGAACTGAAATGTTAATCAATACTTATGCTCCGATGAACTCAAATGTCGAGACCTCACGCAAAGCTGTTAAGTCGATCACGGATCCCGAATATGTGCCGCCAATAAGCCGAGTCGAAAAGCAAAAGGATAATTTTCAGGGCGACTTGTCGGATACTGATGCCTACCAAACGTATTTGGATCAAAAAGACGCCAAGTTAAAGCAACAGTATATTGCGGCCGTCGATGTCAAAGTAGCGCAAATAGAAGTACTACTAGCGCGTGGGATTAAAGAGGGATTACCACAGCAGCAGTTACAAGAGGCAAGAGATAAAATCACGGCGCTTAAAGACATGCAAAGTAAATTGCGTTTTGAATTGAGTGAACGTGATAGCAAATAAAGTTAGACTGAACCTTCTCTCGTGTCTCCCCTACGCTCAGTCAACGAACAAAACAATTAACGTACTTGAAGCTGAATGTTGCCACTCGCCACATTAGGGTTTTTCATCACCGCATTGAGAACTACATCTTGTTGTCCTCCATGATAATAGCTAATAATTTCTTCTAGCACTTTTTTGGGGGTACTTGGATTTGTGGCAAGTGCTAAGTGCGTAGCAAAGTCTCGTTTTAGACTCAAATAAGTTAGCGTGTTTGGTGCCGTCGCGGGATTTTGTGCAACCGCAAGATCTATCACATCACCACTTTCAGGAAAATAAGAAACCAACGCTTCAAGTTGCTGAACTGAAGTTTGGCTGTCTTTGGCTTGCTTTAACACTACAACATGTTGATTCATGTGTAATAAGATATAAATCGCAGTGCTGACAACACCTCCCCAAAGCACTAAGTGTGTATATTTGATGCTGAGAACTAGGCCATCGACATGCATATCATGACGGGCAGCATGCATTTTCAAAAAGAAATAGCTAAAAATGGCACTAAATAGAAAAACCAAGAAGCCATAAATCAGCATAGCGTTTAGGCCAGTATCTTGCGAAAAGGGCGAAAATTGCACTTGGTGATAAAATTGTGCAGACATGTGAAACAACAAAGTATAAAACCCACCCGCAATGAGTAAGGATAACCCACCTGATTTCAACAACAATATCAGCTTATCTTTTAGTTCCATTCTTCATCTCAACGCAATATTTTCTTCTACCATACAAGTAACTAGCTAAAAACACTACACAGATAACCTAAACAGTACTAAATTCACTGCCAATAACCCAGCTTAGCCCTCTTAATGTAAGTGGATGAAATACAAAACATGCAGTGTAAAATCAGCGAGTAGGCAAAAAAAAGCCGCCTTGCGGCGGCGAGTTGGAAATCAATAAACTAGATCGATATTACTTACTTTCAAGCAAGTTGCCTGAACCAATTTCTATTTTTCTTGGCTTCAGTGCTTCTGGGATCTCGCGCTCAAGGTCAATAACCAGTAAGCCGTGCGCTAAGTCTGCGCCTAATACTTTGACGTGATCACCAAGCTGAAATTTGCGCTCGAATCCGCGTTCGGCGATCCCTTGATGAATAAATTTACGCTCGCTGGCTTCTTCAGTCGCTTGCTTTTGTCCCTTTACGGTCAAGGTATTGTTTTCTGATTCCAGTGTTAGCTCTTGCTCAGTAAATCCCGCAACAGCCATAGTAATTTGGTACTTGTCTTTACCTAACGCTTCGATGTTGTATGGTGGATAGCTCGGTTGTTTATCTGTTCTTGCGGCAGCATCCATCATGGAAGCTAAATGATCAAAACCGATAAATGAACGGTATAATGGTGACAAATCTACTGTACGCATAATTTTGTATCCTCTTAAAGCTATACATGGGTGCTTACTCTTCAAAAAGAACCAATAAGCACTTTTAAAACAAATAGTTATTCAATTTACGAGGCCCTATCGGCGTCCTCATAAAGCTATTTATGGTCAGCAAATTTATTTTCAAGAAAATTCTTTTAAAAATTTTCAATTTTTTTAAAAAACTTATTTAAAACAGATAAATATATTTTTTCTATCGCATGTAAATCACTGAGGGATAGGTGTTCATTCACTTGATGAATTGAATCATTCTTTACCCCGCATTCGATCACTTGCGTTTTTCCAGTCGCAAAGAAGCGACCATCGGAGGTGCCGCCTGCAGTACTTAAGCTCGGATATTGCCCCGTTGTTTCTTGGATTGCTTGTTCTACTTGCGTTAAGAAACAGTTTTCTTGCTTCGCGCCGGTATAAAACGACTCACAAGGCCGCTCCCAACTGAGCGCTAACATGGCACCGGATTTAGCCAGTGACTCCTGGATGTACTGCACAACTTCTTGGCTCTTATAAGCATGGCTGTAACGAATATTAAAGGTGATTTCACACTCTGCTGGCACCAAATTATCTACGATATTTGGCACTGTGATCCCAGTGACTTGCTGCGTGGTTTGCGATCCCGCTTCATCTTTCCACCAAGGTAAAAGCGCGAGTTGACTAACCAACTGCCCTGCGATGTGAGCTGCATTAACCGTTTGCTCTGGATAAGCCACATGCCCAGCTCTCCCTTTAACCTGAATACGCCCAGAAATCGCTCCGCGACGACCATTTTTGACCGTATCTCCCACCACTTGGTGTGAAGTCGGCTCCCCTACCAAACAAGCATCTAACTCGATGCCATTTTCCGCTAATCTTTCCGCAATCAATTTAGAACCAAACTCCGCTTCCCCTTCCTCGTCGGAAGTGAGCAACCAGTAAAAACTTCCTCGTAATTTTTCACGATACTCTAGTAAGGTTTTGGTTGCTGCAAGCATTGCCGCA
This sequence comes from Pseudoalteromonas sp. S2755, assembly GCF_005886535.1. Lineage (GTDB taxonomy): Bacteria > Pseudomonadota > Gammaproteobacteria > Enterobacterales > Alteromonadaceae > Pseudoalteromonas. The sequence continues at coordinate 11,908 of NZ_PNDS01000055.1, forward strand.
ATGCCACCTTTCATATCTGCAGCGCCACGTCCATACATCACGCCATCAATGATTTGCGCACTAAATGGTGGCACAATCCAGCCTTTATTATTTGCAGGCACAACATCCACATGACCAGAAAAAGCAAAAATTGGTCCCTGAGAAAAACGATAACTTGCAATTAAGTTTTTTACTCCCCGCATCTCAAACTGCTCAATAGTAAAGCCCAGCGCGGCGAGTTGCTCTGCCATGAAAGCGATAGTGCCAGCATCACACGGCGTAATCGAAGGGGCTTGGATCAAACGCGTTAATATCTCTGTGGCGTATGAAATACTGGGATTTTTATACTGTGTTGCTAGTGACATAACTAAGAATGATTTGTAGGTGAAATCTAGCAATTATTTAAAGATGAAACTTTGACCACAGCATTGCAGTTTTAATGCAAATTAATGACATCGAGAAAACTTAATCTAAATCAAACTTTCAAAAATTTCTGAAATCTTACAATTTAAAAATTGATCTAGAACAGTTTTTCATTTTTTGAACCCTTTTAAGATGGCTTCATTGAAAACACACACTGTTTCACAGTTTAAAAAATGTCCTCACATAGGGTTAGGAGAAGAAAATGAAAACTTTAAGCGCTGCACTTTTATCTACTCTGCTAGTTGCTGCTCCCTTCGCACACGCAAATTTCAGTGTTAATGTTGGTGCTATTAACGTAAACCCTGACAATTCGGCTTCTGCAATTGATCAAGATAACTCTCTTGGTCTAGTTGCTGACTCAAATACTCAGCTAGGTATCACGCTTGACTACCACTACAGCGATAACATCGTATTTGAACTGGTTGCAGCAACACCATTTTCTCACACAGTTGATGGTGCTGGTGGCTTAGCTGGAGCTGAAATCGCAGACATTAAACACTTACCACCAACATTACTTGCACAGTATCACTTCTTTGATGCAAGCGCTAAATTCCGCCCATTTATCGGCGCGGGTCTGAACTACACAGTATTCTTCGATGAAGAGCCAAGTGCAGCACTAAAAGCAACGCTAAAAACTAACGACGTAGAAGTTGATTTGGACAGCTCTTTTGGTATTGCATTACAAGTCGGCTTTAACTACGACTTAAATAAAAAATGGGGTCTGCACGGCATGATCTCTAAAATTGACATCAATACCGATGCAACAGTTTACGCTAACGGAGTAAAGACACTGACATCTGATGTTGAACTAGACCCTGTTGTGGCTATGTTCGGTGTGAAATATAAGTTCTAACACCTAAATGGTTTAGATCACAGATTTACTGTTACTTTCTCAATCCCCAAGGCCACTGATGTGGCCTTTATAGTTTATAGGTTGCTGTTTTTCTTTGCCTCTAACATGGCTTTCCAATGCATAATCTCAGGAGATAAAATAGGTGCTTCACCGTCAAATCCTGTCACTTCCAACATTTCCTCAACTGTCACCACACCGCCTTTACGCTTGAATACTCCACGCACATACGCAATCGCATGCAGCCCACGCTTAGAATGAAAGCGCTGTTCAATGTAAAAGTATTTATGATCCCATCCCACTACCTTAGTGGTTATGGTAAATTTTTGCAGTGGTTTGATATCACGAATGTAAGTAATTGCTGTTGCGTTAACAATTGGAAACCAGCGGCGTTTCATCACAGCTGCAAATAACCCAACTCGCTCTGTCATCCAAGTGCGCGCCAAATCCATAAATGCTAGGTATCGTGAATTGGTCAAGTGCATATTGATATCGCAATCACTTGGCAGGGCGCGGTATTCAATATCAATCGGAGACAAAATGGAGTCTGCTATTTGTTTATTCTGTCTTATTCTCCAAAACAACAGTAGCAAACGGAAATATAAATTCATAAAAATGGTCTTACCAGTTAATAATTTTTCGATTCTAGCATAGCAATTCATATTCTAAAGTGATTATTTTGCTACGCTTACTTCTATAACCGATGCATTGCTTTGACCCTTAGTTGCGGTAATGCTCTTGGTAAACTAGATTAATACCCTGAGCTTCAAAAAATGAACGCCTTTCTAGCATGGCAAAAAAGGTACATAACATGAGCTTAAAAACAATGAGTTCGGTCCTACATACGCGAGCCTCAAATTAAGTAAAATAACTGAAGTGAAGTCGATGAAAAAATTATCCTTTGTTACCTGTTCCACCTTATTTGCCTTTTCCAGTATGTGCTACGCAGACTTTGACTTTAAAGGGGAAGGCACACTAACCTACCCAACCGGTGTCGAGAAAGCGTTTGAGTTTGGTTTTGCTTGGAACAAACAGGCTGAACAGTTTCGTATCGGTGCGAATCTCTATGACATGTCTGAACTACCAGAGTCATACTCTGTTGCCATTACACTGAGTAAAGACGATACCCGAGTGTGGATCCAAGAGTTTAATCAAGGTTTTATTTCTGAGTTTAAGTGGCAAATTGCAGATCATCACATCTCTCTTGCAAAAAAAGAATTTAGTGACTCCGTAAAGGGTAATTACGTCTTAACGGTAAATGGTATAGATTACTTCTTTGCGCGAGATAACGTTAGCATCACACTTTCTTTTGAAGAAGATGGCATTAAGAATATTAAGGTCGATGGCGTGACAAAAGACATGGGAACTAAATCATAAAGGCCACACAAATTGCATGGCCTTTAAATTATACTTTGACTGTTTTTCTGTTTATTCCATATTCACGCAGCTTATTGGCAACGGCTGTGTGACTTAATCCCAAGCGTTTCGCCAGCTGTCTTGAGCTTGGATACGCGGGGTAGAGCTTGCGCAACAAAGTTGCTTCAAACCGCTTCACGGCTTGATCTAACGTCCCTTCAAAATCAGACTCCAAATAACCTAGGTCATGCGTAAAGGTCGGTAGGTTTAGATGCTCAGTACGAAGCTCTTTATCATCAAGCAACGAAACCGCTCGATAAATGGCGTTTTCTAGCTGCCTCACATTACCGGGCCAAGGGTAATTCTCTAAAAATTCAATACATTCTTTGGCCAGTGTTGGCGCTGGATGACCATTTTGCTGAGCATATTTTTGTACAAAATGCTCAGCCAAAGGCCCGATATCTGCTTTTCTATCCCTCAGCGGTGAAATTTCAAGTGTTAACACGTTAATGCGATAGTAAAGGTCTTCTCTAAATACGCCCTCTTGAACCATTGCGGGCAAGTCTTTTTGCGTTGCAGCTATGATGCGAACATTGACCTTAACTTCATTCTCGTCACCGACTTTACGGAATGTGCCATCTTGTAAGAAACGCAATAACTTAGTCTGTAACTGGGTTGACATTTCACCCACTTCGTCGAGGAATACCGTGCCACCATCAGCTTGCTCTAGTACACCACGTTTTGGCGCTGCATTTTCTTCATATCCAGCATAACCAAACAGCTCGGACTCAGCAACGTCATCAGGCAGCGAAGCACAAGAAAGTGCGATAAAAGGCTTTAACGACCGATTGGAAGCATAATGACACGCTCTAGCCAATAGCTCCTTACCCGTACCAGTTTCACCTGTGATAAGAATTGGCGCTTCTAGCTGTGCCATTTTTCTAGCTTCACGCACAACTCTGCGCATGGCTGTGCTGTGATTATGAATAGTCGCAAAACTTTCCTGGCCATAACGACGAAATGCACTGACTTGCTGTCCTAATCGAGACTGCGATTTAATGTTAATCACAGCACCGGCTAATACATCGCCTTCGATCCCTTGGGGCACCGAAATTGGCAAAATATCAGCAATAAAATCTTCCCCGCCCACTTCTACACGGGTTGTCTGGCCTAACACCTCTTTACCTTCTAACCAACGGGTAAAGTTAAACCCTTTCAAAAGGTTGTTAATGTTGGCACCGATCACTTCCTTTTCAACCATGTTAAGGTCGCGACAAGCTGCGTCATTACAGTGGCGTACCCAGCCTTTAGCGTCAATAGAAATTACACCATCAGGCAAAGCGCTAAGCAAGGTATTCAGCTCATTATGCTCGCGTTCTGACGGTAAAAATGCTGTAGTACGGACATCTTCAACGCCATCGATTAAGCGGATCTCAGGCATAATCTTCTGAAACTGTTCAAATTCGATGGGTGGAAAGCTCACGTACATTCGACAATTTACTGAATCGACCTCTATACCTTTCAAGTCGACACGGTAACTCACCAAGATATTGAGAATTTCTTGGGCAATACCAATACGGTCAGCGCAATGTATCTCTAGACGCATTTGTTCCTCAAAGCGGGTTTACACAATTGACGAGATCATACTCTAAGAATAGCTGGCCGACTAGAAAAACGTAAAGAATATTGAACAGAATTTTAGCTATCTTCGTAAATTCTTGTTCTATACTAATTAAGAACTGAAAAAAGTTGTTTTTTAAGACGTTTTTCAGCGCTTGTTAAGCTTTTGATTTGGAAACTTACATTCCTTTTCAAAGGATTGCAACGCATAAAGAGTTACAGATATAATACTAAAGAATTGGATAATGTATCTTTTTTGAAAGCAGGCTGGTCACAATGAAAAAAATCTTAATTTTAGTATTACTATTTGCGCTCACGGCCTGCTCAGTCGAGGATCCAAACGAAACAGGGCCTTCACAAATAGATAAGGATGAAGATAAAAGCCAACAAGATAGGGATAACGAGACGCCCAATTTAAGCGTGTTACTGCAAAACACAGAAGCGATGCCCATCGCCAATGCTAGCCTCACGATAAATGCTTTGTCATTTACCTCAAATAGCGATGGTATCTTTGACCTGTCGGCTCTGGAGTACGGCGCTTATGTTGCAGAAATATCTCACCCGGATTATTTACCCTTGGTTTTTACCTTAACGAATCAAAGTAGTAATGAACAACAGCTCACTCTTGAGTTAAAGGATAAGTCGAGCACGGTAAAAACCTTACTTTTTGCGGGTGATACCATGTTTGGTCGTCGTTATTTCAACCCTGACCTCATTACCATGGGGAACTCATTGCCCAGCACCCCTGACGGACTTATCCAGCCCCAAAGCGCGGGCCCTGATGCTCAAGCTCTAGTGCAGTTTATGCATCCATTATTTAAACATGTCGATTTTGCTTCGGTTAACTTGGAATCTCCAATTCTAAAAAACCCAACAACGGTCCACCCAAGTAAAGAGTTTGCATTTTTTAGTCTGCCAGAGTCATTAGTTGCCCTCAATGATTTGGGTATCGACTATGTCGCACTTGGCAATAACCACGTTTATGACTATCGAGCTCCAGGGCTTAACGATACCTTGAAGTATGTTGAGCAAGCAGGGTTTAAACACAGTGGCGCCGGCATAAATGCGACCGAGGCATTCAAGCCCTATAGTTTAAGCATTGGTGAAGCAACCATAGATTTTGTCTCGGCGACTTCTATCACAGGTGACCAACATACTGTTACATACGTGGCATCAGACGCTAAAGGGGGCGCAGCCGATCTGACTGACACCAGCGGTATTAGAGAAACAGTGGCTCAGGCCAGTAACAACGGTCGCTTTGTTGTAGCTCAACTACATGGTGGTGACGAGTATGCTTACGCGCCAACAGCATACATTTCAAATCGCTTTGATTTACTCTCCAAAAATGGCGCGAACTTAATGATCGCGCATCACCCCCACGTTGCACAAGGGTTTGGACTATACAATGGCGTACCAACCATACTTGGGCTAGGCAACTTTGTGTTTGAGCAAAATCGTCTTGAGACCTTTTTAGGGCTAATTACAGTTGTCGAATTAGAAACCGCAGGTACTCCTAAAATCAATGCATTAAAAGCCTATCCCGTTTATCTAGAAGACTATGTTCCTAAGTTTGTAAGTGGCGATCTTGCCAATACCCTACTAAAACGCATCGCTGAATTTTCTTCACCGGAAATTGGTATTTCATTGCGCTCTGGATTTGCAGAAGTCACCTTTGACAAACCTATTCAAGCAAAAGAAGTCGAGCAGAAAGTCATTACCTTGGAAGCCGGTGAGCACATTGTTGATTTACGCCAATATTCAAACAGTGCTGAGTTTCTTAGCAAACTCACTTCTAGTAATGCGCAAGTAGAGCTTGTGCTTGGTCGCGACTTATTGTTCTTTGGCGATTTTGAAGACTGGGACAGCGATGACGAAAAAGGAGAAGTCTCTCGTTGGTTAATTGAGGCCGACGATATCGCGCCCTGTTTAGTCGGCAAATATCGTGGCGTACGAGGACTTTGTCTACAACGAACACAGTTTAACGAAACACCAACGCGTGTGCCGTTCAAACATACAATTCGTACCATGCCTATTACGCCAGCGCCGAGCACAGCACAGGCCTACCATGAACTCTCGCTCTTTGGTTATGCCAAAGGAGAGAACGCTGGTGAGTTGAAAGCTGATATTCGTATCTTAACATCAGAAGATAGCCTTATCTTTTCTGAGTCAACGCCCCAATTAAAGCCAGCAGGTAGCTATGAGTGGCAAACGTTTAGACAAGACATTACCTTACCTGACGATTCCGTTGTGCTTGGCGATGAGGGACTGCCTGCTCGTGGAGTCCAGTTTGGCCTCTCCATGGCACCACCAAGTAGTGGTGAAAGTGCCTTATTCTTGGATGATATTGCGATGATCTCATGGCAGCGCCCTGTTCAGCTTCAAAGCGGTCAGTGGCAAAGCGCACAAATCCATGGCCTAGAATTTATTAAAATAAAAGTAGCGAAGACGACTGAGCTGACACTCACTTTTAGCCAGCAATAAGAGAATAAATAAAGCATGTCGGTTTTTAGTCAATTAAATTTTATAAAACGCCAGCGTGAGTTTTGGCTATTTATGAGCTTATTCGCTATTTTGTTGATCGCCTCGGCATCCGGCTTATATAAACAGGTAAACCTAATTGGGTTAAAGTGGTTTTCTAAGCTCAACACCACACAAGCAACGCAAGTAGTCGTGATTGAAGCGGAAAACTTACAGCAACAACATCAGCAGTTGGCAAAAATACTCTCTGACTATCAACCAAAAGCCGTTGTATTCTTTGCAAATACCGAGCTTTCGCCACAACAAAACGACGGCCCGATTTACTATCCATTCAATACGCAATCGGTTTGTCTGTTGGAAACGGAAAATTGGTATGGCAGCGCAATCAGTCTCGCACCACCAGCTAATACTTGTAACATACTGTGGGATAAAATATTTCCCCAGCATGGTGAATACCTCAACAAAATTATAGACTACTCGCTGCCTTATTATTCGCTACCAAAATTTAGCGCGCAGAGAGTGCTTGATGGCGACCTATTCACAGCACAACTTAGTGAGAAAGTCATCTTAGTTGCTCAACATTCAAAATTTTCACGCTTGAATAGTAACGCTTATTTTGGCGCGCAAGAACTTCCGCCTGTTTACCTGCAAGCATTTATCGCCAATAGCTTTGCATCCGACAGCTTTATTCAACCTTTAAATAAAGTGACGATAGCCGCACTCATGGTACTAGCATCAATATTTTTCTTAGTGTGGTACCAAAGAAATGCGACAAAGACCAATGTCGTCATTGCGGTATTCACCAGCATATTACTTATTATAAGTGGCCTTGCTGCGCATCATTGGTACTCCGTGTTATTGCCGCTTGGTGAGTTGTTATCTTTGATATGGCTGACGCTACTTTGGGTGTTTATCTCACTGAAATGGTCAGAAGAAGAAAACTTAAAGTCTCTCATAGCCCTGATCCAGCAACGTATGTTAGGTCGATATCTTCCACGTCACTTCCTAGAGCAAAACGAGCCTTGGGATGCGATCATCCAACTGGTTAATCAACAGCTAAACCTGAAAAGAAGCATCTTTCTCACCCGCTTAGAGGGTGACCACAGAGTAACTGAAATACGTGCGATACACTGTCAGCTCAGTGATATCTTAGAAATGCGACGAGATTATGAGCGAGTACCTTATTCAGATGCAATCAAAGCGTTTGGTGCTATCAAAATTACCCGCCCTTTCTTCCAACAACTAGCGGAGGATGAGCAGCAGTATATCGCGCCTTTGATGTACGCAGGAGATGTTCGGGGGTTTTGGGCGCTAACTGTCACTCCTCAAAACAACTTTGATGAGCAAGCGTTTATTAAAAATGTGAATCTCTTTGCACATCAAATTGGTGAATTACTATTTCACTATAAAGTCTTTTCTGCTGAGCAAAAAAACCTCAAAAGCACACTAACTCGGGCGCTGACTTTTTCTCTGAAGGAGCCATTAAGTCATAAAATCAAAAATGCAATTAATGAGATGGATCAAAAACTCACCTCACTGGAGCATGTCTTCAACCAGCTTCACAGTGCCAGTATTTTATATAACTTATTTGGCCAAATTGTGCAGGTAAATGAATCTCTTGAGCGCTTTGCTAGAGAACATAAGCTGTCTATTTTCGACATGTCCGCCCTAGACTTACTTTGCCGCTGTACCGAGATGGATAGTGAACAGGCCAAAGGAAAGCTGCGCTATTTAACTCTAAAACGTGGCAAGATCGTATTACCTGTATATTTAGACAATCGAACTTATTTACTAAGCATTCGCGCCTTACTCAAACAGTCAACCAGTCTTAACGCCAGCACACCATTTGAGACTAGTGGGGTATTGTTTGAGTTTATAGACCTTGGCGAGCAGTTATCTCAGCTAAATGATAAAGAAGCCTTTTTAACACACTTGTCAGAGCAGCTTGCGGTTAACGAGCAGCTTTTACCTGAAGAGTGGGATGACGAATAGATGGACTGGACGCTGATGCTATTTCCAAGTGCGGGCGGACTTGGGCAGTCCGTTATCACGTGTGTTTGGATAGGCATCGCGGTTGTCGCATTTTTCAACCTTAGGTTTGGCTTCCCGTTAACTGGTTTAGTGGTTCCAGGCTATCTAGTCCCTCTATTTATAGTGAGCCCAACATCGGCTTGGGTGATCATTGTTGAGGCCATTGTCGTTTATGGCTTGATGCGGTTTTTTGCCAAAACACTGGTTGAGCGACTGGGCTATGCTGAAATGTTCGGTCGTGACCGGTTTTTTGCCATCGTTTTGTTAAGTATTATTGTTCGAGTTACCATGGATGTGCTGTTTTGGCCTGTGGTCGCTACGCACCTAACACAATGGGACATCACTTTTGATTACGCCGCACAGCTTTATAGTCTCGGACTCATTATCATCGCCTTGACTGCCAATGTAATGTGGAATGGCGGCTTTAAATACGGCATAAAAGTCACTGCTATTCAGTTGGTTGTTACCTATGTCATCATTCGTTTTGGATTGATGACGTTCACCAACTTTAGCATTGCTAATCTTGCCGTTATGTACGAAGCAGTTGCGGCCTCAATTATTGCAGCTCCTAAAGCTTACATTATCTTGGTGATCACCGCTTTTATCGCATCAAGGGCTAATTTAAAGTACGGCTGGGAATTTAATGGCATTATGCTGCCAGCGCTGCTGGCACTGCAACTGATGCAACCCACTAAGCTGCTTACATCATTCGTAGAAACAGCGATTATTTTAGTCTTTGGATATGTAGTTTTAAACTTTACGCGGTTAAAACATGCCAATATCGAAGGCGCGCGTCTCATGTTGCTGTTTTTTAATATTGGCTTTGTCTACAAGCTTATTTTGAACTATGTCGTCGTCGGTTACTTCCCAGCCTTAAAAGTGACTGATACCTTTGCTTTTGGCTACATGCTATCGACCTTACTTGCCCTTAAAATTTACCAAAAAAATGCGCTTGGACTTGTGATCCGTGCAACTTTTCAAACTTCAATTGTTGGTGGCTTCATCGCCATCTGTATCGGTTTTGCAATTATGGTTATTCCAAGCCTATTCGTAAAAAGTAATACCTTAGCGGTAAATGAAACAGTCAGCGATTTAACACTCAGCCAAGTGATCAGTAATTATAAGAGCCAGCTGTATACTCAAAATACGGCTAACGTCAATGTCAGCCAATATGTGACCGAGCAGCAACGTAGTCACTTTAAACAAGCGGTTAGGCTGCTTAAACAGAATAGTAATTCACGCTATGCCGAGGCCGCCGACTTACTTCGTCAAGCTGATTTTTCTTTGCAGCGTACGACACAATTTTTAGTTATAAAAGACAATCAACAAGATCACAAGCGCGGCCTGTTTATCATTAATTTAGCAGCTCAAAAAGCTCATATAATCAGTGTGCCTTATCCCACCGCTGAGCGGCTTGCCAGCGAAGCTGCCGGGATATTGTTTTCCTACTGGCAAAGTAAGGCTATGGCGTTTGGCAATGCGCGACCTAACCAAAGTGGCGATAGGAACGGCAAACAAAGCGAGTTTTATAGTGACTTTTTTATGGCGATGGAGATTCCAGAAGTCGTCCAACTCAGAGAAATTAATCGGCAAGTAAGCCAATTGATGCATCAACACAGCTTGAAAGAAAACGCACAGATGTGGATATTTAACAGTGTACCAAGCTCAGTGCAACAATCTGAACTTGCTACCTTGTTTAACATCAACGATGCACACTTTGGTCTCGCGGCAAATGCGCCTTTACCTTACAGCCAGTTCCATGGCCAAATGATTGAGGCGTATTTAAGCTCGGATAGCTACTCGTCGTTGCTAAGCGCATATGGCCTGCAACGTATAGACAAAGACATGGATAAGATAAGCACAAGCGATGACAGCATACAGGCACTTATTGAAAAATTTTCAACTCACATTAGTGCCAAAGGCAGCGGGGCATATAGTGCTCTGAGCGATACCAGTGCTGCACTATGGGAGTATGAAGTGTTGCGACCGCTATTTGCTATCACCCAAAACCTTGAAATAGTAACAGCGCCAGAAACACTTGAAGTAAGGCTGAGTCAAATAAATCGCGTAGCAAATCTATTACAGTACCAATTAACATTAATTGAAAATAACCAAGGACAATTCGTTGCGATTTCTCCGTTGGATACCAAATCTGCCTATGACTTAGGTCAAGGTGTGTATTTTATTGCGTTGTTGGCTAAACCCTCCCTCACCATTGCTGTGCCTAGACCACTCTTTGAAAGTAACACGTTGGAGTTCTCTGGCCGGCTGTTTACAGCTACTCACGCAAAGTTACTAGCAATCGCTGGTGCTCACCCATATACCAGCATAGATGCCAATGTAATGGCAGCCGACAACGTACGCTCATTGTTTAATGTGGTGTATCAAAGTGCACAGCGCTACTTTTATGACAACCCCTTACTTAACTTACAGATCCGTAGTCATAGCGCACCTGCAAGCATAAGACCTTCAGCGCTTGCGTACCAATTCACTACGCCTAACTCTATTCATAATGACACCATTGCTAAACTACAAAGGGTACTCACTGATCTTGGTGTTAATACTCAAACCGTATTAGGACAAGAAGCAACAAGAGGCTTGGAGCTCGGTACCACACCGCAGTCTGGATATCAGCTGTTCGCACCAAAAAGTGAGTTAGCGGCACTGTGGTTGGCATCAGATTTTAAATCGCACTTTGCCATTACCAGCGATGCATTATTGCAGCGCCTTTTAGCCGTTGCACACACACCTAAGCTCAAGGTGATCGACTTGCTTACCCTCTCTCCAAATGATTGGCATGAGGCCAGTACCCCCTTTATTGATGCACTTCACGTCGCCACAGGTCGCTATGCAACCACCCAACACTTACCGGTGTTCCGAGCACTTTGTCAATTCGAAAGCCAATGTAAAATAAGTGCCTTCATCACGCATAGAAATGGTGAGCTGGGATTAATGTTTACCCGTGACAACACACTGCTCGCGCTATACTTACCAAGAAGAAATCGCATTATTGATTTAGCCACTTATGCAAAAGCGGTTCATGAGGGGCGTTATGTACTGGATTAAGCAGATATTACGATTTGTTATTTTTACGACTTTGCTATTACTTTTTGTTTGGTTCGCCGTCACTTTATTTGTGTGGGTAAAATCGGCAGAGCCCTCAAATACCTCGACTCTATTTAATATCCGTTCCAATGTTCATTGGCTAAAGACCGACAGTGCACTGAAGTTTTCCTTTTCCCCATCCCGGACTATGTCTGTTCGTGTGTTGTCCAATGGGATTTTCGAATCTCAGCCGCTGGATGAGCAGCCTGTCAACTATGCTATTGAATATCAGTTACTTGATGCAAAGGGAACGGTTATTTATAAAGGTACTTATCACCATGCGGCTAAAGCTGCCTCAAACGACTTTCAGCAACAGGTAAAACAGATTATTGAAAACCGTGAAGCATTAGCCGTGGCGTCAGGGCAATCCTTCTATTTAAATCGTGAAGAGTTACAACAGGCTACAACTATCACCTTAAAGTTGATACCAGAAAATGCTCAGCTTAAAGGCGTAGTGGTACGCGTCCATGCCCAAACTAGTAACAGTATTACCGATCCCGCCAAAGCATGGCTTAAAAGACCAACTGAGTGGCGCGAACGCATGACGAATTACCACACTATAGGTGAAAACGCCTTAACCAACGAAGAAAAATACAATTCGGTCATGTTGGATTGGCAAAAGCTAGCGCCACAGGGCGTGCCTAACATAGACTTTCGTGCTGACTTGTTATACGAGTCACTGCCCTACAATGTACTTAATCATGATTTTTCGACCCAGCTAGATTTAGATAGTTTGTTTATTTCTGAGCAGCTGAATGCCAGTTTTCGTGTCTATGAACACACGGAATATTTAGTAAGCCATCCCGAAAAAGCAAACCTCACACTTGTTTGGCATGATTTACGCCAACTCGACGCACCAAGGCGACTAACACCTGAGATGCTATCCAATACCCAATCCAAATTGAGCAACTTACCAGCTGGCCTTGTTACCATTAGTGCAAACGCACCTACCAGCATTCAGGTGTATAGCAATGGCGTCGACCCAATAATCCCGCTGCATAGTTATTATTATATACTCAACGCCCAAACGTCGGTGTACTATCAAGTCTCTCCTAAAAGTGATATCGCTTTGGAGTGGCGCGCGCCTGCTGGCAGCACTGTCTCTGTGAGCCTCTATAGCAATAATCAGCGGATCAAGGACTATGTTTTTACCGCAACGGCTGAGCTAGCTCTGTATGATAGGCTGATAACTGAAACCACAGAGCGTCAAGCCTTACCTGCCGCAGAGAGGCGTTATTTAGCAATACCAGGTAACGTGAATCAAATCAAAATTGCAGCCGAAGACGCGATGGTGAAGCTGCAAGCACGCAGCCCAACATTTAATTACCTGAGCCATCGTTGCGACCCCGTGTGTGACCCTGAAAGTCCAATCTATCAGGGAATTGACGCATGGTTTAGCCAAAAGGCCGACAACCATTACCTCTTTCATACTCAAAAGCAAATAGCCTCAGTGCGCTTATTTGAAGCGCCACCCGAAGTACCTGATTTGCTCCCTCAGTACCGATCCAAAGACTTAGACCAACTTTTAGCTGTATCGGATATCGCGCTGGTACCCATTGAGCAAGCTTACTTTGATACCTCAGTACCGCAAATGGAGTTCGAATATCGTCAGGTAGCTAAATCTGAACTCTTTAAGCTCGGTGAAGCAACAAACTACCCAAGCAGTGTGATTGTGAAGCAAAAGCGTAAACCGACACTATTTGAGGTGCCACTAAACACTTTACAAATAGAGGAATTAACGAATACTCAGGCACTTTTCATCAATCAAGGGATCCCAAGAACCATGCGGAAGATCCGCCTGTACAAAGTAGCGAAATCAACACCTCTCACTGTTGCTGTAAGTGATAATAACTTGCAACCTAACGCGTTGGTCGTCAAAGTGTTTAGTGCCGACCCTCAAGATAAAATCACGGTTGCAACCACTCTGGATAGCACTAAGGTACTCACCCCAAGCGATGAGTACACCATTTTAGCTAAACACTTTGTCCTACATCCAAACACAGCACAAATGAGGATGTTTTTTAACCCTAGTCACACTGAGCTGTACGAGTATCCAAGTATTACTTTGCCACTGTTTCAAGACTTAACATCGCCTAACACCATAACGCTTCGCTTTTCACATGATGTTTGGATAAGTGTACTGGAGGAACATGAACAGCCTGATGCAACATTAAACTGGTGGCAAAATGAGACGCCTTAGTAGCTACGCGCTTTACATAACATTCAGCCTGGCATTAAATGTCAACGCTGCGGTTCCCAACAGCAGCACAATGGCGCGCTGGTTTAACCAACCTGTGACGCTCGACGGCTGGCAATTAACGCATCAAGCAGAGCAATTTACATTGACGCCAAAGCCTCAAAGTGATGCGCATGGCGAAGTCATTTATGCGCCAACGCATCGACCTTGTGTGGTATCTGTTCCACATCGTTTTCACGATAAGCATACACTGACCATCGGTGAGCATATTTTCCAACACAGTTGCCAAGTACTCGTGAGCAACACAAAGCACAGGTACAAGAGCAATGACACAGCAAAAACCTATGATTACGCCAAGCAAATAAACAATATTCACGCTTCAGCGGTTGTAGGTTTTACATCTTTACACCCAAAGGCAAAAGTGTTCCAAATACATGGGTTCAGTCAGAAAAAGCGAAAGTCCGACGCAGGTAAACTAAGTGAGATAATATTAAGCCAAGGCCAAAGTAATAATGACACACTCTGGAAGTTGAAATCTTGTCTTGTTAAACAAGGTTATCGGACGCTGATTTATCCGCAAGAGGTGCGAGAATTAGGCGGGACGAAAAATGTCCTACATCAACTTACGCTCCCAGAATATAGTTTTATCCATATTGAACTAAGCTATCAAATAAGAAAGCAATTAATTAATAACAATCAACAACTAGAGCAGTTTACTCAATGCGTGCAATCACTTTTATAATGACACTATTGCTGTTTGCGACGATATCCCGAGCCAATGAGGTAGGGATACAAACGGCTGCCCAATGGGTTGATTTGCCACGTATGCAACTTACTCAAGCCAGTGCCAACAAGTATTTCGCACCGCAGCAAAAAGCGTGGTTGTTTTTGCCAAGCCGTGCTTGGTTAGTCACAACACCAAATTCCCTTGAGACATTTGAGTTTTTTGCAGGTGAAACGCCAGAGCTACAACGTGCTATTCCAACGTCCGACTGGTTATGTGCTCAATCCCGCTGCCAATTGAGTGCAACGGAACAAAATCGATTAATTCAGGTTGCATACCAAGGTGATAGTGATCAATCTCTCGCACTTTGGCAGGGCAGCATGCACAGCCACAGAGATCCCTATCGAAGAGCCCTTAGACTGCCGGGGCTTGACGACCAAACACTACAATTAGCGCAAGATACAGAGCGCTGGTTCCATCTACAGCCTACTCAAGTGACAAGCGTGTTCTTTGAACACGCCAAAAAGCTCAAACTAGAGGTTAGAAAAGATCTGCATGCGATTGCACAAAATGGTACTGTCACGATTAAAGTCAATGGTGAGGTTATCAGCACCATTGCGATATCAGATATCCAAGCGGACGAGTACCTTGAGCCTAAAGTAGGCTTGTCTAATCAAGATTACATTGCCGTCCCAAAAGGTAGTTACCTCACCATCACAGCTACCGTGCCTACCTATGTCAACTTACTACAAATGCATCGTGGTATATACGATGACAATGCAGGAATAAAGCAGCAAGAGCGGTTGTTTAACCCATACTGGAGCAAACAGCTAAACGAACAGCTCAGCACCCTCTACATAGATGGTGATACTTCATCACTCGCTTTTAACGTTGAAGACACAGCCATAGCTTTTAAGCGTAAGCAAATGCTTAATGATATTGCCTCTACGGTTTATTTTTTAACGCCAAGCTCTTCTCAATCGCTCACTCATCATGTTGCCCTAAGCGGAGTGACACTTGGCAGTCGCACAGTCTCAGGTCATGTACTGCTCACCTCAAGCGCGCAGCGAGTGAATTACATAACGTCATCTCAGCCACTTAATTATAACCTTGAGAACATATCAAGGATTGATAACGAGATTACTCTATATATTCGAGCAAGAACGAAAGAGCGCTTAACCCTCACCAGCGAGCATGATCAACACTCGCTGCTGGTTACACCTAGCAGTCACTTTCAAAGGCTTACCCTAAAGGTAACCCCAGCATCGACAAATATAACGATAAAAGGTGCTAAGCAAGCGCTTGATATCGCTGCAGCAGTGAATCGCTTACAACCATTTCCCGACTTCTTACCTATGACGCAGGAAGCATTATCCAAAGGGTCACTTATCCAAGACCTGCTGGCAAGAAGCAAACAAAATAGAGCAGATACTTACAATTTATCTCTCAGCGGACTGAGCGCACCAGAGCGAAGTGTTAAGACTGACAGCCATAGCCAGTTTACTGCCACCAAAGTACTTGCAGAATTGCAAATCGTAGCAAAGACTAAACCCCTCATTGCACTTGCAAAACTGAAGCCTTATTTGAACGGCCATAGCGAGCAAGTTATGCTAATGGCTTGGCAACTTAATATTGCTATTTTGACGCAACTAGAGCGCAGTGGAAACGCCGAGGTACTACTAAAATCTCTACTTAAAAGCAGCGCTCAATCTTTAAGAGAATACGCTGCCAATGAGCTGCTCACGAGATACTTAGTACTGAGTGAATATGTTCAAGCTAGCCTGTTGTGCGCCGCCTATGGAACGGATATTACACAATATCAATGCGATGACATCCTGTTGACATATCTGCTTGATTCAAGAATTGTGCAAGAGGCGCTTTGGACAAGCGAACAAATGATGTTAACACCTAAACAAGCCGAGCAAGTAGCTGTAATTCAAACAAATGAACTTACTCAGCCTCAGTACAGCCTTAACCACTATGGTTTACAAGCCGTGGAGTCAATGGATACTCAAACTGAGCTACACTCACTAAGCCCTGATAGGCCCATCAAACTTGTCGCAAAAACCCCATTGACGGTAAATTTGAGTGCACGAGCAGCTTACCAAGGACAACAATATAAGAATACTCAATGGCTGCTATATGAACACAACGGCGAAACTAAGCTATTACCTATATTTAGCGATATCGCCGCAAACTTACAATTGCAGCCACAAGCCACTCGGTTATCTATTGCATCACAGCAATATATCCACTTAGCGGCAAATGAAAGTCTCACACTTTTCAGCGAAAACGATTTGTTTGTGGATATCAAGGTGCAACCAGAGGCCTCGAATATTCTCGCAAGTGCAGAGCGGTCTGCACACTTGATTAGTGGCACTGATTTGCTTCTTACAAATGAGCTCAGCGCTAAAGAAATTGCAGTAAATACTTTGTATCAACTGAGCCAGCAAGCACTAACAAATGAAGACTACAATAGAGTCCTTCAACGTCTGCACCCAAGCTTATCGGGTGATGCCATCTTAACCGATTTGTATGCTCGTCTAATGCGCTATGGTCAATGGCAAGCTGCCGAGCAATATACAAGTTATGTGGGTACACAAAAGGTCGAGGTTGATACGCTTAAAGCACGAAGCTTTGGTGATCAAATAACTGCACACCTGACAGAAATCCAGCTGTCTGGTCTGCCGCTTAGAGCAAATGAAATACTAACTATTGATTTTTCTGAGTACCAACACGTCCAAGTAAGAGTAAAGTTTGCTTACTCTTCCGCTAAGCAAGTTGTAGCACCGCCTGCTAATGTAGAGCTAGTAGGGCCAAATCAAGGTGATGTCATCTCTTTGCAACCTACGCAACCGCTCTATTACGGCATTAAACAAATCGAAACGCGCCAAGGGTTACTGCAATTGCGCTGGCTCAATCCCCTATCTGGACAAAGTGTGAGTGTACGCCCGCAATACTTCGATCAAGGCCAATGGCATGATATTCCATTGGATACTAGGCAGATTTTTTATCGCTCTGACAAAATAACCCCTATCACGGCAAAATTAACTCAAGATAGCCTGATTAAAATTGAGACCTTTGCTGACGGTATTAGAAGTGAGGCCACCTATTTCCACCCAGCGGGACAAGTTTCACTCACCGCTCAACAACAGCAAACGTTAGCACGCATGTTTATCTGGACGTTAAGCCCAACATTGCATCGCGTTAACCTAGTACCTGAAGTGCCACTGTTTTTAAAAGCCAAACTACCGTTGGCTCCAACAAGTGCTGAGCCGGTATTTCAGCACGCTCGCATTGAAACTGATGAAAGTCGCACTGGCATCGAAGGCTTTTTGAATATTGATAGCGATGACATTGTACAAACAACAGAGCCTAGCCCGAGCCGAACCACTCTCGATTTAGGCTTGTCATTAAGAATGAAAGATGAAAATAACTGGTATCGTATCGATACTTTCTACACGATGGACAATCATCATCAAGACACCTTCTCCATTAACGGACAATATGATTGGCTTTCACAACAGTCGAGTTGGTTTGCAGAAGCAAGAATACGTAATCGCTGGCAAGATGCAACAGCCATCAGTGAAACCCATTTAAGCTCAAGTGTTTCGGCAAAGCTTGGCCAAATTCACCGCTATAATACTGGTTTTAGAAGCATTTGGTGGTGGCAGCCTTTTTACACTTACACCAGTATCAGCAAGGAAGAGTTTATTGCAGACGAGCAAATTGGTCCTGATATGTACACCTTTTACCGTAATAACCATAAGCATGGCTGGCAAGCGCATGCTGGGCTGCGCTATCAACCTTGGGTTGATAGCTACTTCAGCTCAAGCGTTACTCTGACGTCTAATCAGGATTGGCAAACGCTCGACAATGCACTGTTTTCATTTGATTGGAATCAATTTTATCAAGGCCATATTTTCCGCGCAGGATTAACATCAAGCTATGTATTTGCTGATCAGAACCGCCCCAATCCGACATGGCAATACTTAACTCAATTAGGTTGGCAAACGGGTTTTGACTTTAGTCATAACACCGCTGGTTGGTTGAGCGTAACATGGACTCAAGACTGGTTTAACAATACACACCAAATCGGACTCCAAGTACGCTTAGGTAACTTACAGCAAACTGCTTTTGCCCCCTATGCGCATGACGAAATCATTTTTGAGTCGTTACAGCTAAGTCATTTATTAGAGCAAGATTTACATGAGCGCTAAAGCCTTAAAGAGTCAATTAGAAGCCCTATTTTTTGCCGAAACTGAAAAGTTTTGGCTGAACTTGTACCAACATAAATACAGTGCGTTGATCGACGAATTGTGCGCATGGGAACTCATTTACAATCGCCCTGAAAACGAGGATGAAACCGACTGGCTGGTACTTCAATCTATCGCCTTCTTAAGGCATAAGATTGAAACCCTACATGAACAAATTTTACTACTAGAGGCATCCCACACTGGATTTGTACAACGTATTGCAAAGTCTGAATTTGCCAGCGAAAAAGAGCTACATATTATCGCCTATGCTCAAGAACTTGGCACCACTAAAGCTGCGTTAGAGCAAGATAAAAAAGCATTTTCACGATGGTTTGACGAAGGTGCTGTGGTTGCTCGATATCAACATCAAGTTGCCGCTATTGAGCAACAGGTTAAGTTTTTAA
The DNA here is from genome assembly GCF_005886535.1 of Pseudoalteromonas sp. S2755. Taxonomy (GTDB): domain Bacteria; phylum Pseudomonadota; class Gammaproteobacteria; order Enterobacterales; family Alteromonadaceae; genus Pseudoalteromonas. The sequence continues at coordinate 31,331 of NZ_PNDS01000055.1, forward strand.
TCGCCAAACTTGGTGCTTTAACGAATCGATATTTACGAGCTCACCACGATACGCTCGAAAATGCATGGCAACGCTTGGATTTACAGCCATTTTGCTTAAATTTACTCGCCCATAGCCAAAATCAACATATTCGTCATGGCTTGATCCGTTCACTGGTTAATATGGTCGCAACCTTAAACAACTATGAGGTCGACTCGGAGTTGGACGCGGAGCTTATCGCCAAGCTTATTGAGCTGCTTGAGTCTGACAATATGCCCTATCAGGCAACCGTCGATATTTTAGAGATCTTAATACATCAACGCCCCACTTTTATTCGTGCCTATATGTGGGCCTTGCTAGAGGAAGCGAACAACGACGATAGCCAGCAAGTAGACGCGGAAATACTTTATATTTTAAGTGTTTTCCCAAAAATTATTGTCAGCCAGCCGAGGCTTACAGAAAAAGATCTCAATATGCTTCGTGCGCTGAGTGAGCACACATTGCCAAGAGTGCGACAAGTCACTTTAGAGCTTGTTGAGTTTTACCCCATATCGTTTGCCCAAGAGCTAATAACCAAACGGTTTGAGCAAGAGAGTGAAAATGCCGTGCGTTTCACCTTGATAAAACAGCTATCCGCAGACCGATTTTGTCAACACGACTTCGCATTTTTATTGTGGCAACGCGTATTACAAAGCGATTTTAGTATGCAACTTAAGCGCTTAGCGCTTGAGCAAAGCGCGCGTATCATGCTGAATATGCAACTTGAATCAAATCAAGTCGATCTCTGCTTCAAACGGTTTATTGACACCTTAAATGACTGTTTATCAAACGAAAAAAACATCGCCGTTTGTCGTTATATCACCAGAGCCAGAGAGCAGCTAGGTAGTTTCTATCATCAAGCCATCATCGCGCAGCTCAATGCATCCCTAGAAGCCAACGAACAAAGTGACGCACTGGCAAATTGGCCTCAAGATGAACTGGGCCGCTCACTTTCTTATATTGCGCAGCGTGGTCAAAGCCTCAATGCCTCAAAAATGAAAACAGGCTGGCGCATTCAACAAGGCTACCGTCAAGCAAGAAGGTTATGGCGAGTATTACACGAAATAAGACACCCAAGTACCGATAAACGCCAAAGCTATTCCCATACCAAAGCGAAAAAGCCCAGCGTGTTGATCCATGCCCCCAGCTGCACTACCGCAGAAATTAGCGAAACAACAGTGCCTGGGGAGTTACTCTTTAACCTCGCGGAGCAAACCAGCAGACCACATTTGCCATTACTCGACTTTCTGCTAAGCGTGCTTACCAATGACCATAGTAAAGAAGATGCCAAAACCTATACGCCAGATGGTATTTTAACGGTCATTCCGCCACCAACTTTATGGCGACGCTTAAAAGCCTACTGGACTATAACATGGCAATTTGCTGAGCTTGACCATCTACGAAAAGGCAACGAATTAGAGCAACGTAAGTATTTAGACACACTTAACACACTAGGGTTTTCGTTGCACTTCAGTGCCTATGGTGACATCGCAAAAGCACCATTTCCTGTCGCGACAGACATTCAGCGACTTTATACGCGCTCAGGTGCAACTTCAGCGCTGCTCACCATTTGGAGCAGTTTTAAAGAATACGTCGATGCTATTTATCAAAATAGTATTTCGCAGCTGGTTTTCTTTGTGCTTGCATTTATTAGCTACTTTTGGACTCGACATATTTATGTCAGTAAAAGAATAAAACAAAATCGCAAACACATTCCAGTGTCCATTGGCGGTTGGGGAACACGAGGAAAATCAGGAACCGAGAGGCTTAAGTCGGCTTTATTTAGCAGCTTGGCCCTGAGGGTTGTGAGCAAAACCACAGGCTGTGAAGCGATGCTTATCTATTCAAAAATTTCTGGTGAACAATATGAAATTCCACTATTTCGGCCTTTCGACAAAGCAAGTATTTGGGAGCAAGCTGATGTGCTGCATTTTGCAAAGCAGGTAAAAGCTGACATTTTCCTTTGGGAGTGTATGGGTCTGACCCCTAGATATGTAAAAATTCTAGTGCGCTGGATGAAAGATAACTTCGCCACCATTACTAATGCCTACCCAGATCATGAAGATATTTTGGGCCCAACAGGCTTAGATGTGGCAAAAGAGATGTCTGCTTTTTTAGGCTACAACACCCAAGTGTTCACCGCCGAGCAGAATATGGCCTCCGTGCTCAACTTGGCGGCGGAGCAAAAAAACACCTCACTTATTCAAATTCATTGGGGAGATGGATATCAGATCACACCTGACATCCTCGCAAAATACCCCTATGCCGAGCACCCAGATAACATCGCTTTGGTCTGCAAGATGGCACAATACATTGGCATCAATAAGGACTATGTCTATAAAGAGACGGCATCTAGAGTTATTCCAGATGTTGGGGTGCTACAACAGTTTGCAACCGCAAAGATTGGTGCAATTAGCCAAAGTTTTATCAATAGCATGTCTGCCAATGAGCGCTTGGCAACGATTGAAAACTGGAAACGTCTAAACATTATTGAACAGGGAAAGCAGGGGCAAATTGTTGCACTGATCAACAACCGCAACGACCGTGTAGCGCGATCGCAAGTATTTGCTAACATTTTGGCCAATGATCTGCATTTTGATGCCGTTGTGGTGATCGGCACCAATATTGATGGTTTCTTTAAGTACTTTATGGTTGCACTGGAAAACCTCTTACACAGTATCTTCAGCAATAACGACCACAATGCACTGCGTGATTTACTTGGGCGCTTTAAACTTTTACCATCGAAAGAGACGCTGATCGCATCGTTAAACTCCCCGACAGCCACGCTGCCTGAATCTGCATTTTCAAGTATCAACTCGCTACAATCACACCTTAACAGTGAAGATGAAACACATCAGCTAATTCTAAAACGTTTTGAAGCGTGGACAATTGCCCATGCGATTTTGGAAGTTGAAGATCTGAACACTAAGCTTTCGCAAACAGCAGCGCTTGCAGAGCAACTTGCCACTCTCAAATGTACGTTAGTGCATGATAGCGACATTAAGCCTGATGCCCTAAATCAAGTCATTGCCAAACAAGCACTGCCAAATGAACATCAAATTATCGTCGGAATGCAAAATATCAAAGGCGCGGGATTAGGCTATGTGTACATGTGGCAAAAGTGGCAGTTATTTAATCAGCATTGTGAGCGTCTGAGCCGCCGCAGCGTGACACAGACGGAGTTTAGAAATGGCTTAAGTAGAATTTTACAACAAGAGGAACTCAGCGCGATTGAATGCCAATATTTAGCTGACAAGCTCGACTTGTTTGCAACTTTGCCCAATGCTCAAAGTGAATTTAGTCAAGCCGAATTAACGCAAATTAAGCGCAAACTCGAGCAACAAATACAACGTTTAGAGAGTACAGGTAATACCCGAGCTCGCTCACCCATAACACGCTTTTTGAATAAATTGGTCGAGTCATTTTTAGACGCTGGCGCGGCGGTAAAAAGAAAGAAGATCGCAGTTCAGGTATATAAAGATATCGCCGACTTTAGGATCACAATAGAAAAGGCAACCCTTATTTTAAGTGAATTAAATCGTTCACAAAAACCAGGATGGCTGAAACTACAAAGTGGTAAGCGCCGCAAAAAATAGCTCGGCGCTCGTTACCCAACAACCAAAACGTAGATAAGTTTAATGATCAGCGTGACCATTAATAAAGGCAGTACATATTTGGCATATTTTTGCATTTTATCTAGCCCTAATCGTTGCTGATACTTTTCCAACAGCGGTATCAAAACGACCAAAGCAACGACTAAACTCACTAATAATATAACTACGTTCATCTTAGCTCCTCTTTCTAAGCAGGTATCTTACAACCAGTGTTCACTTCAAGCAAAATTCCAGCTATGCTCATACACACATCTGACCAGTAGAATAACAATGATGAAAACTTCTATCACCGAATTATTTGGCATCGAAAAACCCATTATACTACCCGGTATGAGCTGGATTTCTGTACCTGAGCTTGTTGCAGCAGTAAGTAATGCTGGTGGCTTAGGCATTTTAGCCACGGGCCCTCTCAGTAAGAACGAAACACGTGAAGCAATACGAAAAATTCGTGAACTCACTGACAAACCTTTTGGCATTGGTGTGACGTTAATGATGCCTGGCGCCAAAGAAAATGCCAAAGTCGCATTAGAAGAGCAAGTGCCTGTTATTAATTTTTCTTTAGGAAAAGGCGACTGGCTGATAGAAGCGGCTAAAGCCTACGGCGGGAAAGTTATTGCGACTGTGGTGACGCAAAAGCATGCGTTAGCAGCACAAAAATCTGGTGTTGATGCACTTTTGGTTACTGGACATGAGGCTGCAGCCCATGGTGGAGAGGTAACTTCACTGTGTTTGGTGCCGAGCATTGTTGATATTGTTGATATACCTGTGATTGCCGCAGGGGGATTTGCCGATGGTAGAGGACTTATCGCCGCGCTAGCACTTGGCGCAGAGGGGGTTGCGATGGGTTCTCGCTTTGCAACATCCAAAGAAAGTCCTTTGCATCAACATGTCAAAGATGCCGTAGTAGAAAAAGACGTTGAACAGACGATTTATTCCAAAAACTTCGATGGCCTTTATGCTCGAGTAATGAAAACTCCTATGGCTGAAAAGGCAACGCGCCGCCCTATGAACTTTTTCATGGCCACCATAAAATCATTCAAGGCCGCTAAAATGGTCGACATGCCTTTATGGAAGCTACTACTAGGACTGTTTTCTCAATTCGATAAAATTAAGATGCTGTCGCTCTTTGGTGCCGCCACCGAAAAGCTCGAAGCCGCCACTATCCACGGCGATTTAGACCATGGCGTACAGTTTATTGGTCAATCTCAAGGCTTAATTCAAGAAATCGAGTCAGTACAAACCTTAATGGATAACATGATAGCTCAAGCCACTGAGGTGCATTCACGTATCAGCAACATTACCACCGATTAACGGATGTTTGGTATTGACGCGGTAAAAGCGGTATTATCTTGCTTAATATCGCTCAGGCCCTATTTGCGCCAATCAAGTGCTGGCCATAAATTCTGATTTTATAAGTGACTTTCAATGCCTAAACATTATCTTTTCTACATTGAGCAGCCATATAGCTTTGCCATTCTGAGGCCTCTCCAAAACGCTATCCGTGCTAACGGTGACGTGGTGAAGTGGTTTTTAAAGGGTAAAGATGTGAATTCAAGTTCACTTGCACCTGACGAAGTAGAATTACTGAGTGTAGAGGACGTCAAGGCGTTTAACCCCAGAGCTGTGTTTGTACCTGGAAACGTTGTTCCTGACTTTTTTCCAGGCGCCAAAGTGCAAGTGTTTCACGGATTGGAATATAAAAAGAAAGGTCACTTTGGGATCCGCGGTTTCTTCGATTTGTATTGTACTCACGGCCCAATTACCACAGCGCCATTTAAGCAACTAGCACAAAAGCATGGTTATTTCTCGGTGATTGAAACTGGCTGGCCAAAGCTCGACCCTTACTTTGATTACACCAAGCAAGAGAATGAAAAGCCAGTCATACTGTACGCTCCTACTTTTTCACCGAATCTCACGTCGCTTGAAGCATTACATGCACAAATCAAACTGCTCGCAGAATCAGGAAAATACAAAGTCCAGCTTAAGTTTCATCCTAAGACGAAACAACAGTGGCAACAGATGTACATAGAACTTGAAACCATCAGCGACTTTGAAATTGCCGGAAATGACAATCTCATTCCACTCATTCAGCAAGCCGATGTGGTGATTTCTGATACATCTAGCGCCGTTGATGAGTCACTACTAATTGGTAAACCAGTTATCACTTTTAATAATCACCAACCTCAAGATGCGTTAATCAATATTACCGAAGCAAGCCAATTATCTGAAGCGGTTGAACAAGCACTCAATCTGTCCGACGTACAAAGTGAACGTATTGAACAATATATTCAGCAAGTGCATCCTTACCGAGATGGTAAAAGCGCCGAGCGTATACTTGCAGCAACAGAGGCTGTAATTGCTGCTGGATTAAAACGTAAGCCGCTTAATTTATTGAGACGTTATAAAATACGTAAAGCATTGAAATATATGAAGATAAATTAAAATGATAACTTTTTTGACATAAAAAAGCTCACTTTACTGTGAGCTTATGGACGTTAATTTATCACTAACCTTAACAATCGCACTGCCAGTATTGATTTCCCGTTTCCGTTAAAGGCGGACGACAAGGAATACGGCTATTTGCGCCGCCAGCGATGTTTGGTGTTTGCTCTTGAGGCAAGCTTTGTTGTTTATCTAATTGTTTTAATGCTGTTTTTTTAAATTTCAATTTCATTTTCTTATCCTTGAGTTATTTTAATTAATTTATAAGTAGTATTGTTGAAGGTTGATAGTCCTGAGAATAAGATTCTCCACATCATCAGACTAGCCTAAAACACGGTCAAATTAGCACTGCCAGCTACTTGAGGCGTTTGCTGTAAAGATAGGTTTTGATTTTTTATCTAGTTGCTGAAACGCTGGTTTTTTTAATTTTAGTTTCATTATCATTTCCTTGAAATAGTTGTTTAGCGATCAAAACTTCCTAATAACTAATTCTTAAGCTGCCATGAAAAAATTAAAAATTCAACATTATTAACAATTAAATTAAATTTGAAATTCATTCCGCCTTAGGAATATCCCTTAACCATATGTTAAATAATGCCTTTTAACCAAAACCCAAAAAACACATCGTCAAAAACAAACAAAAAACGACACTAGATTAATAAACATGCAACCTAATGGCACAAACTTACCTCGGCTAGGCATCTTGTTGCTTATCCATAAAATCAGCCATTCGTGCAAGTAATTCGGTTTCTGTGAGATCTTCTTTATGCGTGCCAATCGTCCAGACATGACCAAATGGGTCTCGTAGCGTTCCTGCCCTATCACCATAAAACTGATCACAAACGGGCGTGACTTGTTGCGCACCCATTTCAATTGCCCCTGCAAACACAGTGTCCACATCGTCAACATACAACATCAAGCTAACTGGCGTGCCACCAAGCTCTTTGGGATCTTTAAAGTGTACATCAGGGCACATATCTGAAAGCATCACATAAGAGTTACCAATCAGCAGCTCCGCATGTGCTACTCCTCCATCTGGCATAGGTAACTGAAGCTTTACGCTAGCACCAAAAGCGGCTCGGTAGAACTCGATGGCTTTTGCTGCACCAGCCACAATGAGGTAAGGCGTGAGTGAATGATAACCGGGAGGAATTGAAGAAGTCGCCATGATATGGATCCTATAAAGTCCGTTAAATTCCCTCTAAACCTAGCCGATTATTTGAAATATGCGAATTAAAATTACGATACTCATGTTGTTACGACGATAAGACATACTCACTACTAGCATGTTGATTAACGAATTATTTACCTATATGCTAATTTTGTTTTGTTCATAAAACACACAACAACATGTAAGGGATCAGTATGAAACCAACTTCTATATTACGATTGGCTTGGACGAGCGGTGCTCTCATCCTCGCAAGCCAAGCAAACGCCTACGACTGTAGTAATTTAAGCCCTTGGTCTGAACAACAAGTCTACAGACAAGGGGATGTTACACAGTCCCAAAACCAAGCATATGAAGCTAAGTGGTACAGTCAAAACAACAACCCAGCAGGACACTCCGGCCCTTATGATGTCTGGCGGTCACTGGGAGCTTGCGCAACGGGCTCAGGTCAAGCCCCGAGTGTCGTACTCACCAACCCAAATGATGGCGCTGTGCTGGGCGAAAATGACAGCGCTGTTTTTTCAGCTAATGCCAATGATGTCGATGGTGATCTGGCTTATGTCGAATTCTTAGTGAATGGGCAAGTCATCGCAACGGACAATACCGCGCCATTTCAAACCACTTGGAACGCTGTACTTGGCGAATATAATATCAGTGCAATTGCCACTGATGCCCAAGGGCTAACCGGAAGTTCGCAATCAGCACGGATCACAGTAAAATCGAGCGGGGAAAATTTACCACCGAACGTATCCATTGTAACACCAGCCAACGGCCAGCAGTTCTATCAAGGGGATATGGTAGGGATCAGCATCACAGCCGAAGATAGCGACGGTACCATTGCGGACGTAGAAATTAGCCTGAACAACCAGCTTGTCGCGGATCTAACCACCCCGCCTTTTCAGTTTGAGTTTAAAGCGGGGAAAATTGGCGTAAACCAAATAAATGTAAAAGCGACAGACAACCAAGGCTTAGTGAGCGAGGCAAACCTTGCCATCGACGTGTTAACAAAGGTAGGCGGTGGCTGCCAAGGCCTTAGAGCATACAGCGTTGGACAAAATTATCAGGTCGGTGAACTGGTCGCTCATAATAATCATAAATATCGCTGTGATATTGCTGGTTGGTGTAGCTCAAACGCGCAATGGGCATACGAGCCAGGTGCAGGCCAATATTGGACAGATGCATGGAGCGATTTAGGGATCTGCGCAATCGCGCCAACCGTAACGTTCGAAAGCCCGTCCAACAATGGTACTGTTTTGGTCAATACGCCCACCACTATCTCTGTCAGTGCTCAAGATACAGACGGCAGTATTGCTACACTGTCACTCTATGCCGACAGCACACTGCTTGCCACAGCCAATCAAGGAACGCTTAGTCACAGCTGGACACCGACAACCCTCAAACCTGTGAGCTTAAAAGCCGTTGCGGTCGATAACGAAAGTAATCAAAGCGAGCAAACAATTACAGTGAATGTAACTGATAAACCGATTGCCGTTGATTTACTTGCCCCCACTAGTGGCAGCCAAATTACCCTGGGTAATTCCACTCAATTGATTGCACAGGCATCCTCTTTTGTTGGACAAATCACACAAGTACAGTTTTATGCTGATGGCGTGTTACTCAATACAGACACAACGCCACCCTACGAATATAGTTATGCACCGGCCTCAATCGGTACAAAAACACTTTATGCCACGGCCTTCAACGACAATAATGATCAGGTATCCAGCAACGGCGTGACAGTTCAAGTCATCGACAAACCCATCGGTAAAAAGCACAAACTGATTGGCTATTGGCATAACTTTGTCAATCCAGCAGGTTGCCCTATTCCACTTGATCAGATGTCTACTGCTTGGGACATCATCGATATTGCCTTTGCTGAAAATGATAGAAATTCGAATGGTACAGTGCACTTCACACCATTTGAAAAAGACATTCGCTCTAACTGCCCGCCTATCGACCCAGTAAAATTCAAATCCGACATGCAGGCACTACAAGCGCAAGGTAAAGTTTTTGTGCTAAGCCTTGGTGGTGCAGAAGGCACAATTACCCTCAATACGGATTCCGATGAAGCCGCATTTGTCAGCAGCCTCACCGATATTATTCAACAATGGGGATTTGACGGGCTCGATATTGATTTAGAGAGTGGCTCGAACCTTGTGCATGGCTCTCAGATCCAAGCTCGGCTGCCTAGAGCATTAAAGCAAATTGAACAAAATATTGGTGGCAATATGGTACTTACCATGGCCCCTGAGCATCCCTATGTGCATGGTGGCATGATTGCCTATTCAGGTATTTGGGGCGCTTATATTCCACTTATAAATGAGCTACGTGATACATTAGATTTACTTCACGTACAGCTATACAACAATGGGGGCCTACCTAATCCATATGAACCGGGAAGTGCTCCTGAGGGTTCAGTAAACATGATGGTTGCCCATGCAAAAATGTTGATTGAGGGATTTGATCTTGCTGATGGCACCCGCTTCCAGCCACTTAGGGATGACCAAGTAGCCATCGGTCTACCTTCTGGTCCACAGTCGGCAAATTCAGGCCAAGCGCCTATCGGCAATATCATCAATGCCTTAGATTGTTTAACCAAAGGTACAGGATGTGGCACTATCCAGCCTAGCAAGGCTTATCCGAACTTTGGTGGCGTGATGACATGGTCGATTAACTGGGATAAGTACGATGGCTATAACTTCTCTCAACCCATTGGCGATAAATTAACGCAGATGAATCAAGGAAATTAAAACTACATTGGCCTGAGCTTGGTAAGTATGGCAAACGTTATTCTGAGCTCAGGTTGATTAATCAATAAAATACAAAAAATAAAGGCAGGTACAGCCCAGATCCTGCTTACTTGATTGCTAACAATTTTCAGTCGTGTAGTTGTCACATCTAGCGCTTGTACAAAGTGCCGTGGTAATTAAATCACACTCTCTAGTCGTGGTTTCACAACCAATCGTGCCAGGCCTCGTTGTATAGCCACCTGCCACATTAGGCGTCGCAGCATAATCAAGTGTTTGGCTGTTTTTAGATAAAGACTTTAATTTTTTAACCGTTAATTTCATTGGTAATCCTTTTTTGTTTTATTGATAAACTCAGGAACTAGTGCGTAATAATTTAGTCCTGAATTTAAGTTGTATCAACTGAACAAAAAACACTCAACCCAAATAAAGCAACAATTCAATCATTCGCGTGTTATCACTGTATTTTTGCCAGAACCACACTGAATAACCCTATAACTTAGGCTATGTCGTAATCAGCCAACGACATAAGAAAACACGGTTGATAAACAGCCAACAGCTTTTTGCTTGGAAATAAACTATTTCTCCCCTACTATTAGAGCGTTACACGCAAATTCATAATGAATCCCAAGGTCGATATGAAATCTTTTCCATCGCTTTATTTAACGAATCTATTCTTAGTCGGTGGGACAGGCCTGCTGACCACTTACTTAGCGCTTTATTTAGGCCAGCACGGCGTCAGCACGTTTTGGATCGGCTTGCTTACCTCATTTTATTACTTGGGTTTGTTGCTCGGTGCCAAATTAGGCTACCACCTGATCAAATCCGTTGGCCATATTCGCGCGTTTGCGGCAAGCACAGCAGCAGTGACGGCCTGCGTAGCAATACATGGGGTGAGTGACAATATCTATCTTTGGCTTGGACTACGACTTGTGGTGGGTCTGGGCATGATGTGTAACTTTATGGTGCTCGAAAGCTGGCTGAATGAACAAGCGGCACCTGAGCAGCGCGGACGGGTATTCTCTTTTTACATGCTCACCTCCTACCTTGGTATGGTAACAGGGCAGTTTGCGCTATCTAACTTTCCAGAGCTTGGCTATGCCCCGCTGTTTTTAATTGTTGTTGCCTTATCCTTTGGAATTATCCCCATTTCAACGACGAGGCGGATCCACCCGAAGCCACTTAAGCCCATTCAAGTCAGTTTGTTTACCTACTTCAAAAAAGTGCCTCAGTCTCTCACCGCGGTCTGTTTTGCCGGAGTGATTAATGGTAGTTTTTATGGCCTTGCCCCGACTTTTGCCAGCCAATCAGGATTTAATGCCGAAGAAATTGCCATGTATATGTCGGTAACGATTTTTGCAGGTTTGCTTGCACAGTGGCCGATGGGCATTATCTCTGACCGAGTTCGCAGAAGTATCTTACTGCGCAGTAATGCTGTTTTTATCGGTTTGATTTCTCTTTGTATATTTTTACTGCCACTGAGCCCAAGCTACAGTCTTTGGCTGACTTTTGGCTTTGGGTTATTTGCATTTACCATGTATCCACTTTCTTCGGCACTAGCAAACTCCCGTGTTGATGATGAAGACCGTGTTGGCGTTTCTTCTGCACTGCTGGTGGCGTTTGGGGGAGGTGCCTGTGTTGGCTCGGCCGCTATTGCACAGATCATGTCCCATTTTGGTCATCAAGCCCTATACGCTTCGTTAAGCGCACTAACCGTTGTTATGTTCTTACTCCTTCACTTTATCAACGCTAGACAAAAAGCCGAGCAGCCAGAGCCTAGCGACTATGTGGCTGCGACTTCTGATATTACCAGCTCACCGCTCGCTGCCACCATGGACCCGCGTATCGAGGAAAAAACAGCACATGAGCAGCTACTTGTCATTGACGAAGACGCACCTCGCGATAACGACGATGAACTCGACGACTATGAGCAAAATAGTGAGCCAACCGAGGAGCTGGACGAAACGACTAACAAACCTCAGCCATAGTCCGGCTAATAAATGCTCGTAACCAACGAAGTGCAGGATATTGATGCTGCACTTCGTGCCACACCATAGCGACGTCAAAAGCACAGTCAGGTATCGGATTTTCAACGAGGGTAAAATCTGCTCCGAGCTTTGACGCCTGACGAGCCGGAATAAGTGCAACCAACTCGGTATTTTTCACCAGTTCCGGCACCAATAAGAATGAAGGAACTGACGTCATCACCTGCCTCGATACACCATATTGCTGCAAGATTGAATCAATGAATGTTGAGGTGCTATTTCCTTCAAAAGACACCACAATATGCTCAAGCTTCACATAATCTGCAATTGTCATTTCTGACATTAGCTGTGGATGGTGCTTTCTGCCAATCAAGACATACTTCTCTTGATATAAGGTTTTAAATCTTAACGAATCAGGTCCGCATTCCGGCGACATTAATGCCAAGTCAAGTTCTGAGTGTTGTAGCTGGGCTGCAAGCGTTGCTATTTTTAAGTGGCAAAGCACCACCTTGATATTGGGCGCAGCGATTTTTAAACGCCGTATCACCTCTGTCATCACCACTAACTGTAAATAGTCGGTACATGCCACTTTAAAGGTTAAATTGGCCGTTTCAGGGATAAAGTCTTGATGCTCTACTAACACATTACTCACTAACTTCATCGCAGCGCGAAGTTCCGGCAGCAAAGCAAGCACTATAGCAGTTGGTAGCATGCCTTTATGAATAGGGACTAATAACTGATCATCAAATAGTCCACGCAGCCGACTTAGCTGAGTACTTACCGCTGGCTGAGGTTCAGCCTATCTGCCGCTTTGGTCACATTGCACTCTTCCAGTAACACCACCAAAGTCTGAAGCAGGTTTAAGTCCACCTTTTTGCTATCCATTTAATTTATACCTAGGGTAAAAATATTAAATTTCATTTATAACAAGATTACAGAGATAGTAACAACTCCTTTTCGTTACAGAGCACTTATCATGACCAAATCCGCACTAGTGGTATCGGCACATCCAGAGCCGACTTCCTTAACCCAGACACTCGCCAAAACAAGTGTCGAAGCCTTAACACGTATGGGCTTGCAAGTTCAAACTTCAGATCTATACCAAATGGACTGGAAGGCTGTGGTTGACGCAACCGACTTCCCGCAAGATGACTCACAAGCACCACTTGCGATTATTGCAGCGTCTGGCAAGGCATATCACTCAAACACCCTAACCGAAGATGTTATTCAAGAGCAGCAAAAATTGCTGGCTGCCGATTTGGTTATTTTTCATTTTCCGCTTTGGTGGTACAGCGTGCCTGCCATACTTAAAGGCTGGTTCGATAGAGTCTATGCCTATGGCTTTGCTTACGGCTATCAAAACAAAGGGAACCAATTGCGCTACGGCGAGGGAGTTTTACAGGGAAAACGAGCGTTAATTTGTGTAACCACAGGTGGTGGATACGAGGATTACTCTCCTTTAGGGATAAACGGCACAATGGACGAATTACTATTTCCGATCACGCACGGGACTTTGTTTTTCCCAGGTATGGACGTTCTACAAAACCATGTTATTTTCGACGCAAAAGGCGAGCCTAATCAACGTATAGCTGATGAAATCGCTAATTGGTCAGAGCGCTTAGCACACGTATTTAGTGAACAGCCAATCCCCTATCGAAAGCAAAATAGTGGCGATTACATCAACGGCCAAGTACTAAAAGCCGAAGTCGCCATGGGAAAATCGGGTATTGCTGCACATATTGCTTAATCAAGGTGTTATCAGCTATGTTTATAGGATGTAGCTGATGACTGATGAGTATTGTGATTTGCAAAACACTTGGATTGCCTGTGGTGGCGTTATGCTGCTCACGGCTTGTACCATAGCCAATAGCTGTGAGCTTGCTGTGCTTGATGGTAGTGTCGTGCTCAATTCCTCAAAGATACAGCCTAAATGTCGTTTTAAACAAGATCAAACCGGCCAGTTGTCTGCTGCGGCTAAGTTCACCTCCGTGCTAACTCATCAAGCGCCAAATTCTAAAATAAAGCGGCTATCACAGGAGCACGCTCAGCAATCATGCAACATCGACGCGACCCAAGGCAGTTTGACGTGTACATTTAATGGCAAAAGCGACCGCTTCACGCTGACTAACACCGTTAAACAGGGGAAAATCGCATCAACAAACTGGCAAGATGATGAATATGTTTACCTTGGCTGGGTGACTAATACTGAGGTATTAATGGGCTATATTGCGTTTGGCGCGCTTAACACCCACAGCGCCCCCTTTTTCATTCCCGCCTCCCAGTTTTGCCAATATGGTCTAAGCTCGCATATTATCGACCTTGGTAAGGGCGACTTATTGTGCCAAAACCACGAGGGGCTTTGGTCTCATAGCCGTTTACTGCCCCTACCACAACCCTGCCAACAACCACAACAAATGATCCAAGATAAAGGTGGGATTTGGGCGCTGGAGTTTATCGAAAGTAGCTATCAATGGCGGATCTGCAGATACAACGATAACGCAGGTAGCCTATTAGCCGCATACGAATACAGCATAGATTTAAAGGCAACGCTGGCTCGGTATGACTTACAACCCAGTGATTACACCCAACTTACTTTTTTATCCAATGGCGATACTAACGCTATCGCGAATGCGGTGGAAATAGATAACGTCTTTCCTGTCAGTGATATTACGCCAGAGCTTGACCCACAAACGATAGAGCTGCCTATTCAGCAGCTACAATACAAACTGACTAAGCTAGATTAATCGCCACTCACTCTTGTGCTTCACGTAGCACTTGCGTTTGGCTATTTTGCTTTCTAAATTGGTTTGGCGTGGTTCCCGTAGCGATTTTAAATGCTCTAGTAAATGGTCCAACCGACGCGAAACCACTTTCCAGGCCAACGACAAGTACTGGCCAATGCTGTTTAGCAGGGTCTTGTAACAGCACTTTGGCATGCTCAACCCTCAACTCATTGACCAATTGGCTAAAGTTTCGCGCTTGCAGGTTTTGCCGTATCACTCGGCTTATTTTGTATTCAGGTTCATTAAATTGCTGAGCTAAGTCAGCGACTTTTAACCCTTCTTTGAGAAAGCCTTTTTGCTTAATAAGAAAGTGTTCCACCTGTTGCTGGAGCGCAATATCATCCTCGGTTTGTGTTGGTTCATTTGATTCAACGCACCTAACGGATGTAATTGTACGTTGAGATGAAAATCGCCAATACAGTAACACTTGCGCCGTCAATATAATGAGGATGGCTGCGCTTGTCACTGCCCATTCTTGAACCTCACGATTGTCGGCAAAGCGATTTTCGATTAGTTTAGTGCCTGCGACGCAAATAAAATAAGCGGATAAGAATAGCACCCTTTGTGCTTTTTCTTGCCCTTGAGACTGTGAGAATCCTCGGCACCCTTCCCAAAATGCCAGCATGAGTACACTAGATGACAACAACAAGGTAAGCTCATACGCCGCAATGTTAAGCCACTCAACAAATCCGCGAGCGTTCATGTGTAATTGACTATCGATAAACAAATAGCCTTGTCGCCACACGACTAAGGCAGCAATGGCGATTGCAAACACAACATGCCTTTTTAAAACGGCATGTTTTTCTCTAAATAGTGCCCGAGCAAGCAACCAAAACCCATTACAGGTCACACAAGCACCCATGCCAATTAAATACTGATATCCATTTAAGGAGTCCTGAGTCAACTTTTTGGTCGTGGCCAATGCTATCGAGCCGCACACTAAAGCAAAGAGTAAATGTGCTGCTTTTTTCTCTTTTACAAAAAGCTGAGCAACAACCAAAGTGCAACATAGGCTAAGCAAAAGTAGGTAATAGTTTTCAATAGTCATGATGATTGAAGGAATATTGATAGACACAGAAACTCTAACAGCCACACCAAAAGCATTCAAATTAACTTTGTAAGCAAACTTAACACCATCATTTTTTAAATTCGGCCTACTTTCTTTGCTTTGATTTTCAAAATCAAAGCGACGAGATAGCAAAACCTTGTCATTTTATATATCAAGTTTATTGATTTATAAGGATAAGTATTTTGTCTTCCCTCAACCTAACCAAAACAACTGGGCTTTTCTTTAGTCCCTTTAGCGTATTGAATGGTGCCGTAAAAAGCTGGATATGTGTCGCACTGCTCGGGCAATGGATGTTTGCTGTTTATATCTTAGGCCTATATGCCATGCCGCTTATCGTGGGATTCACAGAGCAAAGTGCAGCGGTTTCACCGGCGAGTGGACACACAAAAGATGCCAAGGTGTTTTTTAGCCATGTTTTACCCGCTGTGATTTTGGCCACCAGCGGCTTATTACAGCTTATTCCTGCGGTGCGAAAACGCTTTCCACGTTTTCACCGCTACAACGGGCGCGTATTTTTTATTCTCGGTATTTCGGGCGCACTCACAGGCTTATATCTCACTTGGGTAACCGATCTTAGGCTAAGCGATGTTGGTGCCATTGGGATCACACTCAACGGTATATTAATTCCCATTGCGATATTTTTTGCTTGGCGCGCTGCCATACAAAAAAATATCGCCGCACATCAACGTTATGCCGCACATAGTTTTTTCTTGGTTAATGGGGTGTGGACGTTTCGTCTTTATTTGTTTGGTTGGTACATGGTCAACCAAGGCTTCAATGGCAATACCGCAACCTTGGATGGCCCTGTCGATATATTTATTTCGTTTGCCTGCTATCTGCTACCAATGGCACTCGCAGAACTCTACTTTTGGGCAAAACGCCAAACCAAAGCCAGCGCACCGGTGTGGGTAATCGCGGTGATGATGAGCCTAGGTTTTGTGATCACCGCGATTGGTGTCTGTGCGGCCACTATCATGATGTGGTGGCCACGCATTTCAGCCGTCTTTTTTAGTTAAATTACGGTTTAATCAGTTACAAATAATTCGTCAGCGCTGCTATATAACCCGTTCCTTGTCGTTTTGACTCGTGTTAAATTAGCGATGATTTTTAAGCAAGGAACGAGCGGTTATGCAAACTAGGTTAGTTACTCACATTGTTATCGTGGCTATTTTTATATTGCTGTCATTTGGTAGCGCTGTTGCTAATAACTCAGCAGATGCGAACTCGACACTGCAGCTTTCGTCCGCTTATTTTTCGCAAAAAAGAACGGTTCATATCGTCCTGCCACCAAGCTATGAGCAAGGCAATACAAGCTATCCAGTGTTATATCTAACTGATGGTCAGAGCAATCTTGAACATACCGCTTCAGCGGCTCGTTTCTTGGCACAACAACATAAAATACCGGAACTAATCATTGTTGCCATCGAAACCAACGAACACCGCACTCGAGATCTGACCCCATCTTATCGCAAAGGCAGCCTTGCGGTACTGGGACATTTTGCAGGTCCAACACGGCAGCAAAATCCGGGCGGTGCAGAAATGCTACTGCAATTTATCGACAAAGAACTCATCCCTTACGTAGACAAACATTATCGAACATCAGGCTATCGCGCGTTAGCAGGACACTCATTCGGTGGGCTGTTTGCAACCTATGCACTACTTGAAAAACCCGATTTATTTAATGGTGTGATGTTGGCAAGTCCAAGCCTTTGGTGGGATAAAGAGCGATTATTAAATGACTTACTGACAAAAGCGTTAATCAACAAGTGTATCTACATCAGCATAGCAGACGAAAGCGCAATCATAACACAGCCATTTCAACGTCTTAATGATGCTTGGCGAAAACCAAATGGCATTGACTTCAAAGCGCAGCACTTTAGCGGCGAAACCCATACGAGCGTCGTCTACCCAAGCTATTATCATGGTCTGCAGCACCTCTTTAACCATTATCAGCCATCCTTGAAGGTAGCGGCCGCGGGTGTCACTCAGCTGGAAAATCATGTCGCCATCGCTAAGTCGCTATATGGACTCAAGACTTACCCCTACGACGCACTGACTTCGCTCGGGTATGGTGCCCTATTCGAACGTAACTTCACTGCGGCCATCAACCTGTTTAGCTTTGTGAGCCAACACAACTCAGAGTCTCTCAATGCACTGCAGCAATTGGCCACGGCTTATCAGCAAAAAGGAGATAAGCCATCGCTGTTAAAGACCTACCAAACCATGCTTAAGCTTGAAGGGCTAAGTGAAAGCGAACAAAAGCATTTGCTCTCTGAAATCAAAGCATTGCAACACTTACATTAACTGATTTTTTCTAAAGTGATGATACTCACTCAAGGCAAGTGGCACGGAAACCACTGGATTTTGTGAGTGCCCCGCGTCCTCGCTAATGCTGTGTCCCCAACGTACATTGGCAGGCGCATGCTGTTCAAGTGCATCTAATAAACCATGAAATGACCCCGTAATGATGTCATTCTCAGCACCACCAATGGAAAGGTAAATATACTTAGGTTTGCCTTGAATATTGGCTAGGCTTTTTGCGAATGTTTTTGGAAAAAACAAACGCTCCCTTCAACCTTGTGCCTTTTTAAACACTGCCAGCAACTGACTTAGCACCGCCGCAATAATGACACCAATCACCGCACCCAATCCAAGCTTGGCGATAATACTCAAAAGCCAGCTCATTGCAGGGAGCTGTTTTTCGATAGCGTGAACAATTTCTTCAAGTAAGTGGAACTGGTGAGCCAAAATATCAACGCCAACTAAAAGCATTGCCAACACACCGGCGACCGACAAAAACTTCATCAGACCATTGGCAAAATAAAGCAGCCCCTTACCCACTCCACGTTTTATCGCCGCAAGTGTAGTCTTACCTGCATCCTTAATCATGGCTAAACCAATATCATCAAGCTTAACAATCAGGGCCACAATTCCGTAAACCCCGATTGTCAGCGCAAGTCCAATTAACGAAAGGACTATTGCTTGTTTTTCAAAAGGCTGATCAGCAATCGCCCCCAGCGCAATAATGATAATTTCCGCCGATAGAACAAAGTCGGTAACGATAGCGCCCTTGATTTTGTCTTTTTCAAACTCGACTAAGTCAACACGCTCATCCTCGAGCGCTTTGACAAACTCATCGGTTTCTTGCTGTTGCTCCTGACGGTGAAAAATAGCGTGGAGAATTTTTTCACCACCCTCAAACAGCAAGTACAGCGCCCCTAAAATTAGCATAATGGGGATCATAAACGGCGCAAAATAACTGAAGGCTAAAGCGACCGGCACTAAAATAAACTTGTTCAGCAAGGAGCCTTTAAACACCTTCCATACCACTGCAAGCTCCCGATCTGGTTTGATCCCACCCGATAGTTGCTCTGCGTTGACGGCAAGATCGTCTCCTAACACTGGAGCGGTTTTGGTTGCGGCTAATTTTGTTAGCGCAGCGACATCATCGAGCAAGGCAAGTAAGTTTGCGGATGGCATAGCACACTCCTTTCGTTTAAGTTATTCATTAGGTGCGGTTGTCAAATAACTGCTTATGTAACGCGCATATAGTGCTTGCAAAAATGCCAACGCTCAATAAAAACAAAGTTGAAAAATCAATCGCCCTAAGTGTGTGGCTGTCTATCATACAGCGAACATGATATTGCAGGCATGACTGCTTCAAGACAACTTAAATGTTGTTTTAATTCTCTCGGCTCGGTAATTCTTTTATACCGGATCCAAGGGATTAGAGGCGTAGTGTCGTCCTGCTCTGTAGTTAGATAAGCCTCATACCCTTTTATCCATTCATTCAACAAACCAAATGCATATGCATAAGGTAACAATGCTTCGTACTCCGCTTTTTCGACTCCTTCAGCGAAGCAGTGCTGACTGTTAAGTTTAATGTATTGATAAAATTGCTGAGACTGCAGTACCCAAGCTTTAAATTGCTTGGACGGCCCGATAAATAAAAAGAAAGCCGCAATAAAACCTAGGTAAAAGAAGTGAAAAACCACACTGGTACCATTCACCAGCTCATCATCACCATCAATACACATCCATAATAAGAATAAATAGGTAGGAATATAAATTAACGCACGTACAAGCCACATTTCTCGGCTCTTTTTATCTTCGCTGCGATGTTCTATGAACATCTCTACAATAAGCACCGCAATTAATAATATAGAAGTGCACAATAAAACTACAATTAAACTACCCGCAAACACTTGCCACCCATTGCCAGCACCAAGTCCAATCACAACAAAAGAAGCACCTAACCAAAGTAAAATAGGCACAATAAAAGCAAGAAAGTTTACATTATGCTGCGCTTTTCCCACTTCGGCATGATTCACATAATGGCATATTATTTTTGTGAAAGACGCCCTCCCCTCGTTTCCTTTGTTAATAACAAAGCGGTTTTTTATCACTCGTTTTCGCTTGCGTTTTCCACTCGAGTTTTGCACGTCTTGCTGTTGATAAAAGTAACGTTGCAGCTTACCACTTAACCCAACCACCTCTGACTGGCTCGGCGCTTCGGGGTTTAACTGAATTTGGTGCAGCTTTTTTGGGTCAATATTACTAAATTCATCATTGTTTTTACCCCGTTCGCTAATCGTTAACTGTTTCGCCACTGCAAGCTTTAACACCTCAGCTAACGCGTCTTTTGCTGTTAGCATGCGTTCGATATTTGCAGCAACCAGTTCTCTTACCAAGCAAATCGGTAAATCTGGTGGTTGAGTGGAACAAGGAAGCGCATCGGCAAGTTTTGGCAATGCATGGAGGCGCTTGCGCGTTTGCCACACAGCCAATGCAAATAATATTAAAAACGGCAAAGCAATAAATAACACTCTAAACGGATACCATACTTTGCGGTAAAGGTAATTATCCTTAAATACACCTTTTTCAAACGCGAGTGCGATTTCTCCCTGTGCTTTATCTGCTATCTCAGATTGACTCTCGAATAGGAGCTGATTACGTCCATTAACTATTCCATCGCGTATCAAAAACGCATCATTGTTTAGATGATCGACAAACAATTGGTGTTCCTTGAGCGTCGCAGTTTGAGGGTAGAAAATGGAGACAGTAAGCTTTTTAATTTTCAGATTAACATTAGGAAAGAGTGCATACGTCAATTCGTCCAATGCCGGATAAAATCGCATCCGGTTTTTTGATTGATATCGCACTTCAAATTGCTGAGCTTGCCCTTGCTTTGGAAGCTGCTCTTTGCTTATTACGAGCGTTACTGCACTTCTATCGTAGTTATACTTCAGTGCATAATGCACTTCTTGCTCATCGATTTTTACTGAGTCAATGCTGATATCGCTCAGATAGTGTGTACCATCTGGATATCTCACATCCAGCTCAATTGTTTGCGCGAGCCCCTGCCAATCGAAGTTTCCCCCTTGCAATATGCCTTGCTGAGTAACTTGAAGTGCACCCGTTTTATTAATATCGAGATTAACTTGTAGCTGAGAGAAGTGAGGATCCGCTACCGACGCATCTTTAAATCTTAAATAAGCCAGGGAAGGCGCACTCACGAGCAATAAAATGATTGCCAGCAATCCACCATAAAGCGTGGTAAACCAAAAGCGTTTAGTCATTGTTCAAATCCTTTGAATACAAAGCGCTAAGTCTATATAACTCAGCGCAATTTGCGCAGCAGACTAAAGCAAATAAGGTCTAATTTCAACACTAAAGTTACCGTTAAAGATGCCGCTTTTGGCGAGTAGACCTAGATAATATTTGCACATCACCGATTGGCTTTTTAGCTATACGCACTCCCTTTTAGTGCAACTAACAACCGCCTTAGCGCATAGTAATTGACACCGAAATAGCGCAGTGATCGCTGAGCATTCTCTCTTCAGACATATCCGCAAAAAAATGTACGCTGGGGTCAAATTTTACCGTGTTTGCAAGCTTGTTACTTAGCAATATATGGTCAATCGGAACAGGATAACGTGGGTGACAACCTGTCAGCGTTTTAGTTGCGTTTACCAAAGGTGCAGAAGCATTATTTTGGTGCTTGGTTAACTGCTGCCAAAATTGATTGTCGCCATGGCTTAAACGATGATTGAAGTCGCCCAACACAATGGTGTTGCTATTTGCGCGTTTCTCCAACCAAGACTTAAGTACTGGTAGCTGCTCTGCCAGCAATCGACAAGCTTTTTTATCCGAAGTCGAGAAGTTATCAACAAAACAACCGCTTTTAAGGTGAACATTAAGCACTGAAAGCTCACCAAACTGAGTATCTAAGGTCACAACTAGGCCATGTCGTAGCCCTTCAACATTCACGCTAAGTTCGCTCACGTTATCCACTTTGCTTGGGACAAGGTTATTTCTAATCGCAAACGCGGTTTTCTGCTGTGTGGACAGGTTGCCACTTTCTCTACAATCATACGTCGCGCTATCTGCTCGACTTGAAATCAGTAATTGCCATTCATTGCTTGGAAAGACCTGCTCGAGCGCTTTAACCGATGCGACCTCCTGCAGCGCAATAACATCAGCATTAAGCCCTTTTGCATAATCGCGCAATGCGCTTATCTCCTGCTTGTCACGAGGCCTACACCCTATGCTCGATGGATATGCTAAATGCTCCATGTTCCAAGTCGCAATTTTAAGCGGTGCGGCGGTTACTTGGCTGCTCACCGCAGCGATACCGATATTTGAAGGCTCTGACTGGCATCCTAACAGCGAGAGGCCAAAAATAGTGCTAAATGCAATTAATTTTGTTGTCATAATGAATCCAATCTAGGCGATAAAATCTAACGTCAGTAGTAACCGCTTTTCCCCTGTAACTACTGCTGGTGAGCGATGCACTAAGCCACGACCTTCATTACCGTCCCAACGCTCACCTTTTAATAATGCCACATCCCCACAGGCAAGCGATATTGCGTCTGCTTCAGGAGAAATAGTCAGTTTGTTGCCATCCCTTGATACATGCTGGTTTCTAAGCCACTCGCTGCCAGCGCCTGCGAGTGTAGTCACCAGTCGTACTGGCACTTTATCAACATGAAATTTCGGGCACATTGCAGTCTCGAGCGTTTTTAACCGTAAGCCAACGACGCGAAGCTCAAATAAGCAGCTAAACATATCCACAATTTCAATAATATGCGCCACCATCGTATCGCTAAAATTCAAACGCTTTAATGGCTCACTGACTTCGCAAGTGATCTTGCTAGTCGCAATTTGTAGGGCTAATTCTAGCTCTTTTGCTGTTTCTAAGTAGCGCCCAAACTCTGCTTTCAAAGCAGATGATAATGCATGTTGCCAAATCACAATATTGGTGTTGGGCTCATAAATCTTGGTTAACACGGTGGCATGCTCTGACTGCTGATGATGCAAAGAGTCCACGTCAAACAACGGCTCCATAGGCATAAGGCTATTCATAGTAACTCCAAATAGGGTTTTATTTAGTGAAAATTGCGACGCAGCGCATAGTTTCGAAGATGAGCGTAGGAGATGAGCATAGAGCCAAGCACTGTGAACAAGGTTTCTCCACCTTGTTCACCCAAAAAAGTTGCTAACACCAAGAGTGTGCAGCCCACGAGCCCTAAACTCACGACAAGACACGACTTATGCCGCACATAGCCAAACCCGAGAGCGAATATACTAATGGGTATAACGGCTATTAGTAACCACTGATGAAATACCTCATCAGATAGCGCTAATAGGCCCGCAAAGGGAGGAAGTACAATTAATAAAAAAGGTAATATTAAACAATGGACTATACACAACATAGATAACCCAATTGCTGCCTTGTCTCCAAACGACTGCACTTTTGCGCTCACGCTTTCTCCTTCGTCATGCCTACACCAACTTGATACAATATAACATACCAAACAAAGAAGAGTGAAACATTAAAAGCTGTAAAAATAAAAGGCCGCCGCGCCGTCTCTAAAAAGCGCATAACTGCGAGTGTTTGAAAGAGGGTAGTGACGTTAAGTTTTATCTTCAGAGACAGAAAAGTACAGGAAGTGCCAGATACAAAACTTAACTATTGCCGCGCTAGTCGCTTTTTAGGCTAAGCGAGTGCTTACACATAGCCAAAAAAGCGAGGCAAGTAGATGGTTTCTTTATGCATTAATTTCGACTACCGCAGTATTGGCAGTAACCCAAAAGCCAAGAAGGTACAGGCAATTAGTGATAATAATGACCCAGAACGCACCATAATCTTAACGGTTAATTCTGCAGTGACAGTTGATGAAAATCCAGCTCCAGCGATTGGAAGTGCTATACTTGCACCTGTTACAGATGCCAAAGTTATTCCCAGCCAAATAAGGATAAACCCCAAGGCCGAGCCATAAGCCACAAAGAGTTCTAAAGATAAAGGCAGCTCGACCAACGACCAGATAACACCAAAGATCGCTAGGGCCATTCCACATTGAACAGCAGTTAAGTGAGCGGAAAGCGCCATTCGGGAATTTTTAACCACTGGTATCAACGCACCTTGTATTAAACCGGCAAGAAACAAAGCCATTCCAATAAAGATGAGTCGAGCGCCTATCTGTGTAAGTTCTATCATGATGTGCTCCATGCATGTATAACACTTAGTTTGGCGACGCCACTTACACTCCTGAAGTTATCAATGTAAAGCGATGAGTTTTGTTCCTGATGGCTTCTAAATTTATGAGCGATATTCATTATTAATCTCCGTTGAAAAAAGCATGGTAAACAACGAAGTACTAAAGTTCATTCACCTAGATTCATTTTTTAATTTACTCAATGTTTGGGGAGCGACACCCAGATAAGAGGCCACATGATAAGACTTAACTTGCTTAAATATATAAGGGTATTCATCGAGTAAACGAGCATATCTCTGTGCAGCAGTCTCAGACATGAGAGAAAGGACACGTTTGTATGTTGCAGAATAATAGGTGTTATGTATCCATGTCCGTGCTAATACCTCCCACTTTTTATCGTGCGATAAAAGCTTATCAAGTGCTTCCAGAGGCGCTACATAAAAAACCGAATCTTCAAGAATTTCAAAGTTAAGCATTGACCCTGTTTTTTCATAAAAGCTTACGCTATCGTCCATAAAGTGATTTAAACCATGCTTACTTTTTCCACGAAAATAGAGCTGCCAAGTATGATCTTTGCCATTTATATCACTTAAATATGATCTGGCTAAACCACTTTTAATAAACCATATCTCATTAAACACCTCACCTGCATGATGTACCGTTGTTCCTTTTTTTACGTGTTTAATGTCAAATATTCCGCAAGCATAATCCCATTCATCATCATTGACAGGAATATAATGCTCAATCATTTTTCTAAAATATTTCATAGAACTACAGTTATTTTTTGTTAATTAGGCTGAAAATTAACGGCAAAAATAGTTAGTCATAATTTGTGAGTAACGCACAAAGCCCAATTGAAGTATTTTTATACTTCGCTTCCTCCGCTTTGATGTTAATAGTGAGGGTGTCACTTGTTTTGTGCTTGATCCTTTCTGGCTGAAATGGGCATGTACAATTTGTTAAATCTCATTTTTCGCCGAAGCATGCGCTAGGATGATTCGCCACTTGCCGTTTATTTTTTGCCACACTTCGGAAATGTAGCTCGAGCGAATTATCCTATCTTTACCTATAATTTGGCAAAAACCAGTCACAGTTGTAACTGGACCCAACTGTTGATACTCCATTTGGGAGTTCTGAAAACTGGTAAAGGGTCCAAACCATTTCCCATTTAATTTGCGAGCCGCGATATTTTTGAGCCTAGCCGGGTTAGATTCAACACCTTGCCCAGATACAATAGAAAAATTCTCAGACTCAATTTGCTCAAGTGTAACTGTGTTACCATCCAAATAGGCTTGTAGCCACGCTTCTCTAATCTTTCTTATTTCTTCCATGTTCAAATACTTCTCTCGAAATCTAAAGTCATGCCAAAAGGTTCACAACGCTGGCTAATATTTAGGAGCTAATCAATGTAGGCCAAGCAAGCTCTCACCATCCACCCTTTATTGAAGCATTTTTAAAGTGGGTTGATCACCATTATTCGTTTTATAAACCTACAGTACCTAATAACTATATAGACGGCAAGGTTGGGCCGCTTCTTTGCTAACTAGCCTCTAGATTAAACCCCAATTAACATGATTTTAAAGTCGCATTTAGCGAGAAAAAGTGTGCTAAGAAATCAAGCTTTATTGACTTGGCTATTTATCACAAGGTGTCAAACTTGTGAGCTGCGTTCGATAGGGACTTCACTCCTTGCGTTATTTCGTCTTCGAGGTTGTTGGACAGCCGTGCACTCAATGCCGAAGGTTTTGCAAAATAGTAGCCTTGTAAAAAATCAGCCCCTATTTCCCGAAGGACTTTGGCTTCATGTTGGCTTTCGACCCCTTCAGCAATGACTTCGATACCGTTTTCATGAGCAAGCTGAATTAGGTGAGACACAATGCTCCTTTTGTGTTGATTGATATCAATGTGCCTGACAAGATCCATGTCTATCTTAATATAATCTGGCCTTAGCTGTGCCAACATATTCAAACTCGACCACCCAGAACCAATATCATCTAGTGCAACACCAAAACCACAACTGCGATAGAATGCTAGGATCCCTCTTAAATGATTTACATCGCGAGCTTGGTGCGTCTCAGTTACCTCAAATACAATGTCTTGAGGTTGAAATCCCAGTTCACTAATTGCTGAGGCTGTCGAACGTAAGCAATATGACGGGTCATAAATGCTTGAGGGGTTGAAATTTATAAATATTTTCGAGTTCAGATTCGCTTTAGCGGCATGCTCTACAGCAGACTTTCGTGCAATCAAATCAACAGAAAAGAGCAATCCGCTCTGCTCGGCTAAATTAAAAACGAGGTTTGGCGGCACCATGTTATTTTCATCATCGAACAATCTAAATAGCGCTTCATTAGCAAACACATCTAGGTTTCCCGGTTCTGAATATGCTCTCACTATGGGTTGAAACCAGCTTTGATATGTCTCATTTTCTATCGCAGTTTTTATCCACCGCGCTTGATAACGGCGGACGAAAGTTTCAACACTGGCCACTCGACTAATTGCATTGATATCTGGTTGGCCTTCTTGTGCCATGGTTGTCATTTTAGATTGGCCAAATTCTGGACCAGCTAAACAGCCACCAATGTTATGTAAAAACGTAGAAAGTCCATCTTTATGCACTTGAACCATAATGCATCGATTTGCAACCAACTCTGGGTCTAGTGCCATCTCGGTGCACATTTGCAGCAAATTTTGTTCTGCATTACCTGTCGGTAGGAAAAACCAAAAGTAAGTTGTCTCAAAAAAATATGATTCAATTGCTTCACAATCTGCGCACCACATATCACCCTCCGCACTTAACGTATTTTGCTTTTTACGAAATGCCCCAACAGTTCGCTCACAAAGAGTGAACTTAATTATAGAAGATGTCGTATTGTTCGCATGTTAAATAAAATGTAACGCCAAGGGTTTCGGTTTGAAAAACAGTTCACGAAAAGTCCCATCATCAAGGCTGAGTCGCCTTGCTCATTTGGGTGGATTGGCAGGTCAAGTTGCATCAAATATGTTATTTGAAGGCGCAAAGCAGGCGCTTCAAGGGCAACCGGTGAAACGAAACGACCTATTGCTACAGAGCAAAAATATTGACGCAGTTGCAAAGAAACTGAGCCACTTGCGCGGTGCCGCTATGAAGTTAGGACAGTTACTTTCAATGGATGCTGGGGATCTGCTACCGCCGGAGCTTGCAATGCTGCTTACTCACCTGCGTGCAGACGCCATGCCAATGCCACATAAGCAACTTGTTAGTGTGCTAGAACATGAGTTGGGGCATAACTGGCTCGATGAGTTTAGTCATATTGAACTAAAAAGCTTTGCACAGGCGTCGATTGGGCAAGTGCACAAAGCCATCACCGAGAATGGGCAATCTCTTGCTATCAAAATACAATATCCAGGGGTGGCTAAGAGTATTCACAGTGATGTAGATAATGTCGCGAGCCTAATCAAAATGACGGGGTTACTTCCTAAAGGGATTAATATTGCACCTTTAATCGAGGAAGCAAAATCGCAGCTTCTCGCGGAGACCAACTACCAACTAGAAGCAAACTATTTACAGCAGTTTGCCAGCGGACTTTCTAAAGACACGCGCTTTAAAGTTCCCGCTGTGCTTCAAGCGCTAAGTAGCCAGCACCTACTGAGTATGGAGTATGTCTGCGGCGAGCCGCTTGCTGAAGCCGTTGCTTTACCACAATCTGTCCGCAATGACATCATGACCGCATTAATTGAGCTTTTCTTTATCGAAATGTTTGAGCTTAAATTGATACAAACAGACCCTAACTTTGGTAACTATTTATATAACAAAGACACCCACCAAATCGTGTTATTAGATTTTGGCGCAACACGTATCGTTAGCGATGCGATTAGTGTTGGGTATAAGAACCTGTTACAAGCAGCGACAGAGCAAAATCGTGAAGCTGTTAAACAGGCTGCATGTGACATTGGATATTTTGATACTGATATTGCACCCGAGTACTGTAACGCGGTTATTGAGCTGTTTTTACTTGCAACAACTCCACTTCGGTGTGACGGCCCATTTGATTTTGCTAACAGCCAGCTAAGCAAACAGATAAGTGAAAAAGGACTGGCTTTAAATAGCCACTCCAACGAGTGGCACACACCACCTGTAGACGCATTATTTATACATCGAAAGCTGGCGGGGTTATATTTAATCGCGGCAAAATTGCAAGCTAAAGTAGACTTAAGCCCATTACAAAAATACCTCACCTAAGCTGTGGGTAACCAAAACAGCTGCTAGCGTAGAAGCTGACTCTATTGGCATTACATGATGTCTATCACGCCTTTTTTGTACCAAGTAATGACAAAGCATCACTTCACTATGGACTGCAAGTCCTAAAATCAAAAAACATAGCCGAAAATCTTATTAGAACGAACACAGCCAATCATACAAAATTGTATTCTGAACACTTTGGAAACTGCGTTATGCTATAGCTAAACGACCAAACAAACCGCACAATGAAGATATTGCTTGTAGAAGATGACCACGAGACTGCAGAGTTTATTTGTAATGGCTTAAAGCAAGCTGGAGAATCAGTGGACCATACTCAGTGTCCAAAAGATGCAATAATAAAAGCCTCTACCACCTCATTCGATGCCATTATTTTTGATAGGCTACTGCCGGCGATGGATGGCCTAGACGCAGTAAAAATCCTTCGAGCGAGCAACATCTTAACTCCTATCATTATGCTAACGGCATTGAGTGACACCGCAGCACGGGTTGAAGGCTTGGAAGCTGGTGCAGATGACTACTTAGTTAAGCCCTTTGCGTTTGTCGAGTTGCATGCAAGACTAAAAGCACTGTATCGACGCAAACCAGCTGCGCAAACCGTTAATGAGTTGCAAGTTGGTTGTGTAAAACTACTCAGAACATCAAGGCAAGTATTTAGAGGTGAAAACGAGATTGAGCTAATGCCAAAAGAGTATCAGATTTTGGAATTTTTAATGCTTCATCCTAATCAACTGGTTACCAAAACTATGCTGCTAGAACACGTGTGGGGGTTTAGCTTTGACCCCAAAACCAGTTTAGTTCAAACACATGTCAGCCGCTTACGTAACAAGTTAGACAAGCCTTTTAACAGTGAAGTTATCAAAACCATTCGTGGCAGTGGCTACTTACTTTCTGAACAATAATATGAAAACAAACACTCAAAAATACCATTTCGTGCTGGCGCTTAAATTTTCTTTTCTATGTTGGATACTAACATGTGGTTTAGCACTTTTAGTATCGCACTTTGTGTCTCAAAGTGAACAGTCCAGACAACAAGCCGAAATGCTTGAACGTGTTGAGGAAGCGGTCGAGCTGTATCACACCGAGGGGTTAGCGTCTTTAGTAGAAGTATTTGAGTTAGAAGAAAATGAAATTTGGACAAAAGAAGAAACGCAGGAGCATTGGCAGGAGGAAGGCTGGCTTATGGCGTTATACCAAAAAGACGTGACAATCGCTGGTGGCGATTTGGGTTTTGAGCGAGCAAATACCTCAAAGTCGCAGCCACAAACTGAAATAGACGAAGAAACACAACCCATTTTTTATCAGGCACAGCAAATCAACGATGGTCTTTATTTACATCTATGGCAGCGTGTTGACCACGATGTTGTTATTGCCCAGAACGCCAGAACCCAGTTTATTGTGTGGCTAGCGATATTTTGCTGGCTGCCACCTTTGCTCATCTTTGTCTATTTTAGACAAATGCAAGGCAATACCATTGCCAAACTGAGTCAACAGCTCTCTTTAGTGGCTAAAGCACCTGAGCTACATCGCACCATAGCAAAAAGCGATGACCCACAGCTGCTACAATTATGCAGTGTGATCAACACGATGCTCGACGAAATTACCAAACTCCATCACAATATCAAAACAATGTCTGTGGGAGTTGCCCATGACCTTAAAACGCCCCTAACCCGAGTTGCAAACCGATTGCAATCGATGGAGCAAGACATAGATGATCCCGTGCAATTAGCCGTTCACCTTGAAAAGGCCTGTGAAGAATTAGAAAAAATCATCTCGACTTTTAATAATTTAATCCGCTTGAATAGTATTGAATCTGGAAAGTATCAACAGGGCTTTAAACAGGTTGACTTATCAACACTGCTTTTAGATCTAACTGATAGCTTCACTCCGGTATTTGAAGACGCAGAAAAAACCTTATCCGTCTCGATATTGCCAAATATAACCTGCTATGGAGATGCTGATTTGCTCGCGCAATTGGTCTGTAACCTGTTAGAAAATGCACTTGAATATACTAATCCAAAGGCGTCTGTGTGGATCAGGCTGCAAAGCCACTCATCTGGCGTGTTACTGCAAATCGGTGATAATGGCCCCGGCATCGCAACATCAGACCAAGCACATATTTTCGAGCGCTTTTATCGTGCCGATACGAGCCGCTCCTCTTCAGGCAATGGGCTGGGGCTTAGCATTGTCAAAGCAATCTGTGACATCCATGAAGCGCAGATTTATTTGCTTGAGGGTCAACCGGGTGCTGTATTTAATATTGAAGTGCCAACTCATTAATCGACTGAGCTAAGCTTTGACTTGGTTAGTTTACAATTTTGTATGATTACGCACGCAAACTTGTAAAACACCAAAGTCAAAAATCATCCTACACTCATCACTTATCGTTCACTATTTGAGTTAAGTTATGAGAACAATCATTAAATACTTTTCAGTTTGGTGTGTGTTAACCCTAACAGCGACAGGCTGTGGCGGTGGCAGTGCGCAAGAAACTGAAGTCGCACCAACTAATCAGCATGCCACTGATAACACAGAAATTACCGAACCATCGCAACCTATTGCAGTGGATAATGTGTTTGCAACACCACAAAGTACGGCCTCGTTTTTACACCAAACGACTTTTGGCGCTACACCACAACAGCTCAACACACTTGTCGGCACATCTGCCTCTAAATGGTTCATAGACCAAATAGCACTAAAACCAAGCTTGAAAATGAGCTCAGTTGCAAAATATACCCCCGAAGATGGCGGTTTTAATACGCTCTTCGTAGAGTCAACAAGTATTGGGTTTTGGCAAGATGCCATCACTGGCGAAGATCAGTTGCGTCAGCGAGTAGCTTTCGCTTTATCTGAGATTTTGGTGGTTTCTAATGCCGGTGGTGACGAACTCACTGACATCCCAGCAGCAGTAGCACGATTTCAAGATATACTCATCGAACACGCCTTTGGCAATTATCGAGAACTGATTGAGGCAGTGACTTATTCACCCGCGATGGGAACTTACTTAACATATTTAGGAAATCAAAAGGGAGACGAGCAAACAGGCAGGATGCCTGATGAGAATTATGCTCGGGAGATCTTACAGCTCTTCACTTTGGGTCTTGTTGAGTTAAACCCAGACGGTAGCGAGAAACGCGATCGCAATGACCAAGCCATTGAGTTGTATACCAATAAAGATATTACTGGCCTTGCCCGTGTTTTTACTGGGTTAGTGCTTGATGAGTCAGGCGCCGAACAAGCCGCTCAAGAGGAGTACGCGCTACCTATGGTCGGAGATCCTGAACTACACTCGACTAAAGCCAAATCCTTTTTAGGCTACACCATAGCCGCTGGCACCGATGTCAACCAATCAATCACGCTCGCATTAGATCATATCTTTTCGCATTCTAATGTTGGCCCATTTGTGGTTAAACAGTTAATCCAACGTTTAGTAACATCAAACCCTTCACCTAGCTATGTTGCTAGGGCAGTAGAAAGCTTTGATTCTGGTAGCTACGTATTGCCCGATGGTACCAAAGTGGGTGCTAACCAACGGGGCGACTTAACCGCAACGATTGCTGCAATTATCTTTGATAAAGAAGCAAGAAGCGAGAAAACAGCGCGCAGTGGCAAGTTAAGAGAGCCAATATTACGATTTACGCAGTGGGCACGAGCCTTTGAGGTAAAAAATATTACACCTGAGTATCAAGAGCCACTATGGGATACTCGTTCAGCAAACGCGTTAAATCAACACCCCTATCGTTCAAGTAGCGTATTTAACTTTTTTCGCCCGGGTTACAGTGCACCAGGAACGCTAATATCGCAAAATCAACTGGTTGCACCTGAATTCCAAATTACCAACGCCTCGTCAATTCCGGGTTATATTAACTTTATGACCTATTATATTTTTGGCTATCAACAAGATGTTGATGTAGCTGATTTACAAGCAGATTATAACGCCGAAAATATACCGCTTGATGCTCGTCAAGCTGTATATAGCTTTCTTGCAGACTATGAATACGAACTTACTTTGGCAGATGACCCAAAAGCGCTATTGGCTCATTTAAACCTACTCCTAAGCGCAGATCAGCTCACTGAGCATACAGTGAATAAGATCACCCAAATTCTTGAGACACTACCGATGGAGGAACCACAAGATAGCCTTATTCGAGTGCAATGGGCGATTTTACTCGTGATGACCTCAGCAGATTATTTGATTCAAAAATAGGACTAGACAAAATGAAAAGACGTGATTTTTTGAAACTAAGCGGTGCGACCATGATGTCAACGTCCTTGCTTTCGTTGAGTCAAGCCGTTGCGGCAGCAGAACAAGGTGAAGATTACAAAGCTCTTGTTTGCGTATTTTTATACGGCGGAATGGACTGCCATGACACGATTATTCCTCTGGATGACAGTAACTATCAACAGTGGGCAAAACACAGATCCTCACTACTCAGTGCTTACCCTACGCCAAGAACACCACAAAATTTGCACGCCCTCAGTACTCCCTCTCGATTTAATCAACGCAAATTTGCCTTACCTCCAGAAATGGCAGGCCTTGCGAAACTCTACGGTCAAGGGCAACTGTCTGTTATTGGCAATGTTGGACCATTACTTGAGCCTGTTAATGCCTCGCGCCTGGAACAAGTCACGGCAAGCGTGCCTCCCCGACTGTTTTCTCATAATGATCAGCAGTCTACTTGGATGTCTGGTAAAACAGAGGGAGCACAATTTGGTTGGGGAGGGTTAATTAATGATGCGCTTATCAATACAGGAAAAACGCAGCAGACGCCTTTTAATGCCATTACCACAGCCGAGGCTGATCTGTGGTTAACCGGCAGTAATACCTTTCCATACCATGTGAGTGATGGCAAAGCTGGCATAATAGAAATCTTAGAAGAGTTCGACAACAACCAAGCACTCGCTGACTACTTTGCGGGCAAAGAAAGCAGTAGTAGCAATAACATACTTCAGCAAGACCTAGATACGCTTACTCGCAGCGCCATGGCGGCAAATTCGCAATACAATGACGCCATTGCAAATACAAGTTTTACTTTACCACAGTTTCCTACCACACCATTGGCACAACAGCTGAAGAATGTTTGCCAAAGTATTGCAACAAGGCAGCAACTCAACACCAAACGACAAGTGTATATTGTGGGTATGGGTGGATTTGATACTCACTCAGGTCAAGCTCAGAGCTTACCTAAACTGCAATCAGCGCTTGATGGCGCACTTGTGGCGTTTAATACGGCAATTGCCAGCTTAGGGTTAGAGAAGCAAGTAACTTTATTTACTGCATCTGATTTTGGTCGCACCCTTGCTGTCAATGGTGATGGTACCGATCATGGCTGGGGCGCCCATCACTTTATTATGGGTGGTGCAGTCCATGGTGGCACTATTTTTGGTGATATCCCTCCTCCAGAATTAAACCATGCCTTTGATGCTGGAAGCGGAAGGCTCATTCCCACCACAGCTGTTGACCAACTGGCTGCGAGCCTTGGTAGCTGGATGGGGGTAGACGACAATGCACTGCTGCAGATTTTCCCAAACCTTAAAAACTTCTCTGGTAAACTCAGTTTATTCAAAGCATAGATTTCTATTCGAAATTAAGCACACAAGGATGTGCTGCTATACTCGAGAACGCTATCACTGATATGGGCGCAAAGATCAGCGTATTTTTAAACCCCATTAATCTATTACACATAGCAGAGGACGACTTAAAAGTAATTTAGGCGGTGGCAAAATTGCGTAACTGGTGTAAATACTGTACTCTTGCCCGCCGCCTACTACAGAGTAACAAATCATGAGCTTTAGCCACCTAGGTTTAGCCCCAGAAATAAATCAAGCCGTTGTCGAACAAGGTTACGACAAACCGACTCCCATTCAAGAGCAAGCCATTCCTGCTATTTTAAAAGGCAGAGACGTGATGGCTGCGGCGCAAACGGGAACGGGCAAAACTGCGGGCTTTACATTACCTTTGTTGCAAAAGCTGATTGCCGGCACTAAGCCTCGTGCGAATAACGTGCGCGCGTTGATTCTAACGCCAACCAGAGAGCTTGCTGATCAAGTATGGCAAAGTGTTGAACTCTACAGCAAACACCTTCCTATCAGCTCTGAAGTCGTTTACGGCGGCGTGAAGATCAATCCGCAAATGATGAAGCTGCGTAAAGGCATTGATGTTTTAGTGGCAACACCGGGGCGATTACTCGACCTTTACCAGCAGAATGCTGTCAAATTTGATGATCTTGAAGTACTGGTATTGGATGAAGCCGATCGTATGCTAGACATGGGCTTTATTCACGATATCAAACGCATCATCAAAGTATTACCAAGCCGCAGACAAAATTTGATGTTCTCGGCAACTTTCTCTGAAGAAATTAGAGCTTTGGCGAAAGGATTAATTCATGATCCAGTAGAGATTTCTGTAGCACCGGCAAATAGCACCGCCAAAAGTGTCACTCAGTGGGTGTATCCAGTAGATAAAAGTAAGCGCACCAACTTACTCAAGCATCTAGTTCAAACGCATGACTGGCAACAAGTGTTGGTATTTACCCGCACCAAACACGGTGCCAACCGCTTGGTTAAGGATCTAGAAAAAGCCAAGATCAATGCCGCAGCAATCCATGGTAATAAAAGCCAAAGCGCTCGCATGAAAGCCCTTGCTGGTTTTAAAAATGGTGAAGTACGTGTGCTTGTTGCCACCGATATTGTGGCAAGGGGCTTGGATATTCAAGAGCTCCCCCATGTCGTGAACTTTGACCTGCCAAATGTTTACGAAGATTATGTTCACCGTATCGGCAGAACTGGCCGCGCTGGTGCAACGGGTGAAGCTATCTCATTTGTTACCCAAGAGACCGCAAGCGATTTATTTGGTATTGAGCGATTAATTCAACAGTTGGTGCCGCGTAAAGTGGAACCTGGGTTTGAACCGCAACTTGCCGTACCTGAGTCAAAACTAGATACGCGCCCAATCAAGCCGAAAAAGCCAAAGAAACCGAAAAAGCCAAAGGCAACAGACGCTGAACAAGCAACTTCCGCTCAGCCGAAAAACAAACCTAAGCAAAATTCAGGTCCTCGCAACAATAAGCCGAGTGGCAACGGTAAACCTGCTGGTAATAACAATGGCAACCGCAGACGTCGCCCATCACAGTCTACCAATAAGCCAAAGAACCAACACGCTGGAGACAAGCGTGCACCACGCCAAAAACCAACTTCTGGCAATTAAAGGTGTAAGCAGATGTAATAGCATTTGCGACACCTTCTCCTAAGCTAAAAAAGGCCGTTAATCGTAACAGCCTTTTTCGTCAAAGGAGCTAGGCTATGAATAAGTTCAAATTACTATTGTTAAGTGCATGCAGCAGTACGTTTCTAGCGCATGCTGGTACCCAATATTTAACCCAACCTGCAAGCAATATCACCCAAACATCTGCGCAATTAAATGGTTATTCCTCTTCAACTATCGGCCTAAGTGGCGAGATTTTTGATTATGGCACCACCACTAGCTACGGCAGTAGTATCTTTGCGACACCACCTGGAGTAAATGGCCCCGTAAGTGCTCAGATTTCGAACCTAAGCTGTGGGACTGAATACCATTTCCGCTTCCGTGGAGATCCAAAACCACCACGCACCACAATCCAAGGGGAAGATCTCACTTTTACTACGTTGCCTTGTGGCCCCACCAACTATACGAATGTGTCGTTCGAAACTGGCGGACAATATTACTTTGTGGCTGAAGGTAACGGCGGCAGCACGGTCAATGCAAACCGATTAGCCATAGGCCCGTGGGAGCAATTTACTCTTATAGATATTAATGGTGGAGACCTTAATAGCGGCGATGAAGTTCATATTCAGACTACATCTGGCTACTACTTTGTTGCCGAACAAGGTGGTGGAGGTGAACTAAATGCCAATAGAACAGCGGCCTCTATCTGGGAGACGTTCACGATTGAACTGCCAAATAATCCCGGTGCGCTCATCCAAAACGGTGATAAAATAGCGCTCAAATCTGTCAACGGCTACTATGTACAAGCTGTTGGTAATGGTGGCTCGAGCGCAAATGCTGAGCCGACGGTGATTGGCTGTAATGCGACCTACCCTTGCTCATGGGAAATGTTCAAAATCATTTTTTAACGCACTTGACCGTGGTAAAAATTTTATCTCGGCCTTACACACGCTATCCGTTAGAGCCATGTTATAATTGCTGTTTTAGAACTATAGAGACAGCGACTTTGACTCAGCCACTTTTTTCAAGTACCCCACTTTCCAGCGCTTTACTCGATAACCTCGCGTCATTGGGGTATCACACCATGACGGACATTCAAGCACAAACCCTACCGCTTATCTTGGCGGGTAAAGATGTCATTGGCCAAGGTAAAACAGGTTCAGGTAAAACCGCCGCTTTCTCTTTAGGACTACTACATAACTTAAAGGTGAAACGCTTTCGTGTGCAGGCGCTTGTGGTCTGCCCTACTCGAGAGCTTGCCGATCAGGTTGCGGTTGAAATTCGCAAGCTAGCCCGTGCAAT
This sequence comes from Pseudoalteromonas sp. S2755, assembly GCF_005886535.1. Taxonomy (GTDB): domain Bacteria; phylum Pseudomonadota; class Gammaproteobacteria; order Enterobacterales; family Alteromonadaceae; genus Pseudoalteromonas. The sequence continues at coordinate 68,401 of NZ_PNDS01000055.1, forward strand.
CCATAACATCAAAGTATTGGCGCTGTGCGGCGGTGCTCCTATGGGGCCGCAAATTGGCTCTCTTGAACACGGCGCGCACATCATTGTGGGTACGCCAGGGCGTATTGAAGAGCATCTGCGCAAAGGCCGTTTGTCGCTAGATGAAGTCAATACCTTTGTACTAGACGAAGCAGATAGAATGCTGGAGATGGGTTTTGAAGAGTCATTACAATGTATCATTGACCACTGCCCTAAAACACGACAAAACCTGCTTTTTAGCGCAACTTACCCGCCAAAAATAGAGCAGCTTGCGCAGCACATCATGAAAGATGCAGCCAAAGTCACGGTTGAAGCAACGCATGATGATAGCTCAATTGAACAGTACTTTTATGAAGTCGACAACAACGACGCGAGACTGCCAGCAGTACAAAAGCTGTTAATGCAATTTCAACCAAATTCTGCGGTTATCTTCTGCAATACCAAGGCAGAATGCCAGAACGTATGCGACAGCCTATATAGCCTAGGTTTTGATGCAGCAGCACTTCACGGTGATTTAGAGCAAAAAGATCGTGACCGCACATTGGTTCGCTTTGCGAATAAGAGCGTCACCATTTTATTGGCAACGGATGTAGCCGCTCGGGGTATCGACGTCGATCACGTCGATATGGTGATCAACTACCATATCGCCCATGACCCAGAAGTGCATGTTCACCGCGTTGGCAGAACTGGACGTGCAGGCAATAAAGGGGTGGCGTGCTCTTTGATGAGCTATAAGGAATCACATAAAGTAAACGCCCTCGAAGACTATTTAGGCAAAACCATTGAACCCAATACCTTGCCAAGCGATCAAGTATTAAATAACAAAATTAACCGAGCACCGATGGTAACCATTCAAATCGACGGCGGTAAGAAGGCAAAATTAAGACCGGGCGATATCTTAGGTGCACTGACCTCAAATCAAGCGTTAAAAGGTGATCAAATCGGTAAAATCAAAGTCACTGCGATGTCATCGTACGTTGCGGTTGAGCGCAGTGTTGCCAACGTAGCGCTTAAAACAATTTCAGAAGGGAAAATGAAAGGCCGTAACTTTAGAGCTCGCAAAGTAACAAAATAACAGATAGCTTTGCTTTTCCTACGGTGGTCAACTTTTCCCTGACCACCGCAATTTTTAGATTAACTCAGCAATTTCTCACCTATTTATAACTTATTTCACACTACAGGGGTTTAAATCTGCGCCATGATCCCAAGGTCTTAGTTAAGCAAACACTTTAAAGGAGTTTAACTATGAAGACCTTAATCATTGGTGCCAGTGGTCAAATTGGAAAAATGACGACAAAGAAAATGCTGGAACAAGGCCACGACGTTGTGGCGTTAGTGCGTAATAAAGACAAGTTGGCAGATATTGAATCTGAGCAACTCACTATCACTGAGCAAGATCTTGAGAACGATTTTAGCTCTGCTTTTGACAACGTCGAGCAGGTAATATTTAGTGCAGGCTCTGGTGGGGAAACCGGTGCGGACAAAACCCTACTGATTGATTTGTGGGCCGCCACTAAAGCTGTTGATTATGCTGTGAAAGCAAACGTTAAACATTTTATTATGGTCAGCTCTATCGGTGCCGACGATCCTGATAACATTGAAAGTGAAATCAAACCGTACTTGGTAGCCAAACACATGGCCGACCAACATCTACAAAGAAGTGTCGTAAACTACACCATCGTTCGGCCAGGTGCGTTACAAAATGAGCCTGCAAATGGGGGCTTCTCCACTTCACGCCCTGAAAATAGAAAAGATGCAGTGATAAGTCGAGAGAATGTCGCAGACGCGCTAGCTTATCTTGCCACTCGGCATCCTCAGAATCTAACGTTTGAACTATTTAACGGCGTTCAGTCAGTTGAACAATCGCTGTCCTAGTAAAGTAACAATGTCTCGGGGTTTAACGCCTCGAGGCAAACTTTTATGCTTTAAGTTGGATAAGTGTTAAAAATATTTACTGCTACACCCACATAAAAAGCTTGCTTTAAAAAATGCAACTCTATATTATCTCTCTCTTGCTTTAACTTCCTCTCAAAATAAAGCAAACCTCAAGTAATGCCTCCTTGCCTTGATCCAGTAAGTCCGCATAAAAAATACAAGTAGAGCTTAATATAGTCAGGCGAAATCAAGCCAATCAATAAAATTGGTATCCGCTGTCAAACCCATATCGGGTTGTTGCGAGGACAGCGTCTTCTGTTCGCTAAACTGTAATGAAGCTCATCTACTATCAAAAGCATCAGCTAATTTGCTGTGCATTATAAAAGTGAGTTTTATTATGTCATATACATATAACGGAACAGAGATCCGTGTTGAGCAGCCAATTCGCTCAATTTCGGTGAACAAATCTAAAGTGATCTTTGCTGACGGCACAGGCCGTAAGATCACACAATTCGCCAATGGCGGCGAAGCACGTCAATTTCTGAGCTGGTTAACATCAGCTCAGTGATCGCTAAAACGTCGAGCTTGCTCGACGTTTGCCATCTTACTAAAGAAAATTAATAGAATGATCAAAGCCGCAGCTGTTTAATTACTGTGATCAGGTCGATATCACTAATTTGTGTTGATTTTAATTCCCCGATTAACTGTTTAGCCCGTGGAATATCTCCTTGGAGCAAATAAAGCTGACTTAAGCGCAATCGAGCCCAGTTTTCATCTGGGTCATCATTGTTAATATCGAGCGTTAAATATGCTTGTAATGCTGCGATCCCCTCATCGATATTCACCTCAGCAAAAACCGCAGTCCGACCAATTTGGTAGAGCCCCGCAGCGTAATGCTTTGCTTCGCGCTTTGCTATTAAAGCCCTAAAAAACGTCAATGCGCCATCGTAATAATCGATACTTTGCAGCGCCAGTCCGGCTTTAAACCATACAACTTCATCCATAGCTTTACTTTCGAGCAAGGTGTTGGTGTAGGTAATCAAGGCTTTATCATCACCTGTTTTTATATAAAAATCGAGCCATAGCTTCATTGCAACATGGGAAGATAAGGCTTCTATCGCCCGTATCTGTTGTATCGCTTTGGTCTCAGAGCCACCAGCTATACTTGGTGCAGACAGGTAAAAATAGAACAACCCTTGCCGTGCTTTGAGATGCGCAGGGTCTTTATCTATTGCTGCTAAAAAGGCATCTTCTGTGTTGTTGGCATAACTCAATTTTGAAAAAATAGAGGCGTGCTTTATCTGCTCTGCATTGACCTTAGCATACCAATAATACTCATCCGCACTATTAGGCTCGAGCGTCAGTGATTTTTTAAGGTAGTCCTCGGCATCGTCGAGCTCGTCCGACAGCAGCTTAATCCTACCAAGGTAATAAAATGACTCATTGGGATGCGTTTCTTGCAGTACCAGAAACGCTTGCTCTGCTGCCACTATTGCTTGTTGTTCAAATAGTTTTTTGGCATGCTCCAACGTCCCAACCTGAATCTGCATCGCAATCACTTTAGAGGTTGCAACTAGCATCATCAATAAGCTTAATACTTTGTTCAACCAAAACATTATTTACTCCTCGTTTGACGACTAACTAGCTGCTTTTTGTAAAACAGTATGCCCAAGGTGCCGACCACAGCAGGTAACAACCATGGCACTAGCTGCCAAGCCCCAGGCAATAACGGCGCTAACCAATGGCGTCCACCCACTGCAAAAAATGCCGTATATACCGCAATCCCAGCGCCTAAAATGGTACTCATATGCTCCAGCACCCACTCTCGTGGTTTGAGTGTTGGTTTAAATATGTAGAACAACATAGTAGCGACGGTAGAGGACACAATAAGTGCAAATATTAGATATAGCGTGCTGCCAAATGTAAGCGCTGTGTACAACACTCGTCCACCCGTTGCCGCTAAGAGCCCAATCAGCAATAAATGAGACCCGCTTCTTAGTCGCTCTCGGTGCTGTTTAGCCGCTAAAACCAAGCTCGAATGACGAATATTTGCCAACACCAATACTGACAGCATCAGTAAAAATTCACTTAATTGGCGTTGCTTCAATACCAGTTGTTGCCCTAGCGCCTGCTCAATGTGTTGAGAGGGGTAACGGATCGCCAATGGGTCGTAGATCACAATCAGACACATAACAATGCCACTGATGGAAACTAACCACATACACCAAGTAAATATTTTTCCCCATAGCCTGTGCTGTGGGCTGCCTTTTACGGTCACGACTGGAACCCAAAATACAATTAGCGCAATCGCACCAATAATAATGTGTAAATACAAAGCAAACTGATGAACAATAAGCATAATAATTTCTCTTTTACGATTTTGGTTTTTAGCTTAACGTCACTACATTTGGAGTGCCTGTCCCAGACGTCATGATGTAAAACCATGACTTTTGGCCTATAGGCACAACCTTGTTACTTTGTCATACTTGGTGAAGAAAATGGCAAGAGGACATAAGCGTTGGCATTCAGCACACTAATCGCAAATCGAGATATGAGAGATTTACTAGCGCTGATCACATGGGCTGCCCTTTTCACTATCTCGGTATACATAACGAGTCAACAACCTGAAGCGCCCCAAGTATCTCTCTTTAGCAGCTTCTTCTGTTTCTATGCGCTTGGCTACCTCATTGGCACCTACGAGCAATGTCAATACAAATTACGATGGCTTGCGCTAATCCTTATGCTATTTTCAGCTTTTGCCTGTGGCTGGATCCTGCAATTTGGATACCTATCCATTCTTACCATTATCTGGGTTGCCGTTGTCGCTTATCTGCTCCCCATTCGCGTATCAGCTTGCTTCACCCTCATCATCGTATTGGCCTGGTTTACAATGCAGAGTGTAAAACAACAGCATCTACTTTGGATTGAGGGATTACTATATGGCTTGTTTCACTTATTCGCCTTGCTATTAGCCACCACCCATCAACGAGAACAGCAAGCTAGGGCCGAGATCCAAAATCAACATGCTCAGTTGCAATCCACGCAACATTTGCTTTCTGAGCTGTCGAAGCACTCTGAGCGCACCCGCATCGCTCGGGACTTACACGACCTGCTAGGCCATCACCTCACTGCACTCAGTATTAAATTGCAAATAGCGCAAAGAATGACTGCCGAGGCACCAGCCCAACAGCAAATCCAAGAATGTCAAAGCGTAGCTAAGTTACTTCTGAATGATGTGCGAGATGCCGTGGATATGCTCAGACAGCACAGAGATATTGATTTTCATCAGTCGCTTACCTTACTACTCCAACATACTCCTGAGCTAAAAGTGCATGCAACCATTCCACAACATATTGCTGATGACGATAGCCATATAGCACAAGTGCTGCTGCGCTGTGTTCAAGAAGCAATAACCAACAGCCTAAGACACAGTCATGCGAAGCAATTTTGGATTGTAATGACACAAGATAAAGAAAAGCTTTTCGTTAATATGCATGATGATGGCTATATCAGTGAACAATGGCAAAAAGGGAATGGTTTAACGGGGATGTCTGAACGCGTATCTGAGTGTGGTGGCCACTTGCATCTCTATGAGCACAATCGTGCCCTACACTATAAAATTGAACTCCCGTTAACTCCACAGTAAGGACGGTATTGATGAAAGTAGTCGTGGTTGACGACCAGAAACTCGTAAGAGAAGGCATTGTCACTTTATTACAATTTAACGAAGAAGTTGAAGTGATTGCCCAGTACGACAATGGTCAGACGTTGCTTGATGGGCTATCAGTGGTTACACCTGATATTATTCTACTGGATCTATCTATGCCAGTTATGAACGGTATCACTACCTTAAAGCAGCTAAATAGTCGAGGTATAACGATCCCAGTATTAGTGCTAACAACCTTTGATGACCCAAAACTCGTTCTGAACAGCTTAAGTAATGGAGCCAAAGGCTTTGTACTCAAAGATATCGCTCTGGACTCCTTAGTGAATGCGATGACGACCATCATCAATGGTGAAACCTACTTTCAACCGGCGATTACAGAAACCCTATTAAAGTATGCACCAAAACTTGACAATGATTTTTCTGAGTTCGAAGTTACAGAGACGCTTAGCGTACGAGAAATAGAGGTATTGAGACTGGTTGCAAATGGTTATTCCAACAAGGAAATAGCCGAAGCCTTACACAAGTCAGAAGGCACAATCAAAAATCATGTCTCCAATTTACTTTCCAAACTGGGTGTGAGGGATAGAACCCGTGCGGTGCTATTAGCAATCGAGATGGGAATATTACAGTAGCTTAAACAAAGTGCACCAATTTACCCTTGAGCAGATTGGTGCATCATCACGGTACTTAGCAATAGTAAGCTTCAACAGTCCCTTTTGACTTCAGTAGCAAAGGCTGACCACGACGGTCTAATGCCTTTGGTGATGCTACTTTAATCCAGCCTTCGCTGATGCAGTATTCTTCAACATCAGTGCGCTCTTTTCCGTTGAAACGAATGCCAATGTGGTGTTCTAGCACTTCTTTTGCGTAATGCGGACTACGAGGGTTGATAGAAAGTCTATCTGGTAATGCCGGTTTTTCAGTTGAATCTGTCATTTTGTTTCTTCAATTATTTAAGCATGCTGTATTGTAGGTAATCGCATCGACCTGCTCAATAGCGGTCGACCTAAATTTTGACAAAACCCTGCTTAACCAAACATCAAGCGTTAACATCAACAATAACGCGCCCTCTTACTTTGCCATCAAGCAAGTCCGCTGCAGTGGCAATCACCTCATTCAACGTAATTTCATGGGCAATCATATTGAGTTTATTTAATTCAAGTTCGCTCGCTAATCGCTGCCATGCTTCAATTCTTAACGCTTTAGGGCACATCACACTGTCAATACCTGCCAACGTCACCCCTCGTAAAATAAAAGGCGCCACTGTGGCAGGTAAATCCATACCACCAGCTAACCCACAAGCAGCGACCACGCCACCATATTGTGTGCTAGCACAGGCGTTTGCTAAAACGTGTGAACCAACTACATCTACCACTCCTGCCCAACGCTCTTTTGCAAGCGGCTTACCAGTTCCTTCTAACTCACTGCGATGGATCACATTTTGCGCACCAAGCTGGCTAAGAAATTGAGCTTCTTGCTCTACCCGCCCGCTTAGCGCCGTAACACTGTAGCCAAGCTTTGATAAAATAGCGACGGCAACACTTCCTACGCCCCCAGCTGCACCAGTCACAAGTATCTCGCCTCGTTCAGGTGTCACACCATGGCGTTCAAGCGCCATCACACATAACATTGCGGTATACCCTGCGGTGCCGATAGCCATCGCATCTTTTGCCTCAAATTGAGTCGGCAAAGGAACCAACCAGTCACCGTTCACTCGCGCTTTTTGTGCCAGACCTCCCCAGTGCTTTTCACCTACTCCCCAACCATTAAGGATCACTAGTTGCCCAGGCTGATAATCGGGATGCGACGAAGTAGACACTTTCCCCACAAAATCGATACCTGGAACCATAGGAAAGTGCCTAACTACAGGAGACTTGCCAGTAATAGCTAACGCATCTTTGTAGTTTAGCGTTGAGTACAACACGTCTATATCAACATCTCCAGGCATGAGTTCTGACCCAATTACCTCATTTAGTGTTGCGACGTAATTACCATCTTGTTTATCAATGACTATTGCTTTGTACATATCGTCTCCATTAATTAGACCAATCGTCTATTAAATTACAAAGAAGCACGGCTTACCCTGCTCAACTGTAACTTGGTTAATCCGGGACTTGAATCGAGCGAATAAAAAACGTTGAAAAACGCTGAAGTGGTACACCACTTTGTTCAAGCTTGGCTCTCATGACTGCGCCTTCCCAACCATTCCAAAACGTGTAGGCCAGTTCATCACAATGGTGCTCAGTTGAAATATGACCAAGCAGCTTGGCGTGCTCGAAGCATTGGGCGACCAAGATTTGCCACTCATTCAGAACGTCACCTAGTTTGTCTCTAAAAGATTCTGGTAGCTGAGCAATTTCTTGACTTAAATTGCCAACTAAACAACCTCGCGTGTAATTATACTTCGCCATCGACCGTTCAGCTTGCTCCATAAATAGCGCAAGTCTCGCTAACGGCTCAAGACCTTCTGCGGATAATGCTTTAGTGAGCTTTGCGCTCAGAAACGATGAGTAATGTTCAATCAGTACTAAACCATATGCCTCTTTGCTCGCAAAGTAATGATAAAAAGACCCTTTTGGTACATTTACCGTTCGCAAAATGGCATCAATCCCAGTAGCAGCAAAACCTTTTTCAGTAAGAATTTCCATACCTGTTCGGATCAATGCCGCCTTGGTTTCACTAAAACCAGCTTGCTCTTTTTTTGGCCGGCCGCGACGCCGTTTTATACTACTTTCATTCATAAACTAAATATTAGACCAGTCGTCTAATTATGTAAATAGTCACTGGCATATAGATTTTAACACCACCGCTAGGATTAACTTTTCACTATTTCCCCCGAAGCTTGGATAAAGAATGAGCTAACTCATTATTTTTAAAACCACATTAAATTATATCCCTTGTCTAGCCAGACAATTTTGGGGATAATTCCTCTCCCGCCCTGCTACCGTCTTATTCGGCGAATATGACAATGCGCCAGCATACGCGTTTGATATTAGCGCTGTTGAGCCTATGTTTCTATCAGCCTTCCCAAGCTCAATGCGTCGCATACAAATCCCACTTACACAAGCTAAATATCGGTTAAGCCTAATAGCTCAGTAGCCTACTTTGATATTTCTGAAAATCCCATGGTGGTTTTCACCTACTTTCTTTCTCCTTTCCTCACCAAACAAAAATTTTCATTTCCACATTCTCTGCACTTTTGCCTGCCAATTTTAAAACTCGAATCACAATAAGGTTTGGAATAACGATGAACAACGCGAACTTTCTACGTGCAATGGCACTTGTTACCGCGGTGGCAAGTTTACCAATAGCAGCGCAACTTAGATCTCTACCACCTCCCGGCCAGCCACAACCTAGCTCGGCGCTGGATGATGAGCTCTCGCAAATTATTGCAGCTCGCGGTATTACAGGCAGAGTCGAGGGTGCACAACAACTACCGAAGATCTCAGATCCCATCGCTCAGCTCGGCATGCAGCTATTCTTTAGCAAGGCCCTTGGAGGAGAAAAGTCAGTCGCCTGTGCCAGCTGTCACGATCCCAGACTCGGTGGCGCCGATGGCCTTTCGTTGCCAATAGGTACAAATGCAGTCGAAAGTGATGTGATAGGTCCAGGCCGCCAGGCAGTCAACGATGACATCAATATCCCGCGTAACTCTCCCACCATTTTTAATACTGGGTTTGAGAATAGCGCTTTATTTTGGGATGGTCGTGTTCAACGTGTGACTATCACTGACGACCAGGGCAATGAAAGCAACTTTATCAGCACACCTGACTCAGGCTTCAATCAACCAGATCCAAACGCGGCAGATTCACTCGTTGCAACTCTGTCTCGTTTTCCTGTCACCTCTCGTGAAGAAATGCGTGGTGAGGCTTTTGAACGTGCAGAAACCAATGAACAAGTTCGCTCGCATCTCGCACAACGTATTGGCGGTTACGGTGATGAAGCCGGAAGTTTGACCACCAATGATTGGCTCCAAGCCTTTAGAGAAACATTCGACTCACAAGCAGACGCGCAAACCTTAATTACCTTCGATAGTATTGCCTTCGCACTTGGCCAGTATCAAGCGTCATTTGTGATGGTGGATACCGACTGGCATCGTTATGCCCGAGGTGAGCGTGGCGCACTCAGCGACAAACAAAAACGTGGTGCTAAACTCTTTTTTACTCCAGTAGCTGAAGGCGGTGCAGGGTGTGCAGGATGTCACAGCGGTGAACGCTTCACTAATAATGGTTTCTTTAACCTCGCCTTTCCACAGTATGGTATTGGTACACAGGATAATAAGGCCGACATCGGGCGCGCTGCAATTGACCCTTCGCCTCAAAACCAATTTGCGTTTAGAGTCCCGAGCTTAATAAATGTTGCCCTGACTGCGCCATATGGTCACGCAGGAGCCTATGAGTCGTTAGAACAAGTGATCGATCATTACTCAAATCCGGAGCAAACCGTCGAGCAATTTTTTCAACGTGGTGGTGCTTGTGGATTAAAGCAGTTTTCCTTAACCGCTCAGTGTGACACACTAAACCTACAAGCGAGAGAAAATAGTGAAGCGGCATTAACGTTACTGCGCCAGTCACCCTTTGTTGCCGCCAATTTAGCGCCACAACAAAAGCAGGATCTGGTTGCGTTTTTACATGCCTTGACAGACAAATGTGCAAAAGACCAACAGTGCGTAAGAAGATGGGTGCCAAACCGTCGCACACCAGACCCTGATAATTTACGCTTGCATGCACAACGTTAACCGGTGGAATAACAACAACAATGAAAATGACCATTCGCGTCAAACTATTGCTGATAATTTTGATAGCCAACACCACATTGGTGCTGGCTATCTATATCGCCAATAAATTAGCGTTTGAAAAGAGCTTTACTGCCTATCTTGAAAATACCTCTCGGGCACAGCTCAAAGAGGTGGTAACGCAAGTTGCCGAGACTTACGCACGCCATGGTTCTTTGGACTGGGTGTATCGAGGCTCAGAGGATTGGGACAGCATAGTACGTAGCTTTTATGGTCTTTCTGAGGACGAGCGCCCGCGAGACAAGCTACATTCTCGTCCACCACCAAGACATCGTGAAAGAGGCGAAGGAGGGCCAAGGAGGCGTGATGGCCCCCCACCGCGTTTTGACAATAAAAAACGCCTGCTTATCAAAGACGCACAAGGCAATATTATTATGGGCACACCGAAAAGTAAGCAGACTTCGCTGTGGTTCCCAGTCTATCAAAGCGACCACTTGGCGCAGCCTAAACGCGAACAGATTATCGCCTACTTAGGTGTCGAGCAAAGTGGCTTGGTACGCAATGACTTCGACCAACTGTTTGCAGAGCAACAACGTAAACAGTTCATCATCATTGCGCTCGTCGCCCTGTTGGTTACTTTAGTGATTGCCGTGCCTTTTAGTAAATATATGGTCAACCCAATCGTGTTGTTGCGCCGCAATGCAAAAACACTGACACAAGGAAATTACGATGCTCGCGTCGATATCGCGAGTAAAGACGAACTCGGTTTGCTTGCCAGAGATATGAACCGTTTGGCAGACACGTTAGCGCAGAACCAAATAGCTAGGCAGCAATGGATAGCGGATATTTCGCACGAGCTACGCACGCCGATTGCCGTGATCCGCGCGGAACTTGAGGGAATGATTGATGGCATTATCGCAAGCGATCCTGAACAACTGATGTCGCTTAACGAAGAGATCCAACGATTGACTCGGCTGGTGGACGATTTACATCAACTATCGCTGTCAGACCGCGGTGCACTTACTTACAACATGGATAAAGAAAACCTTTACGACCTGCTCTCACGCACCTTTGCGAAAAGTAGTCACCAAATTGAAAAGCACTATCTTGCTTATTCCCTGCAATGCGATGAGCGTATTACCTTAGAATGTGACGAGCAGCGCCTTGGGCAGCTATTCGACAATTTACTGCAAAACACCTTGCGCTACACTGACTCCTCAGCTGAGCAACCCGGTAATCTTGATGTAAAAGTCATACAGCAACAAGATAAAACAATAATTTACTGGCAGGACAGCGCCCCTTCAGTACCACAAGAACAGCTAAACAAACTATTTGACAGGCTCTATCGAGTAGAGGAAGCGCGGAGTAGAAAAACAGGTGGTTCAGGCCTTGGTTTAGCCATCTGCCAAAGTATTGTTGCTGCCCACAACGGAAAAATCACTGCGGACTTGAGCGAACTGGGTGGTCTCGCTATTATTATTGAACTGAAAAAATAATGAGTTTCCCCTGTGCCAAACAAACATATTTTAATCGTCGAAGATGAACCAAAACTTGCCGATATTTTAAGTAAGTATTTGGCTCAAGCCGAGTATACCAGCCATTGTGTTCATGATGGTGCTTTGGCTGAAGAGGCTTTTAAACAACAGCAACCCGCCCTTATCTTACTCGACCTGATGCTGCCTAATCTTGACGGTATCGAAATTTGCAAGCGGATCAGAGCGTATTCAAACGTGCCAATTGTTATGATCACCGCCAAAGTAGAAGAAATCGATCGTCTTCTTGGTCTTGAAGTGGGTGCTGATGATTACGTGTGCAAACCCTATAGCCCAAAAGAAGTCGTCGCAAGAGTGAAGGCGATTTTAAGACGCGTGACGCTAAATGAGCGCGGCACAGTGACAGAAACTGAGAGCAAACTTAAACTGGACGAAGAAAGCTTGTTTGTCTCCTTCCTCGACGCTAAAGCAACGCTCACTTATGTCGAGTTCATGCTCTTAAAGGCAATGTACGGACACCCATGCAGAATTTATAGCCGCGACTTATTGATGGATCACATTTACGATGATAGTCACATTGTTAGCGATAGAACCATAGATAGCCATATCAAAAATATTCGGAAAAAGTTGCAAAGCATCGCACCTAAATACGATTTTATCCACTCCATTTACGGAGCGGGGTATAAGTTTGAGGCGCAGGAACGTAATTCTTAATCTCTAACCCTCAATGAGAGTTGGGCTATGCACTAATCCAACTCTCACCTAAGGCTTAATTCACCGCTACACCCCATTCCCTTTTATTGGTAAACTCCAAAAAATAACTAATAATTATAAAAAGGAATAGGCATGAAAAGACTTACTTTGGCAGTTATAATCACATTAACAGGCTGCAGTAATAGTAATGTTGTAGAGCGAATAAAATCAGAGTCTTCCGTGGTAAAACATAGCTCTGTAGAAGGGTATGAAGATAGATATTCCAACATCTACAATAAGTTTAAAGATTATCCCGTGACCTGCGAAGAAAACTGCTATCCAGTCACCCAACAAATTCAATGTCAGTCCGAAATGCAAGATTGTACTTACGTTGGCAACAACCCCACTCTCTCGCTCAATACCGGTTTTGCTATCCAATGGCTCGGACATGCGAGTTTTAAAGTCAACACCAAAGATGGACAACAGTTTTTGTTTGACCCTGTCACGGCTCAATTTGACTGGCCTGTAAACTGGGCATTTCGCCTCTCAGAAGGGTTTAATCGCAATCAACCTGCACAGCTCAGTCAAACAGAGTTACAGCAAACCAATGCGGTAATGTACTCCCACATTCATTACGATCATTTTAACAAGAGTGATATCGAAGCGATTGGTACTGGACCAAATTACCTCACCCCTCTTGGATTTGCAGAGCACTTTCCTGAAGATGGATACAAGGTTTCTGAAATGGAGTGGTATTCAAGCAAACAACTTGGTGAAGTAACCGCACACTTTGTGCCTGCAAATCACTTCAGCAGCCGTATTTGGGTGCCGTTTTTATACGAAGATCATGGCGCTGCACTATGGGGTGGCTGGATATTAGAACACCAAGGCAAGACTCTATTTTTTGCTGGAGATACTGGATATTCACCGCACTTTAAAGACATTCAAGAAAAATACGGTGATATTGATGTGTGCCTACTTCCAATTGCTTCATACTACAGCGAAGAACATCCTGATTGGTATCGTAAAGTACACACCACACCAGAAGATGCACTGACTGCCGCAAAAGATCTGGGCTGCAAGGTTATGATGCCTTGGGGCTATGGCAATGCTAGTTGGAAAATGGGAGATAAAACCTCACATTCAGCGCTGTTCCGCTTACTGCATATGCAACAAGTACTAAAAGCCCAAACGCCACTGTATATTTTAAATGAAGGCGAAAAAGTCCATCTCTAATCCAAAAAGGCACCATAGTCAGATTACATAAAAATAACATTAAACTATAATTCTAAGTTGTCGATAAAAGATCGTTACCTATACGTAGATAAGGAAATATATGAAGATTATAAATCAACCAAGAGAAACGTTGGTAAACAGTCTATCAACTGTAAGCTCAGATACAGTTGCTAAGACTAAAGTCGAGAGATCCGGAGACGCACTGAAAAATGATACATTTTCTCAAACAGCTAAGCATGTGACCCCACCAGTTTATGAGCGACCAATAACGATAGGTGTATCAAAAGAGGTCGAGCAAACGATAAAAAGTGCAAGCGTTATGACTGGTGAAGCAATCGCCGAGCTTTATCTGGGTGGCAGCATGTTTAAATCGGCGGACAGCATGTCTAAAGAATATGACAAAACACTCTCGGATATTGCCACTGAACGACCTGAACTGACTGAAAATGAGTGGGGGTTTTCAGTCAACGAACAGGGCGAATTGAAGGTGACAGGTAATATCTCGGCTGAAGATATTACTTATTTAGAAGGAAAGCTCAATAGCAATAAGGCACTAGTCAACCTTGCAAATGAAGTAAAAGCCAACTTCTTACAATATACTCAGATGGAACGAGACGATAATGGCGGCACCAGTAAACTCTGGGGAAAGTATGATGTTACTAGCGAAAATTTCGCAGATATAATCGACTTCAAAGCACTGATGGACGGTCCTAGAGAAACACAACAAACGACTCTAGCACTAGGAAGACAATTGACTGGGCATGGATTTATTCAAAATATTGCCGATCAGCTAGGGCAAAGCGCAACCGTTAAATATTATTAGTATTTAACGGTCAATTTTATCGCAACTATTGTTAGCGGCGAGCCTTAATAAACAGCGAGAACAATAACCTATAAACCCGTTTCAGCTTTCATACACTTATCTATGTTATAATTACAAAGTGTTAATTCAAGGAGGCACCATACCCGAGTGAGCAGAGCCAAACTAAGTCAAGACGAAAGCTTATCTTTTAAAATCAACTATCAACTCCTTCCCAAAGAGACAAATCAACTCGACCTGTATTTTTCAATCCCAACCGATATGGGGATTAATACCAACACGTTGAACGAAGTAGACTATTTTAATGCCAATATAAAAAGCCACAGTGCATATTACTCGGAGCAGCTCCACCTTCCCTTGGTACGTAGCCGTTTTATCAGCCAAAGCAAAGGTCAAAAAACGGATTACCGCGTTAATCTAAACCTATTTTGCTACCAGATCCGCATTGCGCTAGATGCCGATGTAAAACAGACATTGAAGCTAAAAGAGGCCGATGAGTTTTATCCAGCCGCACAGTTATTGGTGGAAGAAACCGAACGCCTATTGAAGAAGCTCAGGCGTTACACGCCACCAGATAATAAGCTCAAACCTTACTACCAAAACGCAGATAACTACCTCAGCTGGCATACCGAGCAAGCGTTTTTGAAACTCATCGCTAGCGGGCCTAAGTCAAGCGACTTTAGTCATGAGCGAAGCTGTATTGTTAGTTTCTGTCAACGAGAAAGCCAATACCGCGAGGAGCAGAGCTACAACTCGCAAGTCACGTTGGACGACCCAAACCGCATTACCAATAAAATGAAATTGCTTGAAAGACTCATCGAATATGGTGTTGTTTTTAACAAACAAACCATTGACTTAAGTACCAATCTAAAACGTTTAGTTCGCGGTGTGGTTACTGGCATTATCATGGCCTTCGTGATGTTTATTGTGCTCAACGCCCGCTCTAACTTTCAAGAAGTCACCGTCGCCCTTATCGCTTTGCTTGGGGTAATTTATGGCCTTAGAGAAACATTCAAAGAAGACTTAACCCAGTGGGCATGGCGTTATATTCAACGCGGCCGACCAAAGTGGCGCAACAAGTTTAAAAACTCAGTGACGGACGCCATCGTTTGTACACAAACAATATGGCTGGAACATATTCGTAAAAAAGACCTACCAGAGGATGTTGATAAGCTGCTAAAGAAGCGCCGACAGCAAAATAAACAAGCGGCGCATCTACTGCATTTTTGCTGTAAAAACCAAGTGCATATTGATGAGTTTTTACCCGGTTACGAAGAAGTACAGCAACGTATCACCTTTAACATGAGTTCGTTTGTACGCTATCTAAAAAAAGGGGCAGGAAAGCTTTATAGCCTTGAAGGGAAAAAGGTCTCGAAAAAATCAGTTGAGCGTCGCTATCAAATAAATTTAGTAATGCGGTTTAAATCTTCTCAGGGAATCCAGTTAGAAAGATATAAGCTCACCATGAACCGCTCTGAAATCGTCGCCATAGAGCTTATGGCAAGCGATTCCGTGTATATTGAAAACGACGTTTAAGCACAGACGCAGTTTCATATAACCACCGACAAAACGGATTGGAAGCAGGTTTATTCTGCACTCCAATCCTAGAAAGTTAATGCGCTTTCTTTGGCCCGTAACGAACCATGTCTTTGCCGTTTTCATACACGTCTTGAGATACCCAACGACCCAACAACAATTGATGTTTATCATCCAAAATCGCAATAAATGGTCTGCCATCACTGTTGTTCGTTGCCAACGCCACACCGGCCACGTTTTGCAACCCTAAGCCACCGTTATCAACTAACAACAAAAAAGCTTCCAGCTCGTCCAAGGTTTCAATGATATCTTTATCGTTGATCATCTCTTTACTCTCACTTACTCAGTATGCCGCGTAGAATACCAGTTATGTAGAAATGATTGAACCCAACACCAAATGCCGTTTAACCAGAGTGACCCATACAGAAATCCAAAACAAAGCAAGAATAAGCGAGCAATAAATAGTCGGGTTAAACGTAGGGTCAACAGCAATGCGTGGCGCACGCATTGCTGCTGAGGGTGGCTAATGGTTGTCAAAACGCAATATTCGGTCCGCCGTTGGTTTTTCCTCTCTGGGCTGATCCTGCATTTTTTGAAATAGCCAACCAATTCCCACCAGACATAAGCCTAAACCGATAAAAGACAAAGCACGCAGCAAGCCTTCGAGGTTTGCCATATCGACCACAAAGGCTTTTAAAATAACAATGGCTAGACCTGCAAAACCGGCGTTAATTAGCACCTTATGCTCTATTTGCTTGGCAACAAAAATCAATACGGTTGAAATCAATAGCCACACTATCGAATAGGCATATAACTCGGATTGTTCCATCGGCATCGACAGCACAAGGAACCCCTCATGAAATAATGCCCGAATTTCACCGTTGATAAACAAGATCCCTAGCACGGCTATCAGTCCGTATACCAAACGCTTAAATTGTGATGGTACTAACTTAAACTGGAGCATGATAGCGAGTATGCATGCTGGTACCAACCACTGCAAAAGTAGCCAATTAAACACACCGTCTCCAATGTATCGCCTGTCAAAAAACGGATTATTGGCCAACGAAATATCGGCGTGGAGCAACGCACTTCCAAGTAATAACAAGCTCGCTGCAAGCGGATAAAGTCTGTTGCCCTTGTCGCTGAGCTGCCCTCGCCACAGATATACAGCGCCAAGCACCAGCCAATTCAAAGCAAGCAACACGGATTCTTGGAAACCGAGATTAGTAAAATCAGGGTAGTCACCAATCAAGAGATAACTTGTTTCGGTCGTGACCAGAAGCGCCACAATATGCATTGCAACGCCCATAAACCAAGTGTTCAGGGTCTTTGAAGGGTTGTATTTGGTAGCAAACCAAATGATGCCCAGCACCAGCGGATAGACCACAAGTGTCCAATGTATGGTTAAAATCGTTTCGTGCTTGTAATCTGCAAGCCAAGGCGCAAAAGTAAGACGGGTAACAACGGCAATAAGCGCAGCCTTATACAGCCAATCAGGTAAACGCACCTTGTACTTCCAGCTCAAATAACTCATAGACGCTACTTGTGCCGCAATCGCTAAAGTCAACGAGCTTGCCGAGAGTAACATCGTAAAACACAAACTCAGCATGGCGTTCGCCAAAATAAGGTAAGTGACCTGCTGAATATTAGTATCCGTTTTCATCGCACAATACGAAGCGAAGAGCCCGATGGCCAACATTTCAATCGCCCACACAGGATATAAAATTGCCTCTGCGACTCTCGGAGAAATAGCGTAGCTTACACCGTAAAGCGCAAGTGGTGCCACGTTTAACAACATCAAATAAGCGAGTCTTGATGGATATCGCTTAATCATCATCATGCTAAATAACATCGTGATGACCACTGCCACTTGGATAAACAAATACTTAAAGGTAAAAGGAAAAAGGACGTCGTCGTAAGTGCCCACTTTGGGCATCAAGTAGAACGAGAGAAGTACAAACAATAGTAAATAAAATGGCCAACTATCCAATGCACTATTTCTATAAGCCGCGCACAAAACAACGCTAGCAAATAACACATTAGCCCAAATAAGCGTATCGATTTGGGTTTTTAATATTAGCGCACATGCGATAAGTAACAATGGGAGTAAAATTCCCAATTGCTCTTTTCTTGGCATTAATAGATCTTTGACAGGCAACGGACTTATCATTGAATTCGTCAGTCGCCAACCCAGTACGTCTACCAACACATATAAATACATAGAGATAAGCGCAAAAATCAGCAGCACCCAAAAGTCGCCGCTTCCACCAGCCGCAACCGCGGTGCAAAACCATAAGAAATGACCAACAAAGCTTTGCCACCACAACCATTTTTGCTTCACATAATCCGCAACCCATATCGCAGAGAGTGAAACAAAGCTGATATACAGCAGTAACGCACCGATATTATTAGAGCCTGTCGATACCAAAGCAGGCACGACATAAGCACCAACGATGCCAATACCGGCGAGTACTGGGCCAAATCTCAGTGCCAAAGAGGTCGCAACCAAGGAAATAATGGCGAGTAAAACAAAGGCCATATTAGCCGGTATAAACTGATAGAAATCAAAAGCAACCAATGTCATGGCAAAGCAAGTGATCACGCCACCACTGGCAAGCGCTGCAGAAACGTACGGAGTATTAATCTTTAGCTTTTCTTTGTAGCGATTTACGACTTCAGCGGCAGTAACCAAGCTGACTCCAAAAAGAGCGCCCAGTATCACTCGCACACTTGGGGGAAGAAGTCCGGCTTCAATAGAGTACTTAGCGAGAAAAACGCCGCCCAAGGCTAGCACTACGGCACCTATCCAAAAAAGTCCATTTCCTTTTAATAAAGAATCTAAAGTAAAGTCAAAGGCAGGTTTACTCTTATTAAGCTTGGCTCTTGCGATAGTGGCCGTGCTTTCAGGCTGCTGAGGTTGTGTATGATTGGCTGTTGCCGTGGATTCGCCCAATGCAGTCCGTGCTGTTAATGATGTACTATCAGCTGTTTCGCCATTCTTTTGTCCACACTCAGAAAGCTTATTCTCTGAATGTGTTTGCTCTGAGCATGCTTGATCTGAGGATTCACGACCTTCAAGTGTCGAGATCCGGCGACTTTGCTGCTCTACCGTATTTTGTAACTGATGTACTTTTTTAACGAGTTGCTTAAGCCTTTGTCTATCTTGTAGGGCAAAAACAGCGCCAATAAATACAAAAAGATAAAATATAAAAGAGATAAACTCCGTTTCCATACGACTCCTTATTTGTTTGCTAGGCCCCAGCTAACCTGTATTAGAAACAGTATGAGATCAACCACACCAATAAATCAATCTCTCATGATAGGTGCCATAACTTTAGCAAACCACATAGAAGTATGATGACTTGAAATTTTCTAACATTGGCCAAAAATGCACATGCGCCCCGTTGTCATATTACCTCCTTGTAAATAAACTAAAAAATTATATTTTAGGGACGTTGTTCTAAGGATTTTTCTGTGCGTTTTTTATCACTTTTACTTTTTGTAGCGGTTTCTGGCTGTAGCTATACTCAGCCAAACTTAAAGCCAAAACAGTGGCGTTTTGCGACCGATCCGCATGGCAGCAAAGCAATTCTGAACGGCCCGCTTGTTGATGAAGAGCAAGTTGCTATTCAGTTTAAACGCGTGCCGCGAGTCGATAAACAAAACAATTCTTGGGTAGAACTCATTTACGACTTACCCACTAAACAGCTCCCCTATCAATTCAATATCGCACTGACGTATAAAAGTGATAACGCTTTAATCGTTAAGTTATCACAACGTGAGTATGGCGGCTCAGGTGATAAAAGCTATGCTCATTATCAAACTAAATTACCAGCTTCAAGCACTTGGCAAACAATCAACGTATCTCTGAGCGATTTTGCCAGACCCAATTGGACACCTGCTTGGTCAAAAGACAAAGGGGTTATACTCAAGCATGTTTCCGCACTTTACTTCGTACCAGATTTAACGGATGTGGAAGGTGGTGAAGCAAGCCTTGCAATAAAAAGTCTTCGAATTGAGTAATTCACTGGTTAGAAATGATGTACACGAAATGTGAGATATTACGGCTTTTCGCAAAGGCATTATATAGCCAGCACAGATAACGGTTAAATTAATCGCGCTGGCTAATCAGAGGCATTTAAGCGTTAGATTACTATATTACGCACCTAACGCCGTTAGCTTTTCGTTCAATTCTTCTTTATTGATTAGACCCATTTCGTGCTGCTTTTTGGTTTTACGAATTTCATCGAAATTGTCTAGTTTCAAACGCGCTTTAGCCAGCTTAGTATCAAACTCGTCTTGTGAGATAACATCAAGCTTTAGCGCTTTTTCTAGCTTCTCTTTTTCACCGTCAAACTCTTTTTGAAAAACCGCTTTTTCCTGGATAACAATCTGATCTTTTAGTTGCTTCTCAATAGCGATAACTTCAGCTTCCAGCTCGTCTTTACGCTTAATTAACGGGTCGATACGCTCGATAGTGTCTTGCAATACCGCTTCAAGATTTGCACCATCGTTTTTGATTAGGTTTTCAATGTATTTACGGCCAATATCTTGGTATGCAATATTAAGTTGACCATCGATTGAGGCGATATCTGACTTCAAACCAGCAAGCTTCGCATTGTCTTTCGTTGAAGACACAATATCACCGCTTAATTTACTGGTAGATTCACCAATACTACTACCAATTGATTGTGCTTGAGTTTTGAATTTATTTAATAGACTCATGGTTATTTTTCCTTAAATAGATTGAGATTTTCAATTTATGTAATATCTAATACGGCAGACAAACCGATAAAATATATTTCAGATTAATTAAGTAATAGGTATTAGGTCCAGAGTATCTTGACTTAGCTTTAAGATACTCGTTTCTTGCGCTTCGACATAATGCGCTTAGTGCCACTCCACGCCATCCAACAGCCGAATAACACGGCTCCTACGACCAAAGAGTAAATAGCAAAAGAAGCGACTTTAATAATAAAAATGACGAGCAAGGTGATAAATAGAACAACAAACAACAAAAGCTTTGGTGATTTAGCGAGTTGCTTGGCAATAAAAGAAGGTAAAAACGCACTTAATATGCGCTCCAATCTTTGAGCATTCATAACACTATAATCCTTGTGTTTAAGTGAGATTATTTTAAGACGGGCGATAGGTTATCAGCTTTATTTCTACCTGCCAAATTAATTATAGGTTAATTATCAAGCTAAACAATCCCAAACTCCGAACCAGTTATTAACTGTAATCTACAGCAGAAATAAAAATTAAAATCATTATTTACAAAAGGTTATCACTTTAAAAGACGTCACATTTTGAAATTTTAATACCTTTTTTCTCAACAATTGAAACTAACCAATTATTAGTACCCAAAACAATACTGCTTTATTTGGTAAATTTCGATAGTGCCTTCCAGATTTAGGTCAACACTTATCCAAGATTTTACATGGCTTCATCCAAATGCAGGATCGAAACCAACTTCTCCACTAGGGATACTTTCACACCAGCTGTTAATCATAAAATATTCTTTTGGTATCCCTGAAACCGTAAGCTCTGGTGAGTGGTTAAACCCAAAGCGTGAGTAATACTCAGGCTCACCAATCAGCACAACGCCGTCTACATCTCGCTGTTTTAGTATCTCTACCGCTCGGTTAATTAGCAGACTTCCTATACCTTTTCTCTGCACTTTTGGGGCAACGGATAGCGGTGCTAGTGCTAACCACTTACTGGCTTTTCCATTGATTGTTATTGGAGAAAAGGCAATATGGCCAACAACGCTTTCTCCATCTTCAGCAACCAAAGATAGCGCTAAACGCTCTGTATTTCTTAACTTTTCAACTATCAGGTGCTCCGTCGGCTTTGCTCCTGGTTCATGGTGTGGATGATTTTCAAAAGCTAAGTACGTAAGTGAGCGAATGGCTTCATAATCTTGTGTGTTTTCTGGTCTAATGTTCATCATTACCTCTTTAATTTGGTTATAAAAAACGGATAGCCATTTAGACCTAATTAATTGTCATAGATATCAATTGCATCTTTTAAATCTGAAAGAACAGTAGTGTCAAGTGTGCCAACTTGGCTCAGACAGCGTATTTGGGCAACAGGTTATTTACTCTACCCTGAGCTAATTTGCTCATCAAGTTGACTGTTTTTGTCCTAGCTATTGAATTTTCTTCATTCCTATACTGGAGAACATAATAATGACGACGAAAAGGTTACTCAGCATGATTGCAGCAACTCAATCGCACAGAGTCAGTTCAACCAAAGGTATACCACGGCATACCTTGTCACTTCTGATAGCGGCTGTACTATCAGGCCATAGCTATGCCGAAGCGGAGCCCACGCTTAGCGCTGAGCAAAGCAAAAAAATTGAGCGGATCAGCGTTACCGCAACGCGGCAAACCGAAAATCTACAAGATGTCGCGCTTGCGGTGACCGCCCTCTCCGCCTCAGAGCTTGAGAAGATGAACGTACAAGACCTCGGTGACTTGGCATCTCACGTTCCGAACCTTAATCTGCACTCAGGTGATGCTTCCAACGCCGTCATTTATATTCGCGGAATTGGCCAAATTGACTCTATCTCCTTTAATGACCCCGGCGTTGGTGTGTATCTCGATGACGTATATCTTGGGCGCGTTCAAGGTGCCTTTTTAGATGTGGTCGACCCTGAGCAAATCGAGGTATTACGTGGTCCACAAGGCACCCTTTACGGTCGCAATACCATAGGTGGCGCGGTGCGTTTCAGTAGTGCCAAACCTTCGCAAGACAACGAAGGGTACGTCAGCGTGGCGCTTGGAAATTATAATGCTCGAACGATAAAAGCTAGCGTCAACGGCGCATTGATTGAAGACACGCTCTCTGGACGTTTTGCAATTGCCAAAAGTAGTCGAGATGGTTTTAGTGAGAATCGCTATAACAACCGTGACGACCACGACAAAGACACCTTAGCGTGGCGTGGCAGTTTACTTTATCAACCAAGTGAGAATTTTTCGGCCTATTTAGTCGTCGACGGCTCGAACGCATCCCCCTCAAGCTCACGCACTCCACATCGAGAAACGCCTATCTATTCGGTGATAAAAGAAGGCTATTATGCACCTGAGGAAGACCCATTTGTCGTCGACGTTAACTACAACGATTTAGAAGAACTGGATACCTCGGGAGCGAGCTTAACGCTTGAATATCTCACGGGACACTCGGTATTTAAATCCATCACTGCTCGACGCGAAATGGAATACCGCACACACTTAGACTTAGATGCCACCCCCGATGCATCATTTGGTATTTTTAATTTCGAAGATCAACAGCAGATAAGCCAAGAGTTTCAATGGTTATACGAAGACGACAAATTCTCTTTGGTATCTGGGCTCTATTACTTTAATGAGGACGATCTGAGTTTTGGCGGCTCCGTAGCACCGGACTTTTTCGTTATGGTGTCACCAGACGTTTACCTGCCTTGGCCTGTGATTAACGCAGGAGAACGCGACCAAGAAAATACCAGCTCAGCCCTCTACGCTAACCTCTCTTGGTCTTTGACTGAAAAGCTCGACGTCACGCTTGGCGCACGCTACACCATTGAGAAAAAAGAAGTCACATCCAAAGGCGAGGAGTTTTTTGGCACCGGTGTAACAACAGCAGAGGAAATGGAGGCGGTATTCGGCACAGGCATTGGCTATAGCCCTACAGGCTACAGTGCATCCAAGGAGTGGAAAGAGTTTACCCCAAAAGTGGTGTTCGATTACACCATTTCTGACGACAGCATGGTTTACCTGAGCACCGGAAAAGGGTTTAAAAGTGGCGGTTTTAACGGCCGGATCACCTCATTTGCGCAACCTTTTGATCCAGAAACCTTGTGGAGCTATGAAATTGGCTCTAAGTCTTTATTGAATAAGCAGAATATTCGTTTAAATACCGCTGCTTTTTTCAATGACTACAAAAACTTTCAACTCAGCCGCTTTTCTATCGACCCTGACACCGGCGCGTTTTTATCACTCTTTGAAAATGCAGGTAAAGCCACTATTTATGGCGCAGAAATGGAGCTCGAAGCCGTGGCTTCCGATAACCTCACTCTGAACCTCAATCTGGGCTATTTAGGTGGCGGTTATGATGAGCTCATCGGCGACTTTGATAAAGAAGTCAGCGATGAAAGGGAGCTGGTTAATTCACCTAAATGGAATGGTCGTGTGGGCTTTGAATACTTCTTTAGTGCCTTTACACCAGGCGAATTTTCACTACGTGCTAGTGCCGCCTATCGCAGTAAAACTTATCTCACCGTGAGCAGCTCAGAGGTACTTGCACAGTCTGGCTACACCCTCTTTGATATGTCACTACACTATCGCTCCGCGGACGACACTTGGGAAGCAAGTTTATACGGCAAAAACTTAGGCGATAAACGCTATCGTCAACACGGCTTCGATCTTAGCGCAGCACCTGGGGTTCAACTTGGTTATTACGGCGCGCCTAGAACGTACGGTATCAACCTTAAATATAAGTTTTAATTATGAAATTAGACAAACAAACACAAGCATTGTTAGACGATCTCGCGGCTCAAGCTGGCGACATTCATGACATCGAAATCTCCATTGAGACCTCACGACAAGGCGCAAGAGCGATGTTTTTGGGGCTCGCGGGAGAGGTTGACGCACAAGTAAGTAGCCAAGACCTACACATTGAACACAATGGTATTCACGTGGGCGTTCGCTGTTACCGCCCAGCGCAGTCTTTGGCAAGCCCCAGTCCTGCGGTGGTGTTTGTCCACGGCGGCGGCTGGTCTTTAGGAGATGTCGACTGCTATGACGGACTGGTAAAAGACTTATGCCAGCAATCCGGAGTCGTTTTTTTCAGCGTCGAATACAGCCTTGCGCCTGAGCATAAATTCCCATGCGCCCTGCAACAAGTAATCGCTGTAGTGGATTGGCTGCAAGAAAACCACCAGCGGTTGGAGCTAGACCCTACTAAAATTTCACTGATGGGTGACAGTGCGGGTGGCAACTTAGCGCTTGTTGCAGCGCATAACATACATCAACAACAGCCAAACACCCTAAGTAACTTATACCTAGTTTACCCGGTAGTTGACTCTTTTTCTCCCCATGAAACCTATCCGTCACGCATGCAATATGGCGATGGAAACTTGTTGCTAACCAGAGACGCAATTAAAGACACCTGCGACTGGTATTTAGCACCCGAGCAAAGTGCGGCGCACGTCAATGTCTCGCCATTATTTATTGAAGACATGGCGCACCTTCCTACCACCAGTGTGTTGCTTGCCGGCTGCGACCCACTTTACGATGAGGGAATACTGCTCGCTAAAAAACTAAAGCAAGCAGGTGTGCTTAATACTTTAACCTGCTTTGAAAATACCATACATGCGTTTTTCTCCTTTGCCGTGCTCGACGTCTGCAAGCTCGCGCGCAGTAATATCGCCAATCAGTTAAAACATGACTTGACCTAGGATAAAAATATGAAAAACACAAATACGGCGTTGCGCACTCACACTTATGGTTTGCTCGTTTTTATCTCACTTGCAGCAAGTGGTTTAGCGCACGCATCAGCGATACTTGAAGCCACCTATACCTCAGGTATTAATAATGGCTGGCAAAAAGTTGAAAGATGGCGAGATAACTCAGGGCATATTGGCAATGAAAGCTTTCCTGCCGACGGCCGTGGCGATCAATCAGGTCAGCGCGCTACTTTCTTTGCATCTAGCCAACCCAGCTCTGCGCAGTTTCTGCTTTATCATGCGCCGGGTTGGGATAGTAACAGCCGCCAAACACCGGTGTTGCTGATCCACGGTGCCAATCAAAATGCCGATTTGGCTTGGGCAAATCCAAACGAGGCCGGTAGTTACGGCTGTGGTCGACAAAACTGCCCTTCGCAAGGCTTAATGCAAGCGCTTGCCAATGATAATTATAAAGTTTTTGCCTTAAATCTGGCGCATAAAAATGGCGATGGCTTTATCTGGGCGGAGCAGATAGCTAATGCCATCGCTCAGGTTAAAAATAAGACGGGTGCAACGCAAGTCGATTTAGTCACTTGGTCAAAAAGCGCGTTTAATGCCCGTATGTATATTTCTTCTTTGACTAATGCTTGGAGCACTAGATTCAAAAGTGACGTACGCAAACTGGTGATGCTCGGTGCCCCCAACAACGGCATTGATTGGTCATTTCGTCACGGTGTTAATCATACCTATGGTGCTTATTCGCAATGTGGCGGCAGCATAAATGGGCCTACTGCGCATGATCAGATATTATGTTTTGGCCTATGGTATTCAAGTTCTGAGTGGGTTTACGACTCGCCTTACTTTCCCGGCTCTGCGCAGATGCTAAAAGCACTAGATGATAAATATGCACTACCCACCACAGAGCAAGATTGGTATACCACTTACTACGGTGGCTTAGGGTTTGTGAGCAAAGGCCGAGGTATCGCAGCGTTTACGATCAACTCACTAGTAGACCAAGTTCGTAGCGCTGGCACCGACAGCAGCGTTCAAGTTTATAATCTTTGCGGCGATCAGGCCGATATGGCATTTATTCACAATGAGCATACCGGCCCTTCCGATGGCGTTGTATTTATCAGTAGCTGCATCGACAGCACGGGAATAAGTAACTTGGCGGGCTCAGCGGTTGTGACCACCAATCACCTAGAGCTTGGCTGGGAACCCAGTGCAATCAACCAAATCAAAAATTGGTTAAGTGCACCCTAGCAGCCCCCTCTGCGGGAGGTGACAAAATACTGCACTAAAGTTGCAACGCAAAACTATTGCTATCTTGAGTTGATGTTGATTAACTGAATTGTTGAGAGTGACAGGATGAGCTTACGTATTTATGTCAAACACCGCCATTGCACCTTGCTACGTGCAATTGATGCAGCACACACTCACCGCAGCAAAACTGGAATTTGCTGCGGTCGCGCAGTATTTGGCTATCAATAAAGCCATTGACGCCCTAGATGCCATTGAGTTTATGCGCGTGATGGAACACTGTGCTGTCGAGCTCAATGACGAAAGCCTAAACCTTAACCGTAAAAAGCTTCTGCCTGGCACCAACGAATTTGTATTCAATAGTCTGCGCCATTGCCGTACCATTACTCAGCTATTACAAGAGCTTGCCCGTGGCTATAACTTTATCCATGCGGGAACTTACAATTTTTG
This sequence comes from Pseudoalteromonas sp. S2755, assembly GCF_005886535.1. Taxonomy (GTDB): domain Bacteria; phylum Pseudomonadota; class Gammaproteobacteria; order Enterobacterales; family Alteromonadaceae; genus Pseudoalteromonas. The sequence goes on from NZ_PNDS01000055.1 coordinate 95,611, forward strand.
TGAGGTATCTCACACTCAAGTGAGTTACATAATTGATGATGCAGCCTTTGACTACGCCACGGCCGCTGACGCACAATTTTCTCGCTGTATGTTAGATAGCATGCTGGTATTGATCCACGGCTTGGTAAAATACGTGTGCGCCGAAACCACCCAAGTTCAACTCACACAAGTACAGACCAAAAGTGACTCAAGCTCGCTGCTAAATTCGGTTATCACCCACATTCCCATCAAACCCTTAAGTAATCGCTACTTACTCACCTACCAATACCAAGAAACGGATCAATCATTAGATTTAGCAAAGCTAGAGCATCTTACGCTCAGCACCATTTACCATTCACTAGCAAACACGCTCCATCACCAGCAGTCGATTAACGACCATGCTAACTTGCTTGATAGAGTCTATAGTGAACTTAACGCGGGAATATTGTGCCAAGAACAAATAGCCGACAAGCTCAATATCAGTCCAGCAACATTAAGACGAAGGCTCGCTGAGTATCAAACCAATTTTAGGCAACTAAAAAACAACGTACAGAACAAGCAAGCCAAACTGCGACTCACTCAAGGTAGTAGTTTGTATGAGGTGGCGCACACGCTGCAGTTTTCAGATGAGCGTAGCTTTATTCGTGCGTTTAAGTCATGGAACGGCGTAACGCCTATGCAATTTCTGAAAGATCTGAGCTCAAAATCCTAGCGACTTAATTTTGTTCAGAGCTGCTAATTACAACTTATGTAAAAGTTGACGTTAAACAAAGCAAAGCACAACAAAAGTGATATTGTGCAACAAGCAAACAGAGTAAAAATGTAATACGTGGAAGGGATATGGAAACACTTCAACTTGCAGGAACGCTACTCGGCGGTTTGGGGATATTTTTAGTTGCGATAAGCATGATGACAGACGGCCTAAAATTAGCAGCCGGTTCGTCGCTGCGTCGAGTACTTGGAGTGTGGACCAAAACCCCTCAGCGCGGTATTGCTTCTGGCTTTTGCATGACAGCCTTAGTGCAATCATCCAGCGCGGTTACTGTGGCCTCTTTGGGCTTTGTGAATGCGGGTCTTATCAGCATGCATCAGGCGCTTGGTATCGTCTATGGCGCCAATGTTGGCACCACCATCACTGGCTGGTTAGTGGCCGCGGTTGGATTTAAATTTAATATCCAAGCTATCGCACTCCCCTTGATTGGTATTGGCGCCTTGATGAAGTTGCTACTACCTCGCTCACGACTAGCGTCAGCAGGCATGGCTTTGGTTGGTTTTGGGCTATTTTTTATCGGCATTGATATTCTCAAAGGCGCGTTTGAGCATATTGTCGCTGCTTTTGATTTAAGCCAATTTACCGCAGAGGGAATAAGCGGCATGTTGACCTTTTTGCTGGTGGGCATGGTGATGACAACCCTCACTCAATCTTCCAGTGCTTCCATCGCCTTGACCATTACCGCCGCTGCTAGTGGTATGATTGGATTATATGCCGCAGGCGCAATGGTTATCGGCGCAAACGTCGGTACCACATCAACATCTATTTTGGCATCCATTGGCGCAACAGCTAATGCCAAACGCGTTGCGGCGGCTCAGGTGATATTTAATGTGTTCACCGCGGTCGTCGCTTTCGCGGTATTACCTGTGCTGTTTTATCTCATCAACTATTTTACCGCGCTTTTCGGCGTCACTGCTGATCCCGCCTTGTCATTGGCACTTTTTCATACTTTGTTTAATATTTTGGGTGTGCTACTCATCTTTCCACTTAATGACAGGCTCGCTGACTTTTTAATGAAACGCTTTTGCAGTGCCGAGGAAACGGCTTCGAGGCCACGCTTTTTGGATAATACCATCGCTCAAACGCCTGAACTTGCAATCAATGCGTTATTGCTTGAGTCCAAACTCGTTGCAGATAAGGTGTTAGCCCAGTTTGATAAATGCCTACTCCCGACCGATAAACTCGGGATTGAACAGGCACTCCATGCAATCCAATCACTGTGTCAGCAGATTAGCCTTTTTATTGTGTCGGTAGAGCAATCCGCATTATCATCACAGACCACCTCACTACTCGCTAAACTCATGCGTATTGAGCAGTATTTGTTTACTTGTAGTCACTGTGTAGAACAATTAACGGAACACGCTCCATATAAGCAACTCGCAGAGCATCATGACTTACATGCACAATTGAATGAATACCAAGCCCAGCTTAGCCACTTTATGAAAACCAGTTTACATGAGCAAAGCATAACACCTGCCGAACTATCGTCGGCGCAAGAAGAATTGCAACGTTTACATGACGATGTGAAAGATGACTTAATTCTAGCAGGTACTCACGCGTCACTAGCGATAGATAAGATGGTAAGCAATATCAATACACTAGCGGAAATGTGGCAACTTTCACAGCAGTGGCATAAAGCGATGTTGCTGATCCACGCCATTGAAGCGCAGCTCTCTCCATCACAAGCAGATTAAGTGTGAATCAATGTAAGCAAATTGCGCTTTTTTAATCAGCGCACATTCCTATTTTGACGACTTGGTGATAAAACGTAATAAACAACTACAAAATAGGGACTAAGTTTTGAGAAAAAAAATTACTAATATTGCGACACTATGTATGCTAACAGCCATTGCTGGTAAATCTATAGCATTAGAAAAGGATCCATACCTATGGCTTGAAGAGATTGAAGGCAAACAAGCGCTAGAGTGGGTAACGGCACAGAACGATAGCTCACTAAAACAACTCAAAAGCCACAGCCAATATAATCATATCTTTCAAAATACATTAGATATTATCAATGATCGGTCTCGTATTCCTTACGCAACTGAACGTGCAGGTTATTACTATAATTTCTGGAGAGATGCGGATCATGTAAGAGGCATATACCGCAGAACAACGCTTGAAGAGTATAAAAAAGCGGACCCTAAGTGGGAAACCATTCTCGACTTAGATGCGCTAGCAAAAGCTGAAGACGAAAACTGGGTTTATGGCGGAATGAACTGTCACTATCCAAAGTATGAACGCTGTTTGGTATATCTATCGCGTGGTGGTGCTGATGCAAAAGTCGTGAGAGAGTTCGACATTCCAAGCAAATCTTTTGTAAAAAATGGATTTTATTTACCTGAAGCAAAAACCTCAGTATCTTGGTTCAACGAGAATTCAATATTTGTTGCAACAGATTTTGGAGAAGGATCATTAACTGACTCAGGTTATGCTGGAACGGTTAAAGTGTGGAAGCGCGGTACGCTACTGGACGACGCTAAAACAGTCTATCAGGCAAATAAAAGCTCTATCAGTGCCGGAGGCTTTACGGTATATGATCAAGGCAACACAAATCACTTTCTATACGATTCTACAAGCTTTTATACTCGCAATGTCTATAAACTCGAAGGTGATAAGCAGATAAAAATTCCAATGCCTAGCGACGCGAGCCTCCTCGGGTTAAACAATGGCATGCTCTTTATCCAGCTAAAATCTGCTTGGAAGGATTTTTCACAAGCAGAAGTAATATATGCCAACATTAACGATTTGGATTCTAAAAATATCCAGTTTACAAGCTTAATTAAGCCAACAGCAAATCGTTCAATAGAGGATTTGAGTTTTACCAAATCAGCGATACTAGTTACGGTATTAGATGATGTAAAGAATAAGGTTTTCCGCTATATGCCTAAAGCTAATGGGCAGTGGAAAATAGACCAAGTAAACTTTCCTGATACCGGTTCATTATCCGTTTTTGATACTGATCCCAACAGAGATGACTTTTTTGTCACCTACACGGACTTTTTATCACCGACCAGCCTTTACTTAGTAGATGGTAAATCACTTGGAATAACAAAGCTTAAAGGGAATAAATCACATTTCGATGATGATAAGTTCGTTACCCAGCAAAAATTTGCGACATCAAAAGACGGTACAAAAGTGCCTTACTTTATTGTTCATCAGAAAGATATCAAGTTAGATGGTAGCAACCCTACTTTATTATATGCCTATGGCGGCTTTGAAGTTTCTATGCAGCCATACTACTCGGCTTCCACTGGTAAAAATTGGTTAGAACAAGGCGGTGTTTATGTGCTTGCGAATATTCGTGGCGGCGGTGAATATGGACCAAGCTGGCACCAAGCAGCACTAAAAGAAAATCGCCACAAGGCGTATGAAGACTTTGAAGCCGTAGCAGAACAGCTGATAGCTGACAAAGTAACCAAACCTCAACATTTAGGTATTAAAGGCGGTAGTAACGGCGGCTTGCTAGTGGGCGCCGCTTTCACTCGCAGACCTGAACTTTACAACGCCGTTATTTGCCAAGTGCCATTACTCGATATGAAGCGTTTTAATAAGCTACTTGCTGGCGCAAGTTGGATGGGCGAATATGGTAATCCAGATATTCCTGAAGAGTGGGAATACATTAAAGCGTACTCGCCTTACCATAACCTAAGTAAAGACAAACAATATCCAAAAGTATTTTTCACAACCTCAACCCGAGATGACCGCGTTCACCCAGGCCATGCACGTAAAATGGTTGCTAAAATGAAAGATATGGGATTTGAAGTTCTGTATTTTGAGAATACCGAAGGTGGCCATGCAGGCGCTGCAAACAATGAACAGCGAGCGATGGTAAATAGCCTTGAGTTTGTTTACCTCATGGACAGACTCAAGTAGCTTTAAATTTATTGTCTAGTTTGTTAAAAGCGCTCAATTTCATATTGAGCGCTTTTCTTATTTCACCTCTCGGAAAAGCTAAGGTACTGAGATCCAAGCAACGCCGGCATCCAGTGAAATCTCAATATAAACTACATGTTTCTTTTAAAAGTGGGCGCACCTCTATTCAAGGCCAATAAACGCCACATCAAACACTTTGTTTAAACTTGAACCTGCTTGTTTGAGGTAATGTTTATATCGTTGATATTTTCAGCCTTAGAAGGTAATACAGGAAAGCACATGCATAAGCGGTGCAATCAGTGAGAGCTGAAACTTGACCTGCTTACTCGTGCGACAGATTGTGTGTCCGCTTTAAGCTGTATAACTAGCTTCTGATAAATTATAGGAGCGGCGCCATCGTGTGGTGAGTTGACAAACTCATCCACACTACCATTTTCTATTTTAAATTCACCTAAACTTGAAACCGAAATATCAAACAAGGATTTGGCGATCACCGCCATATAGACCAATACTGTCGCTATTACCCCACTAACCCTACTGCTGATACTGCGCATTTTGATTCTTTTTCCAGCAGTATAAGTTTCTATTTTGAGTCCAAATCAGGCTAAAAGTAAAATCGCTCTTCCACTTTATGTGTTATCTAAGTGTTCTCATACCAACGACTCAGCCTGAAGAGTCGCTTTTCTTCAATATTTTATTGGGCAAGAAAATATAGTATAACCAACTGACAAGTATCTAGTACAGGGACAATGGGATGCACAGTAACGCGCGCTTTCATTATATTGATAATATGCGAGGCTTAGCACTATTGCTTGGCGTTGTTTTTCATGCGGCCTTGGCGCACGGCCCTTATTTTCATAACCTTTGGATCAGTGTCGATCCAAACAAAAATGTCTTTTTTAACTACCTCGCCATGTGGACGCACCTATTCAGGATGCCACTATTTTTTATCATCGCCGGCTTTTGTGCCGCCCTGCTTATTCAAAAACGAGGTGGTAACGCTTATATTCAAAACAGGTTAAAACGGCTACTCATTCCCTTTATTATTTTTCTACCGCTCACCTTGTTGGTGTTATTACATGCGATGCATTGGGGCAGCAGCGTTGCCAGCACCCCACCACCGTTATTTAATGTTATGCAACAGATAAAAGAGCCTCAGGTGACAAGCATGCATCTATGGTTTTTATGGTATTTAAGCCAGTTCTGTGTGTTATTTTGGCTGCTACACAAGTTTCCACAGTTTTATCAACACATCCTTGATACCGTTGTTAAACCAATCTTTTTATGTGCCGTGTTACCGCTTATTGTCATCGTATCTATGGTCAATTTGATGGTGCCATTTCCAGCTCCTGATAAACTGCAACCTCATTGGTGGGCTTACGGGTTTTATGGCTCTTTGTTTTTGTTGGGTGCAGGACTATTTCATCATCATGGAGTGGTAACTCGCTACTCAAAGCGATTCAACTGGTTATTAATTATTGCCTGCACTTCATTGGTTGTATACTTTTACTTTTTGCCGCCACCACCGTCGCTTGAAAAAGTTATAATCGCGGTTAAAACAGGCGACGCAACGCCTGAAAAAATCAATTTGATCAGCGTTGTAGTTCAAACCATCGCCATCCTCAGCTGGACAGCTGTCGCTTACTTAGCGGGGTTCAAATGGTTGAGTCGATTTAACAAACAAAATCGCTATATCTCAGATACCTCCTATTGGATTTATCTCATCCATATTCCTGTACTTATGTATATTCAATTTCCTCTTACGAACATGAAGGTATCTGCCTTCATCAAGTTTATTATTGCTCTATCTCTGACGGTGACGATAGGCATTATTAGCTACCATTATTTGGTTAGAAATACGGTGATTGGTATTTTATTAAACGGCAGAAAAGCCAAGCCAAAAAATGAAAAATCAGACATATTGACGGAGTGATCTGTAGTAGAGGGAATCGCATGCAAAAGCCAGAGCAAAGCTCTGGCTATGAAAGCAACTAGCCGTAGCTTCGTGCAGCTTGATATGCACCGCGAGCTTGCACTTTTTCAAGGTAAGCTTTTATATTGCCACGCGTTGTGAGCAAACCGACTTTATCTGCAATTTCTAGCATCACCGTCATCATAATATCGGCGGCGGTAAAGTCGTTGCCAGCAAAATAGCTTTGCTTAGCAAGTGTGGCATCTATGTAAGAAAAGTCGACATTTACTTCTTTAGCAATATAGCCATCCATTGGTTTATCGCCTGTACGCTGCTCCATCTTCATCATCAAAGACGCGATCACCGGCAGCGCCAATGACCCCTCAGCAAAGTGCAACCATTCTTGATATTGATAGTACTCAGGTGTCCCCACATCTGGTCGCAAACTACTCTTTTCCGCTTTATCTAGCAGATATTCCATGATGGCTCCAGACTCACATAAGACTAGGCTGTCATCGACCAACACGGGGGCTTTTCCAAGTGGATGCACCTTTTTAAGACTTTCAGGCGCAAGGCGCGTTTCAGAGTTTCGCTCGTGCTCCACAAGCTCATAAGGCATGTTGAGTTCATATAAAAGCCAAAGCACTCTTGTCGAGCGTGACTCGTTTAAGTGGTGAACAGTTAACATCGATTTATCCTTCCTAAAATTTAGTTATGCCAGCTCGTCTGGACCCAAGCGCACAACAAGCTTGCCAAAGTTTTTACCTTCTAGTAAGCCAATGAACGCCTCAACAGCATTATCCATACCCTCAACTAGGTGCTCTTTGTATTTAATCTTGCCCGCGTTTAACCATGGTTGCATCGCTTCGCTAAACTCGTTGTATCTATGCCCATAATCATCGAATACAATAAAGCCTTGCATTTTCACTCGCTTAGTAAGCAGTGTCGCCATCAACATAGACATACGATCAGGTCCTGGTGGCAATTCAGTGGCATTATACTGAGAGATCAACCCACAAAGTGGGATCCGAGCACTTGAGTTAAGCAATGGCATAACCGCATCGAACACCTTACCACCCACATTTTCAAAATAGACGTCGATACCAGATGGGCAAGCCTGAGCTAACTGCTCTGCGAGATCATCCTTACGATGATCAAGGCAGACATCAAAACCAAGTGTCTCGGTAGCGTAACTGCATTTTTCGGCGCCGCCAGCGATGCCTATTACTTTACAGCCTTGCAGTTTTGCTATTTGTCCAACAAGGCTACCTACAGCACCTGTTGCTGCGGCAACCACTACTGTTTCTCCAGCTTTTGGCTGACCGATATCCATCAATCCCATGTAGGCAGTAAGGCCTGGCATCCCTAACACGCCCAAGCTATATGATGGGTTGGGTAAATTGCTATCTAGCTTAAGTAAGCCAGTGCCATCCGAAACGCTATAGTCTTGCCAGCCACTCATCGCGAGTACCCAGTCACCTTGGGTAAATTTAGGGTTATTCGATTCTTCGACTCGGCATACCGTACCACCCACCATCACTTCGCCGATAGCAACCGGATCTGCATAGGATTTTGCGTCGCTCATACGGCCACGCATGTAAGGATCTAACGACAAAAAGACGGTGCGAAGGAGCACCTCACCCTCTTTTGGCGTTGGGATCTGTGCTTCTTCATAATTGAAATTTTCTTGCGTTGGTGCACCATGTGGGCGCGACGCCAAGGTAATGCGACGATTCGTTTGTGCGTTTTGAGCTTGGTTTATTGCGTTACTCATGATTTATTCCTTTTAATAAGCAGGTTACAGCTGGTTTAGGTACGTCAGCATTTTCTCAGCGACAAGTTCAGAGCTTGCTGGATTTTGTCCTGTAAACAGTAAGCCATCTCTAACAGCAAACACATTCCAATCATCCACTTTTTGGAAATCTGCACCTCGTTTAACCAGCTCATCTTCTAATAAAAATGGCACAACATCAGTCAGCCCAACGGCCTCCTCTTCACTATTCGTAAAACCAGACACCACTTTACCTTTTACCAGATATTCGCCCGATGTAGCTTTTACATCCATCAGCACAGCGGTTGCATGGCATACCGCACCAACTGGTTTATCTGCAGCTAAAAAGGAACTGATCAATTGGATTGAATTGGTATCTGTTGCTAAATCCCATAGAGGTCCGTGACCGCCTGGGTAAAATACGGCGTCAAAATCTGCCGCGTTCACCTCTGCTAGCGGCAGCGTATTTGCCACCAGTTCCTGCGTTTTTTGATCATCAAAATAGCGTTTCGTACTGTCGGTTTGGAAATCAGGCTGTTCGCTTTTTGGGTCAATTGGCGGCTGACCACCTTTTGGTGAAGCAAGCGTTACTTCTACCCCTGCATCCACAAAGGCATAGTAAGGTGCAGCAAACTCTTCAATCCAAAACCCTGTCTTCTCACCTGTGTTGCCAAGTTCTGCATGTGACGTTAGCACCATTAAAATTTTCTTTGCTGTCATCAAAATTACCTCTCATTCTTTGTTCAAACTTCAGACTATTTAGCCTGCGGATAAATATAAAAGTATGAGCTTAAGACTAGTTAAACAATGCAGACAAAAGCTAACTCTTTGTTCAAACAATTGATACAATGAATTTATCAAAGTCGATGGAGTAGTGCGTGGATATTTCGTTTGAGCAACTCAAAAGCATGGTTGTCTTTGCCCAAGTTATCGAGCAAGGCACTTTAAGTGGCGCCGCTAGGCATTTAAATTTGTCTCGCGCAGTGGTGAGCTACCATGTTAAAAAACTGGAGTCACAGTTAGGCATAAAATTGCTCAATCGCTCGACTCGCACCATTTCACTTACAGAAGCAGGTCGCGAATACTACCAGCGCTGCCGTGTGATTGCAGAGCAAGCCTTTGCCGCAAACCAGCAAATTGAGAATTTAAAGAAAGAGCCTATCGGTCTAATAAAGCTTACCTGCCCTGTTAATGTTGGCTTGCAAACCATAGTGCCTGCACTCAATGAATTTAGAGCTATGTATCCTAAGATCCAGCTCGATATCATGCTCACAGATGAAGTCGTCAATATCATCAAAGAAGGCATTGATCTGGCCATTCGAGGTGCCCCACTTCCCGATTCAGGCTTGCAAGCCAGTAAACTTTCAGTGCTAAAAACCTGCCTGTGCGCATCGCCAGATTATTTGCAAAAGTATGGCGTCCCCAAACACCCCACCGATCTCTACCAGCATCAATGGGTGATTTACAAGCTGACATCGGGGGCGCTCACATTGAGTAAAGGGGCTAGGGCCTATAGCATCACGATGAAAGGCGATATAAGCACCAACAATGCAGCGGCACGCACCGCTTTTGTGGAGGGGGGTCATGGTCTTGGACGAATTCCAACTTACGACGCATTACCAAAAATACAAGCCGGAACTTTGGTGCCTGTATTAGAAGATTACACACTGCCAGACATACATGTTTATGGCGTTTTCCCTGAAGGCAATGCCAACTCTAAAAAAGTTCGGTTACTGCTCGATTTTCTAAAAGGGTATTTTCAGCGTCAATTGGTTGAAGCGTAAGCCTCAACCCATTGCATGTTTAGCCTAGTAACTTTCAGCGGGTTTAAGTCCGTAGCGCTTTCCCAATTTCGTGAGCCTGGGCTCTGCTACGCTTGGTTTTACCGTCAATACTTGGATAGGTAAATCATCTCCAACCTGCAACTTGTCATAAAAATCTTTGTTATCCAGAATAAACTCACCTTCACGGCTGCCCTGAAATTGATAGCTGTACTCAACGAAATAGAAAGTCTCCTGATGCTCCACTTCCCGGTCATACTCGTCTCGGTGAACATAAGTGTTAGATTCAATTCTTTTGTTAGTGATGGTGCCGAAAAGGTGTTTACCAAACTCTTTCGTCAATTCTTTTTCGTAGTAGTAGCGAATACTTGATGGCAGGGAAAAAGCGTACATTCCAAGAGGTATCAAGATAAATATAGCGCCAAAAATAACAGCCCCAATACCTGCACCGTATTGCTCAGTTACCCCAATGTAAATGGCGAATCCACCAACAATACAAAACGGAATGCCAATGGAGATAAGGCCCAAATGCTTGCCAATTGCAGCAAACAAAAACTTCAGCTTTGTAGAAAGTGATAACGATTTTTCCTTGGTCATAACAGACTATGCTCCTTGCATAAGATTTATACAGCCATGATAATAAAATATTTAGCCCTTTTGGTCGAGCAGATACCTCAGCTCCTGAGTGAGATATTAATGTAAAGTGACCACACAATGATGAATAGGGATATGCAAGAAGGCTTTCATGAAATATTTCGCACTTATAGCAACGATCAGCATAAGTAATTTAGCGGCTGCACAAGGCGAAGTAGCAGCAAAGTGGCAACTGGGACAATACGCTGTATCCATTGGTGAAAAATGTGTCATTACCGTTTCAACCCCAGCTTCCAAAGAAATAATAGCAAACGGTTTCAATAACGATAAAGCCTGTAAAGTTGCCTATCTAGCCCAAACCAACATTCCCAACGCTTACGTGATAGGCGGTGGACATATTCTTATCGTCGAACAGCAAACTATCCAATCAAAAAGCTGCAGACGTGTATCAACAGCGCTTTATTTACCAACCGATGGTCAAGCCGCATTGAGCAGCGCTCAAATAGAAAGCGGCAACTGCGATGGCCATATAGAACCAAACGGAGCGATGTATTTAATTTCAGCTCTGCAAAACCCAGTTTAAAAGATCAGCAGCGCTTATGGCTTATTAGACGCTTTAAGCGTTGCCCTAACCGATGGGGCAAGTCGACGACTGACGGGAACACTTGCTCCATTCGTTAATTTCAAGTTGCTCTGATTATTATCACTTTCTAATGACACCACTTCGTTTAGATTAGTTAAATAAGAACGATGTGTTTTTATAAAAATAGAGGGCAAAGTAAGTTCGAGTTGTTTTAGTGAACCTGTAAACAGCTTCTGGGTGGTGTCTTTCATGTGCAGCTCAACGTAGTCCCCTGCGGCTTTACAAAACGCAATATCCGTGAGCACAACATAGTCAGTTTTACCTGCAATACTGACTTCCAGCTTAGAAGGGGACTGAAGTTGTTTGTTCTGCGCAAGTTTAAACTTAAGCTTGGCAATATGAGCTTGATCACTACTCAGCTGCACTTGCTGATCACGATACTCTTTCGCCTGGCAAATGAAAAGGTAGGCTAGCAAGACTGCAATGATCACAAAGTGAATAATTTCGTGGAAGCTTGATGCAACAAATAGCACGGTTGCAGCCACCAACAACTGCACCACAAACCAAGCCGACAAATTATTGTTTTTGGCGCGTCGCCAACAATAACCTAGCTGGACTAGGCTAACGAGTAATGGCACAAAGACTCCGGCCGTGGTTTTAGAGTCAAAGCCTGGCGCAAAAATAACAACAATAAGCGTGACGAGTGTACCGATATAAATCCAGTGAAGCGCGTGCTTTTCTGCGACTTTTAAGGAGCTATAAACAAGCAACAAGGTGCCAAATAAAAACGATAAGCCCGTCACGGTCAACTGTCGAATATCATGCCATACATAGCTATAGTCAACTAATCCTCGCGATATTTCAGCACTGAGCTGCATTGCCGCAAGCAGGCACAGTGCGGCAAATATCCGAACGCTTGTATTGCCATAACGACCAAAGCTCAGACTTATAAAGTACAACGCGCCCAACAAAAAGGCACCAACCAAAATCAGGCCCAAGCCACTAAATGATTGAATATACTGCTTAGGATCGCCAAATTGCCCTAGCCCAATAAAATGAATTGGGTATCCTAATGAAATAAGACTATGCTGTGCGGACAGACCAAACACCAGTTGATTGCTTTTCTCTATCAGTGAGTCTGGCAAATAAAATACGCTGTCCATTTTGCCTATTTGCTCAGCTTTATCTACGGCAGGAAAACCGCTGTTCCCTACCTTACTACCATTTAAAAAGACTTCGCTTGATGTTTTAGCAAATAAATACAACCCAACGGGCTTTGGTATTGAGGCTAATTTCGCTCGCTCAAATTCGATTAACACCCAAACAGCCTGATTTTGCGGGTCAACCTCAGATAACTTCGCTCGGTGACATTGCGGCTCAGTAAACGGTGGAATTTCTTTTGGCGAGACTGACCACGGGCAAACTGTCACGGCTTGATCATAAGAAAATGGCAACAAAGGTTGACTGGCATAAGCCTTACCTACAGCGCCCGAGCAACACACAGCCATCACTAAATAAAGTACAAGATTAATATTCACACTCTACCGCTTTTCCTTTTACCGTTCGTCGGCCTTTTACTACCGCTGAGCCTACAAGCCAATAAATATCGGCCACTCATAGAAGTTCACTTCCCCATAAAGTTGCCATGGTCTTCAATAAAAACAAACTATTAAGGAGTAATACTATGCGATCAACACACACATTAATAGCCGCGTTAAGCTTATTCACTTGCTTATGCGTAAGCGCTGAGAAAGGTAGCGATAAGCAAGTGCTGTACAGCAATGAGCAACAAATCGAATTTCAAGCCAACAGCGGAGAAACAACGGATGCCATAGCTGGGCACCTCTGGGTGCCTGAAAACAGGAATAACCCCAACAGCAACAAGATTAGAATTAACTATGTGCGCTTTCCTGCAACCGGCAGCAATAAAGGTTCCCCTATCGTATATTTATCTGGTGGCCCCGGCGGTTCAGGGATCGCGACTGCCAAGTGGCGAAGATTTCCGTTATTTCAAGCGCTAAGAGAGTTTGGTGATGTTATTGCGCTAGACCAAAGAGGTACGGGGCAGTCAGAGCAAGCTACTCCTTGCGTGTCTAGTGAACACATTGCGCTTAATTCTGTTACCACTGAAGCGCAAATTGCAGACCGTTACCGCAAAGCCGCATTACAATGCTTTACTCAATGGAAGTCTCAAGACATTGATATATATGGTTATAATACCGAGCAGAATGCACTAGATATAAACGACTTACGAAAGCACCTAAAAGCTGACAAAGTATCACTTTGGGGGATCTCTTACGGCAGCCATCTGGCACTCAGTGCTATAAAAGCGATGCCAGCGCATCTCGACAAAGTAATTATCGCCAGTGCTGAAGGGCTCAATCAGACCGTTAAACTACCTCACCGAACCGATCAATACTTTGAAAGAGTTCAAGAAATTATCAATCAGCAAGCGCTTAAACAACAAGTTTCGGACCTACCCGCTTTGATGCGCCGAGTGCACACTAAACTTGAGCAACAGCCTATTACACTTCAAATTACACAAAAAGACGGCTCAAAGACCCTCATGTTATTTCAAAAGCATCATATTCAGTCGTTAGCTAGCATGATGATTGCCGATCCTAACCAATATCTTGCCATGCTAATTCATGTTTATTTAGGTTTAGATAACGGCAATACCGAGCTGTTAAAGCATGTTTTACAGCGCGGAATGTTTACCGATGAGCCCATTACATTCAAACTGATGCCGCTGGCGATGGATGTGGCTTCAGGGATCACCGCTAAACGCCTTGCAAAAGTGACAAACCAATCGCCAACAGCCTTGCTTGGCGACAAACTTAACTTTCCAATGCCAACACTGCACTTGATAGATAAAAAACTAGATTTAAGTGATGATTTTAGAGCCGCCCCCCTATCCAGCATCCCAACTTTATTGTTTACAGGTAGTCTAGACGGTAGAACGTATCCAGAAGAACAACTTGAAGCTGTGAGAGGACTTACAAATTTGACCCAGATTATGGTCAACAATGCGGGCCACAACCTTTATACAAGCTCACCCTTGGTGCTCGCCAGAATGCAAACATTCTTAAGCGGAAAACCCGTCAACACAGAAGTAATCCAACTACCGCTGCCAAAACTTACGCTGTCAGCGCCTTATACTAATTGAATTAATTCTCCAATCAATTTGAAAGGTGAAATAGATCATTTACTTAATACAACTGGTATTAACCCCAAAAGCGGCTCAAAGTGAATTGAAAAAGCAATTCACTTTAAGCGGACTACCACCAACAAAGTTGTTGATAGCCCAAAAGCTTGGGTATAATTAGGCTTTTGGCCTCTTACATCCATAGCATTATGAAAAAGCTCTCAAAAGTACAAGAAAAACAGCAAGCTTTGGTACTCACCATTGCAGACAAACTCGAAGAACAAGCTCGTGCAGAAATTCCCGGCATGGTGCAATGTTGGTTTGATGTGGAATATCACTTGTTCCCCGGCTCATTAATACTCTTTTTCCAATTTGAGAATGAACAGGCATTGGAAGTCGCAAAGCCGGATCTTCTAAAATGGCAAAAGCGTTTAAGCGCCGCCATGCTGAAAAAAGGAGTGATTTTAAAAGATATGCGTAAACATCTTACCTATACCCTACTCGGGCCTGAGGATTAGTTTATAAAGCAAAGATTTCAATAACTCACCAAAGCAGCTAACTTAATCTACTGCTGCGGTTTTTAGAACAATTGTATCGTGTTTTGGTTATTTTAATCTTGAAAAACCATGATTTGCCCTACATTATGGCGTACTTATTTTAGCTATTCGTTTTAGATACATGACACCACCAAACAACGTAATGTCAAAACTAACTGCGCTCGTAGAGGCTAAACTGTTTCAGAACTTTCTGATTGCAGTAATTTTGTTTAATGCTGTGACACTGGGCCTAGAAACGACTCAGTTTGGCAAAAACAATGCCGCTCTACTGCACAAGATTGACTTTGTCATATTGATGATTTTTACCCTTGAACTCTTGTTGAAGCTGATTGTTTATCGTCTGAAATTTTTCAAGTCCGGTTGGAACATCTTTGACTTCGTTATTGTCGCTATCTCATGGGCGCCTTCAACTGGAGCCTTGTCGGTGCTACGGGCGTTTAGAATTTTAAGGGTCTTAAGACTATTTTCTGTTGTTCCTCAGATGCGTCGGGTTATTGGTGCCCTTGGACACTCACTTCCGGGTATGGCCTCAGTTATTGGCGTACTTGGCATTGTGTTTTATGTGTCTGCAGTACTCACAACAAAATTATTTGGCCAACACCCAGATCCCAACATGCAAGAGTGGTTTGGCTCCATTGGCGCCTCAGCTTACACACTGTTTCAGGTAATGACGCTAGAGAGCTGGTCAATGGGAATTGTCCGTCCGACTATGGAACTATTTCCGCAGTCTTGGTTGTTCTTTGTACCCTTTATTATTATCACCAGCTTTGCGGTACTTAATCTTTTTATCGGTATTATCGTCGATGCGATGCAAGTAATGCATGAAGAAGAGCAAGGCAAACCTGATCAAGTTTTAGCGACCAAAGAAGATATTTTGCGGGTTGAAGAAAAGCTCAATGAGCTTTTAAAAAGCAAAAACCGCTAGCGTCTAGAATAGCGCAGAAAACGCAGTTGATTTACGTTTTCTGCGCGCCTATTACATCAGAGCAGCCGTTTTGCTACAGCATCATTCATGCATATATCCAATCCCACCTACAATGATCAACACACCATTAAGCCATTTGATAATATCGCTATGTATACTTCTAATAGTTGGAGAATTTACTCAATTGGTATAAGCTGCCAGAGTTCCAGATAAACCCGAAAAAGAGGAATATACCTTGGATAAAAGAATTGAGCCTGAGCTACCAAGTATTACACCCGATTTAGATCAGGTTGAAGCGTTTAAAGACTCTCTCAATCAAGCGAATAATAAGGTATCTACGTCGAACACCTCGCCCAAATCAAAAGCAATAAAAACCCAAAAAACAGGTGTCATAAACTGGATAAGCATTGCAGCCATTATTGCTCTGGCCGCATCAGTGTTTGGGCTTTATGGGCAGCTTTCAGCAACACAAACGCAATTACTCGAATCAACAAAACGCATTGCCGAGCTTGAGCATACCCTCACTGCCACAGATGAAGAGATGGATTTGTCTGCAGGTGCAATGCAAGCAAAGTTGAACACACTTACCGAGCGCACAGACGAGCTTTGGTCACAGATGGATAAACTGTGGGCGTCAGCGTGGCGACGAAACCAATCAGAAATCAAAAAGCTTGAGGAACAAGCAAGTAATAATGCTAAAAGCCAAACCAGTACAACTACTAGGGTGGAAGCACTATCTCAGAGCCAAACGGAGCTTGCTTTAAAACTCTCGCTACTAGAAGAGCAACAGCAAGCAGCTAACGTACTCAAAAACCAAATTGCCGCAATTAATGATGACGTTGATCAGTTAAAATCTCAAACGCAAAGCCGAGACTCGAAACAAATTGAGATCGGAGGAAGCCTTGCCCAAATAGAAATGACGCAAACTGCACTGGCAGAAAAGCTAGAGCGCTTGGAGCGTAGATTGGCGGCCACGACCGTAACGCAACCTAGCACGAATTAGCCCGTCATAATCAACAGCTACTTTAGTAATATGAGTTGGCTGCGAACTCACGCAACCAACTCAGCTTTTATTCTCTTCGGCATTCACAAAGTCCCTCGCCAGCTCATAAAATATAACGTAAAATACTCTACTACATTTCTGTATTTATTCGAGTGTAAGCTTTACGCTTAAATCAATACACATTACCTACTCAGGCATACTGTTTTGCCGATTGAGTATTTTTTGCTTGAAGGCAACTATGAAAAAGACATTTGAACTAATTCACCCGAAAATCAAACTTGAAAGACGCGTTGACGCGGTTAAGCATGAGCTTAAAAAATACCTAAAACGCGAGCGCAACAAAACTCTGCCTGCAAGCGCTGATTATTGGGATTTTGATTGTAAGTTTGGTAATACAGAAGCAGAAGCCGAGCCGGTGCACCTATCACAACTAAACAAATTGATTGATAAAACGCAAACTGAAAACCTCACTTCCTTTTATGTTGAGATTTTAGCAAAGCCAGGCTATAGAAAATCAAACGATTTATCTGACGATGAGTTAGAAGGCTACTAAGCCACTTCTGTATTGTCGAGCTTTAGCTCGACAATATCTGCTCTATCCCGAAAACGCAGATTGCTCGACCCCAGCAAAAACGTAGGTCGAGCTTTAGCCCGACAACACCAGCCCTACTCCAACAATACCAACTGGCACAAAATCAAGCGCATGATATAATCGCTCGTCGAATTTTTGCTGGCGCTACTGCCGGTATAGTGAGAATTAATACCAATTGAATTAATTCTCTAATCAATTTGAAGGGTGAAATAGCATATTAGCTTCGTTAAAAATTTCTCATTTACATC
>NZ_PNDS01000056.1 GCF_005886535.1 Pseudoalteromonas sp. S2755
CGACTTTACGTCGCGATGCTCCTGTTGCGGGATAAACCGGTTGCAACTAAAACCTGCGGGAATCACATCGCCATCTCATTCAAACTATTAAATTTATATACCTTGTTAATAATTAAGCACTATATTGCAACTTTTTGCTATAAATTTGACTTCATTCATTGTCTATTTAGTGTTCTAAAGGTATCCTACTTTCAACTTATTACAGGCGGTTGGAACTACCGCTTTTCTGTGATAAATTAAGGCAGCTAACTCCGACTATATGGTTGTTTTTCCGTTAGATTGGTAGAATAACTGAGTTGGCTTTAGTCAGGGAGCGACTTAGTCCCTGTCTGTCTTATTAAATGATTTAAAACTTAAGCTTATATTGCTCTCTCGCGATATGGCTTTTTTTATGAGTTAACGCGTCAAATCGGCGTAAGTTAACAAAAGGAAAACAAGGACTAATCATGATTGCAAATAAAAAATCTCTTCTTGCGCTCTCTGTAGCGTCTGCGCTAACGCTTTCTGGCTGTTTTAGCGATGATGACAACAATGTAACTATCACGCCTCCACCAGAGCCTACTGATCCAGTAGTCGTTGCGCCAGAGACTCCAGATGCGCTATCGCTAGTTGTAAACGGTAACGTTGTTAATGCAGACTTCGACGCGATCAAAGCGCAAGTAACTCTGCTTGAAAACGGTGAGCTAAGTGCAAACACTGTTGACGTAAATGGCACTGCGGTAAACGTGATTGACGCAACTGAAGGTGACTTTACTTTCACATTGAAGGAAGGCGCTTCTGTTGACTCAATTACAGTTAACGTAACAGCTGAAGGTTATGTGTCTAAGAGCTTTATTGTTGATTTAACACTTGCCGAAGGCGAGTCAGTAGTTCCTGCTCAACTAGAGCTTGTTTCTAAGAACGCGGAAGGTCTAGCTGATAAAGTTGTAGAAGCTTCTGTAACTGATGCGACGACTGCTGAAGTAATCACTGCAAAAGCTGAATCTGGTAAAGCAGGTGCTGACGTAGCGGTTCCAGCAAATACTCAGCTACTAGATGCAAACAACAACCCAGTGTCAGGTTCTACAATTTCACTAAATGTTACTGCTGCTGATAGCACGTCAGCAAGTGCGGGTGCTATTCTTCCTGAAGGTCTTAACGCAGCAGGTGCTGCTGAAGTTAAAACTCCAGTTGCTGTAACTAACATCGTAATGACTGACGATGCTGGTAACAAAATCAAAAAGTTCAGCCAACCTATCGAAGTAACAATGGCAATTCCAGCTACTACTACACTAAGTAGCGGTGAAGTTGTTAAAACAGGTGATGAACTAACGCTAACTTCTCACAACGAAGATACAGGTGTTTGGTCTACAGAGACAAACAAAGTAACTGTTGGTGCATTGAATGAAACAAACGGCACATACGCTGGTTCATTCATGACTGACCACCTTACGTTCTTCTCTGCAGTAGATACATTCGATGCATGTCAATCAGACATCAATGTAACTTTCTCTGGTGATGCAATCCCAGCTAACGGTTTAACTGTTAAGATGGAATCTAGCGACTATAAAGCTTCTGTACAAGCAAGAGCAGGTTCTACATCACAAACTGTTATCTCTGCAAACAAGGCATCACAAAAAGGCATTGCTGCTGATGCAACTGCACGTGTGACTGTTAAAGACAAAAATGGTAACACCTGGTTTGATAGCGAAACTGAAGTGTCAGTTTGTGGTAACGTAAACGTTGCGTTATCTAACCCAGTTACACTTGTTGCTGAGTCATTTGCAGTAACTGCTGTTTGTGAAAACGACAACACTGTAACGACACCACTAACAGGTGCTGTAGTTAAATACCGTCTAGAAAACAAAGGCTTTGAATCAGCTACTGGTACTGGCGGTACATACGAGCTAACAGACCTAGTAGAAGCTTCTTCATATGAAGTACGTGTTGTACCTCGTGGTGCTAAGTTTGCGGGCCTAGGTGCTCAAAACTTTACTATCACTGCTGATGGTACTGATGAGTCAGCTGAAATCACAGTAGCATGTGACGAAGTAACAGGTTCTTAATAACTATCGACTAAGATTTGCCTTCATTGAGGCAATTTACGTCTTAGTAAGATTAAAAAGCCGCTTAAATGCGGCTTTTTTGTGCCTGCTTTTTATTCTGTGGTGTCTCTTAAAAGACGTTGCCGTGCGATTTTGTATTTAAAATATGTCAGTCGTCGTTATTGATAACTTAAGGCTATGAAGTAAAAGAATTTGTGATTTTGGCAACTCTCGCCAATCGCGAACGAGTTCGCAAACTTCAGTGTAAAATATTTTAATTACTCGCTGGACAATCTTTGAACTTTCTCTATATTTAAATTTCGATGTAATAAAACGCGCGTTAGTGCCGCTTGGCACTTTCAAAAAAGGGAACAAGGACCAATCATGATTTCGAACAAAAAATCTTTACTCGCTTTATCTGTAGCTTCAGCTTTAGCACTATCGGGCTGTTTTAGCGATGATGATAACAATGTGGTAATCACTCCACCACCTGAGCCAACAGATCCGGTGGTTGTTGCACCAGAAACACCAGCAGCTTTAGCATTTGCTGTAAGTGGTAACGTAGTTGATATTGATACTGTTGATATCGTTGCGCCAGCGACAATTACCTTTTTTGAAGATGGAGAGCCAACCTCAAATTTGGTTAACGTCAATGGCGACGCAATCACTCAGATCACAACAGAAGATGGTAGCTATACCTTTACTGTAAAAGAAGGGGCGAATGTAGGGATTGTAACTGCTGTAGTCGCTGCTGATGGCTATTTTACAAAGAGCTTTGACATCGACTTAAGTAATGAAGATTCTGCAGCAACGCTAGAAGCTGAATTGGCACTTGTGTCAAAAGGTGGTGACGAAGTTGTTGAAGCAAGCGTGTCTGAAAGCGTAACTAACGCAACAACAGCCTCTCCGGTTACAGCTGCGGCTGCAAAAGGTAAAGCGGGTTCTGATGTAACGGTTCCAGCAGGCGTGCAACTAAGAGATGCAAGTGGTAATGCCGTTACAGGTAGTTCTGTATCATTAACGGTTGGCTCTGCGGATCCTACGTCTAGCAAGATTTCAGCGGTTTTGCCTGCTGGGTTGAGTGCTGGTAGTACAACTAGCGTTAAAAAACCAGTTGGTGTAAGTAACATCGTTATGCAAGATAACAACGGAACTAAGATCAAACAATTTAGCCAAGAGATCGATGTTTCTGTTTCACTTCCTGTCGCAACCTTAGCACCATCTGGTGATAGAACTATTCAAACTGGAGACCAGTTTGATGTTTCTTCAAATAATGAAGATACTGGTAAATGGCAGTCAGAAACGAATAAAGCAACTGTTGGTGCGTTAAACGCTGAAGGCACGGCTTACAAAGCATCTTTTAAAACCGATCACCTTACGTTTTTTACACTGTCTCGCTCAGTTCCAATCTGTACGCAAGGTATTACTGTTAATGTGACTGGCGATACTGTGCCGAGTTCAGGTCTATATGTGAGTATGACCTCTGCTGATGCGAGCGTATCAAGCTATTTACGCGGTGGTGCTACATCAAAAACAGTTGTTTCAGCTAGTACGTCAGCGCGTTATGGTATTAGCTCAACCGCAACAGCACGTGTAGTTATCCGTGATGCAGCAGGTAACGTGTGGGGGAATGCGTCATCAACGAATGCTGAAGTTCAGGTATGTAATGGGCCAATTGCGATCACGCTAGCAAATCCAATTCAAACCACTGTTAATGAAAATGTAACTGTCAGAGCTGTGTGCTCTAACGATGCAACGGTAACAGAAGTTATCCCAGGTGCGATTGTAAAGTATAGGTCAAGTACGACTAAGCCATTCCGCACAGCAGCGAACAATGGCGACGGTACTTTTGCACTATCAGCATTAAACGGTGATGTCGCGTCATATGCCGTTAGTGTAGACCCTCGAATTTCAGCTCCATTTACAACGTCTATTACGCCGGATGGAACAGATGAAACCATCGATGTTTCAGTAGCTTGTGACACTGTAACGGGTAGTTAAGTACAGAATGATTAGTCCAATCAGTTAAGCCGCGGAGACGCGGCTTTTTTCTTGCCCAAATTTTAAATATCTTCATTCATAAAGCCATATTGTCAAAATTAACCTTTCTTTCGTAGCAGCGACTTTATGTCGCGACTCTTTTTATGCCTTTATGTCGCGACTGTTTTATTACTTTATGCTGAGATTCTTTCTAAGAGAGTCTATGTCACGGTCTTTTTTATTGTGAATACTCTGTCGCCGTTATTGGTTTTCTAACGCGGGATAAACCCGCTGCTACGAGTTTGGCGTAGCAGCGACTTTATGTCGCGACTGTTTTTATGCCTTTATGTCGAGATTCTTTCTGTAGGCTTATGTCACGGTCTTTTGTATTGTGAAGAACTTGTCGCCATTATTGGTTTTCTATCGCGGGATAAACCCGCTGCTACGAGTTTGGCGTAGCAGCGACTTTAGGTCGCGACTGTTTATGCCTTTATATGAGTTTATGTCACGGTCTTCTTTATTGTGAAGATCCTGTCGCCATTATTGGTTTTCTAACGCGGGATAAACCCGCTGCTACGAATTTGGCGTAGCAGCGACTTTATGTCGCGACTGTTTTTATGAGTTTAGGTCGCGACTCTTTTTATGAGTTTATGTCGCGACTGTTTTTATACCTTTATGTTGAGGTTCTTTCTAGGAGTTTATGCGAAGATGGCGGCATGACGTTCCTGCTGTGGGTCTAGGCGGGAAGGTGACTATCAAACTTCCGAAAAAGACTAAAAACCGTTAAACTTAAGATCTTTAGTATACTCAATACGTTGACTACAGTATGAAATCTCATTTAGGCCGAAGAGCATTTTCCACTATGGAGCTTCATACCTTGTTTAACGGCTATATCTACTCAGATGAAAAACTAAAGCGTGAACAGCCTAAACATTGGCATTTTTGGCTACCTCTACTGAGCTATTACACTGGCGCGTATAGTGATGAAATTGGCTCACTCACACTTGATGATGTTTACTACAAGGACCATGTTCACGTATTTCACTTTAACACTCACGGTAAGATTCAACCGCGAGTGGTGCCTATTCATCCTGCATTATGGCAAGCAGGGCTGGAGCAATATTTAACATTGGTAAAACAGCAAGGACATCAACGTCTTATGTTTGATTTACCTGCAAAAAGTGGTCGTTATAGCGAAAAAGTTAGAATATGGTTTTCTGGAGAGGGGGAAAGACAAGGGTATCTACAAAAATGTGGTTTACCCAATGTTGATCAGCAAGGAATGAAAACGGCGATCAGCAGTTTACGACTCAACTTCGAGCAACAAATCAGAATATCAGCTATTCAGCTCGGAACTAAAGACAGTTTTCAATATTTATTGGGTTTAAAGCAAGATGGACATGAAGTTACGCGCCCACCTTTTCACTTGCTCAAGCAAGTTATTTCTCCGATCCGGGTTATTAATCCCAATATAACATGGCAACGCTTTTTGGAGCGGCACTAAAACGTAGTACTCAGTTACTACCACTTCTTACGTCAAGCGCATTATTATTTGCAAGATAAGTTAAGCAAGTAACACGCAGCATAGACGCCAAGTTTTTAATCTCACCATGACGTTCAATCACTTCTTGGTAAAGTAAAGAAATAAACTCGGCAAGGCCTAGATCTTCCCGTTGAGCTATGGTTTCTAATACTTGCCATATTTCATTTTCTAACGCGAGGCTAGTAACAGCTCCTTGAATGCGAATAGAACGTTTGGCTACTTCGTAACGATGAGGTTCTGTTGATGCGTAGAGTTCACACATATAAATTCCATAGGTAAAGTAATGGCAAAAATGATCCACTCAATGATCAGAGTGAAAGACGCTGATCGCTCAATCAAATTTTATCATGATGTATTTGCGTTGGTAGTGAAACGACGCATCGACTTTAATGATTTTTCTCTTATTTACCTTGGCAACGATGAAACTTTGTTTGAATTGGAGCTAACTTGGAACCATGACACCACGCTAGATTATACAATCGGTAATGGCTATGGGCATTTGGCTTTCGCCACGGATAGCTTGCAGGCTGTCTACAACAAGGCTCAAAAGAATAGTTATTGCCCTAAAGAAATCAAAGATTTTTATAATCAAAATCTATTAATAGCAAGATTCTTTTTTATTAAAGATCCAGATGGTTATGATATTGAAGTAATTGAAAAAAGCGACGTATATCGGTAGTAACGGGCTTAGCCCGCGACTAGGATTGATGTTGCGACATAGAATCGTTAAAGGTGTCACGACGTCAAGGCGTGAAAACAGTCGCGACGTAAAGTCGTGAAAAAAATCGCGACCTAAAGTCACCGCTACGAATGTGGATAAACCT
>NZ_PNDS01000057.1 GCF_005886535.1 Pseudoalteromonas sp. S2755
ATTTTTGCCTTGCCTATATGGATATAGGTACCTTAGCGGTAGCAGGACGCGAGAGCGGTGCTACTAACGCTATTACCCCGCTTCAAGATAGATCATTTACTTAACACAACTGGTATAAGTAAAAATAAAGGCTTCAAAATAGAAGCCTTTATTTATATACAAGTATTAGGGGGATTACATCACTCGCATGCCGGGTTGTGAGCCCTCGTCTGGGTTCAAGATGTAAATCTCTTTACCACCTGGGCCTGCTGCTAGCACCATGCCTTCTGACATGCCAAAGCGCATCTTACGAGGTTTGAGGTTTGCAACCATTACCGTTAACTTGCCGATAAGATCTTCAGGTGAATAAGCCGACTTAATGCCAGCAAACACCTGGCGCGTTTCACCACCTAAATCAAGCGTAAGTTTAAGTAGCTTGTCTGCACCTTCAACATGCTCAGCGTTGGCAATTTTTGCGACACGTAGATCAACTTTGGCAAAATCATCGAATTCGATTTCCGCAGCGATTGGCTCTTTGGCAAGCGGGCTATTCGGATCTGCTGCTACAGATTGACCACCCACTTTCTTTTCAAGGCTTTCTTTAGACGACTCGATCATCGCATTCACTTTATCAAGTTCAACACGCTGCATTAGTGCCTTAAACTTATTGATTTCATGATTAACAAGAGCGTCGTTAACACTTTCCCAAGTAAGCTCGGTATTTAAGAAAGCTTCTACATTTTTCGCCATACCAGGGAGGATAGGCTTTAAATAAGTCAGTAGTACGCGGAATAGATTAAGACCCAGAGAGCACACTTGATGTGCACGCTCGAGCGTCTCTTCATTCTTTGCAAGCACCCAAGGCGCTTCGGCATCAATAAACTGGTTTGCTTTGTCTGCAAGGGTCATGATCTCACGCACTGCGCGACTGTATTCGCGGTTTTCAAAATGTGTCGCGATTGAATCCTTTGCAGCAACAAAGCTAGTTAGTAGCGCTTCGTCCATGACAGAGCCGCTTAGCTTGCCGTCAAATTTCTTAGTAATAAAGCCTGCACAGCGACTTGCGATGTTTACCACTTTGCCCACTAAGTCTGAGTTTACGCGTGCAGCAAAGTCCTCTAAGTTTAGATCTAAATCTGTAACGCCGCTGTTTAGTTTAGCTGCGTAGTAATAACGTAGATACTCAGGGTCTAAATGCTCTAGATAAGTACGAGCCTTTACAAAAGTGCCTTTTGACTTAGACATCTTAGCGCCATTTACGGTGACAAAACCGTGAGCGAATACGTTATTTGGTTTACGGAAATTAGCGCCATCAAGCATCGCAGGCCAAAATAGGCTGTGGAAGTAGATGATGTCTTTACCGATAAAGTGATAAAGCTCAGCGTCAGAGCTTTCACCCCAAAACTCGTCAAAGTTTAGGCCTTGTTTCTCGCAAAGGTTTTTGAAGCTTGCCATGTAACCGATTGGTGCATCCAACCAAACATAAAAATACTTGCCAGGCGCGCCTGGTATTTCAAAACCAAAATAGGGAGCGTCACGGCTGATATCCCACTGCTGCAAGCCGTCTGCAAACCATTCGTCTAGCTTGTTCGCCATTTCAGATTGCAAACTACCTGAGCGTAGCCATGTTTTTAGCATGTCTTCGAATGCAGGTAAGTCAAAGAAGTAATGCTCTGAATCTTTCAAAATGGGTGTCGCACCAGACATCACAGATTTTGGCTCAATTAATTCTGTTGGGCTGTAGGTTGCACCGCAGGCATCACAGCTGTCGCCATTTTGATCTTCAGACTTACAAGTCGGGCAAGTACCAGTAACAAAACGATCTGGTAGGAAAATGCCTTTCTCTGGATCAAATAACTGTGAAATCGTGCGCTTTTTGATATAGCCTTTTTCGTCTAAACGAGTGTAGATTAGCTCGCTTAGTTCACGGTTTTCGTCACTGTGTGTGCTGTGATAGTTATCAAACTCGATATTGAAGTCTGCAAAGTCACGCTGACGCTCAATACTTACCTGCTTAACCATTTCTTCAGGCGTGATACCTTGCTTCTGTGCATTTAGCATGATTGGTGTGCCGTGCGCATCGTCCGCACATACATAATAGGCTTCATGGCCTTGTAGCTTTTGGAAGCGAGCCCAAATATCGGTTTGAATATATTCCAGCAAGTGGCCTAAGTGTGTGGGGCCATTTGCATATGGTAATGCACTGGTAATGAGAATTTTTCTCTTCGTCATAACGATTCCATGAATTTAGCGCGATCTTTCTAATTGATGGTGTTGAATTGGTTGATTATTCACCGAGTTAACACTTGAATGGACAAGTGTGCTTAGTGACTCACCTTAGTTCAGACCATGAACCGCGAATTGACTGGTTTTAATGAGTTGAATGTTACATAATTCCGTGGCTATTTTCATCACCCAGAGGAGTTTAATTTGTATGTTTGGACTGGAAAAATGGTTTGCCAAGGGAAAAAACACCAAACAGGCAATCATTGAGCTTTTAAATGGCTATCGTAGTGCCGCATTACCAGTGGGCATTGATGCAAATTGGGTGATCAAAACACAAGAGTCAAAAGCACAAATTCAAGTGCAAATAAACTTTCCATTTGCCATCCAATGCGACCAAGATGTTGCTAGTTATCTACAGCAACACTTGGGTAAGCCTGTTGAGGTGACATCGAAAGTCGTCGTTGTTGGTCGACCAAAATTTAAAGCCATTAAACATATTATTCTTGTTGCCTCAGGTAAGGGCGGGGTGGGTAAGTCTACCACTGCGATTAATCTGGCGTATGCGCTACGCGCTCAAGACGCGAAAGTCGGTGTGCTAGATGCTGATATTTATGGCCCTTCACTACCGAGTTTACTGGCTCTTGAGGATGAAAAACCTCGGGCGAAAGATGATAAAACCCTACTACCAATTGAAAAGTCGGGCATTAAAGCCATGTCTATCGGCTTTTTAGTTCCAGCAGAGGACGCCACTGTTTGGCGAGGACCAATGGCTTCTCAAGCACTCACTCAATTGTTAAATGAAACGGATTGGGGCGAGCTGGATTATCTGATTGTTGATATGCCACCAGGCACAGGAGATATCCAACTTACTATGACGCAAAAAGTGCCAGCCAGTGGTGCGGTGATTGTCACTACACCGCAGACCTTGGCGCTAGCAGATGCACAGAAGGGCATCGCGATGTTTGAAAAAGTGCAGCTCCCCATTTTAGGTTTGGTCGAAAATATGAGTTACTTCAATTGTGAGCAATGTGGTAGTCGCAACCACATTTTTGGTCACTCTGGTGGCACCACGCTGGCGAGTCGCTATGGTGTGCCTCTGCTCGCGGAAGTACCGCTTAACGACCAAATCAGAGCAGCAACGGAGCAGGGCGAAGACATCATTGCCACAGTCCGTGAGCCTAATTCAGAAAGTAAGGCTGACAATCATGGTATAGCAGATCACTATGTTGACTGTGCCCAACTGGTTGCCAGTATGTTATATTACCAATCAGACTCAACATCGGGTGTTGAGATTGTGATGACGGAAGACTAAGAATGAGATTATCGGATACCCATATTCGAGAAGCGATTGAACAACAACGCATAATCATCGAACCTACACCTAAGCCAGATATGATTTCAGGCGTTACCGTGGATTTAAGACTGGGTAACAAGTTTAGAGTGTTTCAGGACCATGCCGCGCCTTACGTTGATCTCAGTGGTCCTAAAGATCAGATCAATGCCGCGATGGAATCCATCATGAGTGACGAAATTGTGTTAGAAGATGGCCAAGCGTTCTTCTTGCATCCTGGTGAGCTTGCGCTGGCAATGACATATGAAAAGGTAACGCTACCTGCCGATCTCGTTGGTTGGTTAGATGGCCGCTCGTCGCTGGCAAGACTAGGTTTAATGGTTCACGTTACCGCGCATCGTATTGATCCTGGTTGGTCTGGAAACATCGTATTAGAGTTCTATAATTCAGGTAAGTTGCCTTTGGCACTGAGGCCAAACATGAAAATAGGTGCGATGAGTTTTGAAACGATGACCAGTGCCGCGCAATTTCCTTATAACGAGCGCAAAGACGCCAAATATAAGGATCAAACTAGTGCGGTTGCGTCACGTATTAGTGACGACAGTTAATGGAATACTTTGGCGGATGGATTGGCGTGCTAGTCGTTAGCCTACTATAAGCAAATTTGACCCTTATGTTTGGAATAACAACGGCTAGAGAACAAGTTGTTATTCCAAT
Organism: Pseudoalteromonas sp. S2755; assembly: GCF_005886535.1. Taxonomy (GTDB): domain Bacteria; phylum Pseudomonadota; class Gammaproteobacteria; order Enterobacterales; family Alteromonadaceae; genus Pseudoalteromonas. The sequence continues at coordinate 4,214 of NZ_PNDS01000057.1, forward strand.
CTTAAAATTGAATATTTCACCTCCTATAACGGCACACCACCTTTACATTTTTGAGCTCACACCGAATCAGTCATAACGATTTAAATTCAATAATATTTTTGCATTTGCTTTGATCCAAACCATACTTACAACAATACGTTTTTATGTTGTCGAGCGATACATCATGTAAATGGCTGTAAAAGGCAAAGTGAAATACGTGTTGGCGCGAGAATGACGTTGCCTCCTGATTTGCAAAGAGAACCTCATAGCCAATGCTTTTGGGTTGGTGTTTTTCTTGAACGTTAACGCTTGGTTCTTGGCATAACGAATAGGCTGACAAATCACCGTCAAAGTGACTCAAGGAGAATAGGTATGTGGCTTAGCGCTGCTAGGTATGCCACACTGATGTTTACGATAATTGTGTGTTGCGCCTTTGCGATGCTGGCTACTGCGGAAACGCAGCTGGCTGCAGAAACAATAGAGGCAAGACCTTTAATTTCAGTAGGCTATGGTGACTTTTCCGAGGCCCAGTTTAGTGTATCGCAAGAAACGGTAATTATTCCAAAGGGCGTTGCGGTTTGGCTTCGAATCACAAACCCCGTTCACGACGAACTGTCAGACCAAGTGCTGACAGTCACACGTCCATCCATGGGCAGTGTTGAGTTTTTTACCACGGATCCTATTGGAAAATTAATTCAAATCCCCGAAAGTAATAATCATACGTCATTATCCCATTTTTCACCTCATTTGGTGATCGATGCAAATAGCCGTATTGAGCCTATAATTGTTAAGGTTCAATCACCCTATGTTTCCTTATCTAGGGTAAGTATTGAGCCCTATGGAGTATATATCAAAAGTACCAATGCCCATCTATTTTTAACAGGGTTGTTTCTAGGGGCGATGTTTTTATTGAGTATTTTCATGCTCAGTACCGGTATTATTTCGAAACGTGCAAGCCTGCTGTCGGTTGGTGGCTATTTGCTGTCATTGGCTTGCCTATACGTCACCCATAAAGGACTTGCGGATATCTTTTTCAGCTACCAAAACAGTGTTCATTTTTTACATTTCAGTGGCAGCTTTGTGTGTTTTGCACTTGGCTTCAGTCTTTTGTTTTTTCATCATTTCCTTGCTAAAAATAGGCTTGATAGAAAGGTTAAGCTAACCATCAAGACGACTGCTTATATCTATTTACTCAGCGGTACTGTTGTGGCGTTTGCTAAAGTGGATTTACCGTTTGCGCTTCAATCCATAATGGTTATTATTGCGATTGTATTAAGTGCGATGATTTTGGTAAGCCAAGACCAAGACAGTCTTAAAGAAGTCTATTTTTGCTGCGCGATCTGGTCTCCTATGGTGGCGGTATTAATTGGCTTTGCTGGGAGTCAATTAATACAGCCAAGTGAACAGATTTCAATCGTAAATCATGTGTTGATCAGCCTACATTTAATGCTCTTACTACTGTTTGTAGTTTGGCATGATGCGGAAAAGCGACGTATGTATATTCATTACGCTGAGTTTGATAAAGAGACGGCACTGCCCAATAAATTCGCCCTGTTTGGCTCGCTCGCTAAGCTTGAGGAGCAAAATAAAGCGCATACATTGTTACTTTTTAAACCACTTATCCTACCATCAATAAGGCTGAGCTTTGGCTTAACCTTTGCCAATCAGCACATCAATAAGCTATTCAAAGAGGTCTCTGAGCAGATCAATACTTACGGTAGCGCTGCCGTCGCAAATAAAGGTAACACGCCTATTTACCGCCTAGAAGACCAAGTGTTTGCCATCGTGCTTGATGGTAAAATTGAGGTTAGTCAAGTTGAGCAATATGTATGCATTTTATCTGCTGTATTCGAAGAAGGGGTTGGATATAAAGACACACAGATTGTCGATAGTTTAGAGGTTGGGGTAGCGAATTATCCGATGCATGCGAAATCCACTGAGAAACTTATCCAGCGAGCGCTGCAGGCACTGAATACTAAATCGCATAATGGCCAACGTTGGCACCTATTTGATGTTGAAAGCTCTATTTCGACTGAGCGACAATTAAAGCTCACCTCTTTTCTTAAAAGTGCGATAGAACATGAACAGTTCAGTTTATTCTTCCAGCCGCAGGTAGATCTCAGGACTGGAAGGGTATTTGGCTCGGAAGTGCTACTGCGCTGGCTTCACCCTGAACTTGGTTACATACCACCTGATGAATTTATTCCGATTGCTGAGTCTTCAGGGCAAATTTACGAAATCACAGAATGGGTGATAGAGCATGCACTCCATTATCAAGCTGAGATTACCAAGTTATTGCCTGAGCACGTTATTTCAATCAATGTATCTGGTCGCGACTTGAGTAGAAGAGAGTTGTCGGTACAGCTTATTACGCTTATCAATGAATTATCACTCGCACCTTCTCAAATAATGATAGAGATCACGGAATCTGTAACGATAGGAAAAGAAGCAGAGCTTAAAGGGGTGTTGGATGATTATCGTTCAATTGGCGTTAAGGTAGCGATAGACGATTTTGGTACTGGATATTCGTCACTTGCATACTTGAGCAAACTTGGATTTGATGAACTTAAAATTGATAAGAGCTTTGTGATGGATATTGAGACATCCAAGAGTAACCAAAGTATTTGCAAGGCAACTTGTGATATGGCACATAGTTTAGGCTCAAAGGTTGTGGCTGAGGGAGTTGAAGATATCAATAGTTATATTCGTTTGCAGGCCTATGGCTGCGACTTTGCACAGGGCTATTTTATTTCACGTCCATTACCGTTCACGGAATTTAAGAGTTGGCTAAGTAAAGTCACCTATGCCGGCGATATAAAATCTTTCCTAGTTCGCTGAAGTAGTTAAAAATGGGCTCAGCGCACTGGGCTCTATGTTCACACGTCGGGTAAATTCCCAGCTTTTCTTGCTCTGAACCTTTAATTCCCGCGGCCAAAAACGAATTTGATATATCGCTGTGATAGGCAATAATGGCCTCGAACATCCGAGCTGTTAGCTCCTCGGGTAGCGCGTAATAAATCTGTTTGTTTGCGCTATCAGCAATCTTGGCGGTATGGAAGTACCGATTTGGTTTTTGATGCTGTTCATCTAAAAAGGTATGCGCAAAAAATGTTGCTAAAGCATTGTTCAGTGGGTGTAATACTGTTTCGGTAGAAAGTAACCAAGCTGATGAGGCAAAAGACTTTTTTGGTTGTGCTATTAAATGCTGGCAAATATAGTGGTCAAATGCATGCCACCACTCGTGGGCAAGTGCGCCACCACCGGCATTTTTTGCCAAGGCGAGTGTTCTCGTATTTGCTGCGTAATGCGCTTGAACACCTTGTTGACCGCCTGTACCAAAAGCAAAATTAAGCGTTCCTCGAAGGCCAATGACCTGTGGTGGTACTTGTAGTATTTGGGCTAGATCTGCGAGGGCATCATAAATGAAATTGGCGGATAAACGGGTTTCTTCAGGTGTAACCCAATGACCAATAGCCATGGTTTTAAAGCCAAAGGTCTGTTTGATTTCACTGAAATCAACTTGGTCGCCGAATCGATAATCGGGCCCTCGGCGAGTGTATCCGCGCTGTAGTCTAGAGCTTGGCATTTTCTTCCTTCAATACCTGGCCTTAACATCATCAGGCATAAGCTTCATCTGTTCTTTCACCATGCCTGCTTGAAGTTTATAGAGATCCGCAGTTTCACATTGATCTACAATCTCAAGAAATTGAGCGGCCGCTTCAAGTGTTGATAAACTGTATTCATGTTTAGATTTACGAATAGTATATTCGCTTGCATTTACCGAATCGAATTGAAAGCTGGGCAACTGGCTTAGCCATGGGTTGAGGTTATACAGCTTAGTGGCTTTCTTCCAAGTACCGTCCAATAATATGATGGCATCAAGCTTTTGAGTGTGATTATATTCTGTAGTTAAGGTCTTAGCGTGGTTGTTTGGGTAGAGCAGTGCAACATGGTTTGCGTTGCAGAAGTTAATCAACTCTTCAAAGTCAGCGGTGCTTTCTCCAACATACAGCGCAAACCTGTCTAACTGTAAGGCGAGGAGCTTTGCAGTATTTTTGGCGACTTTTACTTCGCTCGGGTGCTGCATAATAATAACTTGAATTGCATTTGGTATCATATTGCCAACATAGGAGCATACGCAAGTCTTTGTGGGAAACTGACAGATTGGGCAGGTATTACGTTTCATGTTTGATAAGGTGTTTCTTAATATAAGTCATATTTTATCATATCTTGCACGTATTTACTTTGCACAAGAAACCAGATTTGGCTAGCATAAGTATTAGAATATTAAATTTAAGGAAAATTATGAGCATCGTAATAGATGAAGGTGCCCTAGAGAACATGCAAATGTTACTGGGCGAGCAATTCGAAGATACGGTTCATTTTTGTTGTTCTGAATTCGAGCGGTTAGAATCGGAGTTGATGCTGAATTTGAATCAGGATCAAGAAGCTGCCATTCGTCATGCTCACAGTTTGAAATCTAATGCTGCCCAGTTTGGGGCTGCTAGTTTGAGCGATCTGGCAAAGACGATCGAGCACGCTCTCATGCAAGGGAAGCAGGATATTGTTGATGATTCTATTGAGAAGCTGGCAGCGCAAGTTGCAGGTTCAAAAGCGAAACTGCAGCAGTGGGTGAGTGCTCAACCTTAAAGTCAGAATAAGCCAAAGAGCGGAAATAAGGTCGTTTATACGGCCTTTTTTATTATTATTGCGTTACCCCAAGCACTTCATTTTGTAAGTTGCTTTTTTGAAGCATAAAAAGTTATCAAAAGCATAGAATTTAGACGGTATTGTGATATATGCTTGAGCAAAATGAGGGGGTTATAGATGCTACAAATAACAAAAAGTAATAAGCTCAACGGAGTGAGTTATGATATCCGTGGTCCAGTATTGGATCAAGCAAGGAAAATGGAAGACGAGGGCATGAAAGTCCTCAAATTAAATATTGGCAATCCGGCGGCGTTTGGCTTTGATATGCCAGAAGATATGCACCGAGACATCATAAAAAACTTATATTCTGCACAGGGGTATTGCGACTCAAAAGGATTATATTCTGCCCGAGTCGCTGTTTATCAATATTATCAGCAAAAAAGCTTTCCCAATATTAGTGTCGATAACATCTTCATTGGCAATGGTGTCAGTGAATTGATCCAAATGACCGCACAAGCTTTACTCAATGATGGTGACGAGGTCTTGATCCCTGCACCGGATTATCCGCTATGGACAGCCGCCGTTAAATTATCTGGCGGTAATCCAGTACATTATCTTTGTGATGAAGAGCAAGACTGGTTTCCAGATATCGAAGATATCAAGCGTAAAATAACGAGTCGTACCAAAGCGTTGGTGCTGATCAATCCAAACAATCCGACCGGTGCGGTATATGACAAAGCATTGCTCGAGGCATTAATTGACGTTGCCAGAGAACACAAGCTATTAATACTGAGTGATGAGATCTACGAAAAGATTTTATATGACGGTGCTGAGCATTTTTCAATAGCAAGTCTTTGTGATGATATACCAGTTATCACTTTTAACGGCTTAGCAAAAACCTATCGTGCGGCCGGGATCCGCATGGGCTGGATGGTGATCAGTGGTAAACATTCAGCGATGCAGGATTTGATCACAGGCTTAGAAATGCTCGCGTCTATGCGATTATGCGCCAATGTTCCTGCACAGTTTGCCATTCAACAAGCCCTTGGAGGCATACAATCCATCGACCAACTCATTGAACCGGGTGGGCGTTTGTATGAGCAGCGTGATATTGCGTTTAAAGGTTTAAACGATATCGAAGGAATAAGTTGTGTAAAGCCAAAGGGTGCGCTTTATGCCTTTCCGAAAGTGGACGTGAAACGGTTTAATATTAAGAATGATGAGCGTATGGTGCTCGATTTGCTCAAAGAAGAGAAAATTCTACTTGTCCACGGACGCGCATTTAATTGGCCTAGCGCAGATCATTTTAGATTAGTGTTTTTGCCACATAAAGATGATTTACAGCCCGCAATGGATAGAGTAAAGCGCTTTTTTGCACATTACAGTCAGTAATACCTTGTAATACCAATTAGTCTTAATACTTGCTCAATTTGAAGGAACAAATCTGACGCTAACTGCGTTAAAGGTTTCTCATTTAGAATAACTAAATAGCAAAATTTTCGCCTGGTTATCGACAAGATTTTCTCGCCTCAAAATAGATCACTTAATTAGGGCCTGTTGACCTTTGCTGTTTGATTTTTGTTCTCCTGAGTGTGTTTTGATCGCGACGCTCGACTTGCCGCCTAGTAATCTAAGCAAAAGTTGAGCAACAATGAACAAAGCGCACTCAGGTGAACCCAAAGGGCAGCGCTTGATTGGCATTTCTACTGTGTTCTCGCCTGACTCACATAGAATGACTATGCTACGCAGGCTC